>JAPKZA010000160.1:5042-27692 GCA_026394015.1 Acidobacteriota bacterium
CCTCACCGGCCCGCTTAACCTGAAATTCGAACCCAACCCCGGAACCGTCACCGCCGCCCAGTTCAAAACCGTGAACTCCGGCCTCGAACAGCCCCTCGTTGGTCAGTTCGGGACCTTCGGCCGGAACGTCGCCCGGGTCAACGGACTCACCCAATACGACGTCACCATCCAGAAGGATTTCGCCATCACCGAAAAAGTGAAGTTCCAGCTCCAAAGCCAGTTCTTCAACTTCTTCAAGAACACCCAGTTCAGCCGTCCCGGCACCAGTTTGGCCGCTCCCGCGGCCTTCGGCTACTACCAGGATACGGACACCAACTCGCGGACGGCCACCATCGCCCTCCGCCTGATCTGGTCACGAAGCAACCCCAAACCAAACCCTTAAAAGGCCGCTCCGGCAACGGAGCGGCCTTTTTTTGCCCTTCGCCCAAACAATTAGCACGGCTCTCCACGGAAAACACAGTAGCCGGCACTTCCATTTGTACTACAAAGGTTTATTATTAAAGGAATACGATCGCGTAGCCACCCTCGTCGAGTGGCGCCTCTATCAGGTTAAGTCTCCTCGTAAACCAAATCACCGGAGTTGTAAAAGGAACCATGTTGAACCACTGGACAAGAGCACTCTGCGCTCTTCTCGTCTTCGGCCTCTCTGCCTACGCGCAGATGACCCGAGGCTCTTTCACCGGAGTAGTCACCGACTCAAGCGGCGCCGTAGCCCAGGGCGTGGCCATTAAAGTTAAGAATTTAGCCAACGGCCTCGAACGCGAAGTCGAAACCAACGAAACGGGCGGATACCGCATCATCGGCATGGAACCCGGCAACTACCGCCTCGAGTTCCGCAAAGCAGGCTTTGAAGCCTACGTCGTCTCCAGCGTCCAACTCAACACCGGCTCCGAAGTCACCTTCAATCCCGCGCTCGTCGTCGGCGCGGTCTCCACCGTCGTCGAAATCACCGACCCTCCCGTCGGCGTCGAACTCTCGAAGTCCTCAGCCACCGTCGAACGCACGTTCCAATCCAAGTTCGTCAACGAAATCCCCCTCACCGGCGGCACCCGCGACGTCAACCAACTCGCCCTCATCGCCCCCACCGCTGCTCGCGGGCCCGGCTCCACCGGCGTCTCCGCCAACGGCCAGCGCGCCCGCAACAACAACTTCATGCTCGACGGCGTCGACAACAACGACCCCTCCGTCACCATCGCCAACCTCCGCGTCATCCCCGAAGCCGTCGACCAGTTCCAGGTCCAAACCTCCCCCTACTCGGCTGAGTTCGGCCGCTCCAGCGGCGCCCAAATCAGCGTCATCACCAAAGGCGGCGGCAACCAGTTCCACGGCAGCGTCTTCGATTACTACCGCGCCAATTGGATGGAACCGGTCAGTTTGCTCAACCAGCGCGCCGGCCTCAAGGCCACCCCCCGCTTCAACCAGAACCAGGCTGGTGGCGCCATCGGTGGCCGCATCATCAAGGATCGGACGTTCTTCTTCGCCCTAATCGAAGCCAACCGTCGCCGCGAAGCCGCCGACGCCCGCAACTCCTCCTCCGCCACCATTCCCACCCAGGCCGGCTTCCAAGCCCTCAGCACCGTGCCCCTCGGCCCCGATCAGACCACCGCCAGCCGCCAAGCCGCCCTCGGTGGCATCGGCTTCCTCAGCCAGATCTACTCTACCAACCCCGGCTACACCAACCTCCGGAACCAAGCCGTCAACGGCGTCAACATTCAGGTAGGAACGATCAACATCCCCCTGGCCAACCCTTATGACTTCTGGTACGGCGTCACCCGCATCGATCACCGTCTCACCGACAAACACCAACTCAGCTACCGCTACACCATCGACGATCGCATCCAGCCCGATGTCACGAGCAACCTCCAGTTCGGCTCGCTCTTCAGCGGCGGCCAAGCCATTCGTCGGCAGAATCACGCAGCCAGCGACACCTGGACCGTTAGCTCGAAAATCGTCAACGAGTTCCGCTTCGCCTACGTCAAGGGTCAACTCGCCTTCCCCGAAAACGATCCGAAATCCCCCAGCACCGGCATTAGCGGCTTCTTCAGCATCGGGGGCGCCAGCAACTTCCCCCAAGGTCGTACCCAGGATCAGTACCAGTTCCAGGATACGCTCACCTACAACGTCGGTCGCCACTCCCTCCGCATGGGCATGAACTACAGCTACCTGAAGCTGTACAACGAAGCCGCCTTCAACTCGAAGGGAGTTTTCAGCTTCGATAACTTCCCCGACTTCATCAACAACCGCCCCGCCACGCTCGCTGTCGCCCTCGACGTCGCTACCTTCGACGCCCGTCAGCACCAGCAAGCCTACTTCTTCCAGGACGATTGGAAGATTCGCAAGAATCTCACGTTTAACCTCGGCCTCCGTTACGAAACCTCCAACATCCCGTTCGGAGCCTTCGGCGCAACCGATAGCCAAAGCCTTAGCGCCGGCGTCCCCGGCCTCGCCCGGAACGACCGTAACAACCTCGCTCCCCGCTTCGGCTTCGCCTACAGCCCCTCCTCCTCGAAGGGCTTCCTGGGCAAGGTGCTCGGTCAGGATCGCACCGTCATCCGGGGCGGCTACGGCATGACGTACGATTACCTCTTCTTCAACATCCTCACCGTGACGGGCAGCAACTTCCCGCGCGTCCGCACGGCGAACGTCGACCGCGCCCCGCTCGCCAACACCTGGCCTGCCCTCCGCACCGGCGCCGCCCCCGGCTTCGACCCCCGCCTTGCTTACGTCAACGCTCCGGAAAACCTCCAGTCGCCCACCTCGCACATCTGGAGCTTCTCCATCCAGCGCCAGCTCGGCAAAGGTATGATCCTCGAACTCGGCCACTCCGGCACCCGCAGCTACTACGGCGTCCGTCAGGGCCAGTTGAACCCCGGCATCCTCACCGTTGACCAAGCTGCTCAGGTCCGCGCCTCGAACAACGTCAACATCATCCCCGGCCTCCCCGGCGTCACGGCCGCGGTCAACCCGCTGCCCTCCCGCCGCCAGAACCCCCTCAACGGAGCCCGAACCACCATTGAGACCACCGCCAAGGGCTTCTACTCCGCTGGCTACGTCCGCTTCGACAAGCGCTTCTCGAACGGCCTCCTGTTCGGCGGTAATTACACCTTCTCCGGCAACTGGTCCGATAACGACGAGTCGCTCGGCGTCGGTGACATCACCAACTCCAGCCCCCAAGTCCCCCAGGACTTCAAGAACTACCGCAGCGAATGGTCCCGCTCAGTCTTCGATCGGCCCCACCGCGTCGTCGCCTACTGGAACTACGAAGTGCCCTGGATCAAGTCCTCCGCGACTTGGAACAAGATCGGCAAGCAGGCCTTCGGCGGCTGGCAGATCTCCGGCGTCTTCGACGCCCAGTCAGGCCAACCCTTCACCATCCGTACCGGTGTTGATACCAACGGCATCGGCTCGGCGGCACCCGCTCGCCCGAACCTCAATGCCGGCGGAGCCTTCACCCGCGATGGCGTCAGCAACGATCTCCGGACCTTCGTCATGCCCGTCAACGGCAGCGGCCTGCTCACGACGACCCTGAACTCCGCCACCGGCATCCCGCTGGCCAACTCCTCGGCCGTCTTCGGCAACCTCGGACGAAACACCTTCCGAGGCCCGAAATTCGCCAACTGGAACCTTGGCCTGTTCAAGAACTTCCAGATCACCGAACGCTGGAAGCTCCAACTCCGCAACGACCTGATCAATGCGTTCAACCAGTACAACTTTGGCAACCCGGTCGCGACCATGAACTCGCCGATCTTCGGGACCAACACCTCCAACCCCGGCAACCGCACCATGCTCATGAGCGTCAAGGTCATGTTCTAGGTCTCTCCGGCTGCACGCAAAAAAGGCCGCTCTTCGGAGCGGCCTTTTTCTTTGTAAACTTGAGGTTTCATGCCCACCCGCCGCCATCTTCTCAAAACCATCGCCCTCGCCGCCCCCGCCCTATCCCAACCCCTCCCCGCCAACACCACTAGACCCTGGATCGGACCCGACTTCTGGGCCAACCCCCTCCAAGACTGGCAACTCCACGACGGCCGCATCGAATGCATCGTCTCCGGCGGTGACCGCTCCGTCGCCCTGTTAACCCAGGAAATCCTCCCCACCCCCGGTACTCTCCTTATCGAAGTCGAACTCGGCCCAATCGACCCTTCTTCCAAAATGGAAGAAGGCTGGGCCGGCCTCCGCATCGGCACCCGCGGAAACTTCAAAGACTACCGCGACGACGCCATCTTCGGCCGCGGAGTCAACTGCGGCGTCTCGACCGACGGCCGCCTCTTCATCGCCGACCTCGCCGCCTCCGCCCCCGTCCTTGACCCCGCCAAACCCATCCGCCTCCGCCTAACCAGCGAACCCGGCTCCCTCACCCTCGCCGCCTTCGACGCCGCCGGCCTCGTCGTCGCCGAATACAAACGCGAACGCGTCCCCGCCGACTGGCTCCCCGGCCTCGTCGCCCTCGTCTGCTCCCACGGACCCGTCCGCCGCTCCCCCGAACGCTCCACCGCCGACGACTTCGGCCTCGCCGCCCGCCCCCACACCGAACGCGGCGGCAACGTCCGCTACTGGTTCAAAAACCTCAAAGTCTCCGGCTCCCAAATCACCCCCCGCCCCGAACGCGCCTGGGGCCCCCTCCTCTTTAACCAGTTCACCCTCTCCAACAAGACCCTCAAAATGACGGTCCAACTGGCCCCCCTCGACGCACCAAATTCCACCGTCGAACTCCACGCCAACGGCAAGAAACTAGCCACCGCTCCCGTCGAACCCGCTTCCGCCACCGCCACCTTCCGCCTCCCCTGGGACCCGTCCAAAGACGTTCCTTACGAACTCCACTTCGGCCCCGCCCGCCTCTCCGGAGTCATCCCCCACGATCCAACCGACAAGCCCAAACTCACCCTCGGCGCCCTCACCTGTCAAGGCGACTACGGCTACCCCCACACCCCCATCTTCGGAAACCTCAAAACCCTCCGCCCCGACATCCTCTTCTTCACCGGCGACCAAATCTACGAACGCAACGCCGACTACGGTGTCCAACGCTCCCCCGCCCCCGCCGCCCGCCTCGACTACCTCCGCAAGTGGTTCCTCTTCGGCTGGGCCTGGGGCGAACTCACGCGCTCCATCCCCTGCGTCTGCCTCCCCGACGACCACGACGTCTATCACGGCAACATCTGGGGTGCCGCCGGCCGCAAAGCCGAAGGCCAAGGCCAACCCGGCCAGGACTCCGGCGGCTACACCATGCCCGCCCCCTGGGTCAATATCGTCCAGCGAACCCAAGCCAGCCACCTCCCCGACCCGCCCGAAAAGACCCCCGTCGAACAAGGCATCTCCGTCCATTACAGCCACCTCGTGTGGGGCGGCATCAGCTTCGCCCTCCTCGAAGACCGCAAATGGAAGTCGGCCCCCAAGACGTTTCTGCCCGACGCGAAAATCGTCAACGGCTTCCCCCAAAACCCCAATTGGAAAGGGCTAGACGCCCCTAATGCCGAACTCCTCGGCCCCCGCCAGGAGCAGTTCCTGGCCGACTGGGCCCTCGATTGGTCCAACGGCATTTGGCTGAAATGCGCCGTCAGTGCGACCATCTTCTCCACCGTCGCCACCCTCCCCGCCCCCGCCCTGACCGACTCGGTCACCAGCAAACTCCCCGTCCTCAAGCCCGGCGAGTACGGCGAAGGCGAAGTCCCGACCATGGACCACGATTCCAACGGTTGGCCCCAACACGCCCGGACCAAAGCTCTCCGCCTTCTCCGCCAAGCCAGCGCGTTTCATATAGCGGGCGACCAGCACCTCGGCAGTACATTTCAATACGGCATCGACGACTGGAACGACGGGCCGTTTGCCCTCTGCACCCCGGCAATTTCCAACATCTTCCCCCGCCGCTGGTTCCCCCCCAAGCCCGGGCGCAATCCCCTGCCCCACTCCCCCCGCAACACCGGCGAGTTCACCGACGGTTTCGGCAATCGCCTCACCATCCACGCCGTCGCCAACCCGATGCAATTCGGCGTTCTCCCCACGGCCCTGAACAACCGCGCGCCCGGCTTCGGCTCGGTGGAGATCACCCGTGCCGACCACAGGATCGTTCTGACTAACTGGCCCCGCTGGGCGAGCATTGCCAAAGGCGACAAGCCTTATCCCGGCTGGCCGGTCACCGTCACCGATTTACCCAAATCCGCCTACGTCCTCCAGAATCTAACCGCCCGAACCCGCTGCGTCGCCGAAGTTCTCGACGCGGAAGGCAAGGTTCTTTATAGCCTCCGCTTAACCGGCAACCAGTTCGCCGCCCCCGTCCCCGGCCCCGGGGAATACACGGTCCGTTTCCACGACCCCGCCACCCGCTACGAAGAGATCCATCGCCGTCTGGAAGCTAAGACCACGAACTAGTCCACTTCGGCGAAGAGTTCGTCCATACGCACGACAACATCGCCCGCCGCCAGCGCCGTCGCCACGCGGACGGGCTCGCCGCCGGAGTGATATTCCCAAGCCGTCCGCTTTTCCGGGTCAATTACCCAGCAAAAAGGAACGCCCCAAGCGTGATACTCCTCGCACTTGGCCAGCGTCGCGCCCAGCCGATCACCGGGCGACAGAATCTCGCAACAGAGCCGAACCGGCTCCGTCGGGTAAGAGCCCGGAAAGGAGTCCCCTGCAATCACGTCAGGAACAAGGTACCTCCGCTCCGAAATCCGCACCGTCACTTCCGCGTAGGCACGCCATCCCTGCGCCCGCAATAGCACTTGCAAGGCAAACTGAATCATCGCATGCAGCTTCGTAGGCATCGCCTTGGCGGTCACCACCCCGTCCCGGTATTCTCCATTAGGCTTCTCGCTCGATCGCAAGAACTCTTCCACTGTAGGCAGAACCGCAGCGCTCATAAAATCATTCTACNTCTGGAATACCCGGAAATTCAGCACCCGTGGATCGTTCGGTGTGGGCAGTCCACCACCCTTCGCGCTCAGCCGAAACCGGTTCTTCCCCGCTTTGACCGACAGCCGCACTTCGTATTTATCCCTCCCGCCGTGACTATCCAGCCCAACGGTTTTGCCGGCTTCATCGATAACCAGCAGCCGGAACGCCTTGGAACCCACTCCCGGGCCCGCTTCCAACTCCATCACCAACTTCCCTGACCCGGCGACGGCTGACGACAGGAAGACCTCCGCATCCCCCGCCACCCATCGAAACACCGCGCCGCCAAACTCTTCGTATGGATGCCAATGATCGCCCAGCGAGAGCCCCGAAAGGGGAATCTCCCGCTGTTGCGCGGCCGGGGCCGCCATAGGCTCCGCCAGTTTTGTCGCAGACGGAGCACGGAACCCGAGCGCTTCCATCAGAACACTGGCTGGCCGCCGATCCGCGGGCGATAGTTCCGACGCTCGGTCGAATTGGAGATAGACGCGCCTCGACTGGGCGGCCACCAGAGCTTTCACCGGCAGGCTGAGATCCTGGCGCCCCAGGCGCAAGCGCAGAGTTTGCGCCGGCTCATCGTCCACGCGAACCGTAATCGTTTGCGGACGATTGGCGACATCGGGGACGCTCAGCCGAATCGCGAGCGCCATTACACCCGTCGGCTGCTGCAGGCGGAAAAAGCTTTCTTCGGCCACCCATCCGTCCTCGTAGCTCCCGCTGTATAGAAGCGCGGGGTTCATCAGGCCGACCCGGAAATCGGCGAGGTACGTCGGCGGCTCCGGAACGCTCGTGACGAGCGAAATGTTACGGACAAACGACGTGATCTTGCGATTATCAAGTGGCTGCGCCTGCCCATACCAAGCCATCAAACCGCGGCGCTCCTCTTGGAAACCGCGCGGCACTACCCCCATGTCGAGCATCAGGAACGGCCGTTTGTGGATCCAAACTGGCTCCACCGGCACCTGCAACCGGGCAGACCCTCGTCCCACGGCACCCAGCGGGAATGACTGCGCCCCCAAAACGGCGGCAGGGGGAACGCGATTGTCACCGTCGGCGTTGAGAGACGCGGTCACTTCCAAATGCATCTGCGAACCCGCCACCGGCCCGAGCACCTGAAACAACAGGTGCCGACCGGCTGAGGCCATCGTCTGCCCGGGACGAAAAAAGTCCGGCTCCAACTGGAAAAGTGCCACCCGGCCCTGCGGCCGCGCCGCGTCAGCCAAATAGTAGTTTCGGCCAAGGTAGGAATCGGTAAGGAGCAAGTGGTTTCGAATGTCGGCGCTGGCCTGGAGCGAGACGGCAGCACCCCCCAATACAGAGGACCGGTTCAGCGCGGTAAGGTCTCGACCGCTGCGTAAGAGCGTGTACCGTCGCGGCTGCCCAACTTCTCCGGGCTCTTGCTCGAGTTGAAACCGGTTGCCGCGATTCGACGGCATCAGGAACTCAACGTCGAGGAACCATCCGCGCCGCTGCTGCAAGAGGGCAGCAAAGCCTGCGGTAAAGCCCGGCCGGACGAGTTCGGCGTACCAATTCGTGAAGGGGGTTCCCAGGTATCGGCCCGAGGAAGCGAAGAAATCCTTGGATGGGGTTCGGAAGCCTTCTCCTCGAAAGTAGGCCCCTTCGAATTTGGCTAACACGACATTGTAGGTATCGGTGAGGACGGTGCCTTCTCTCGGTTGTTCGGACAGTCGCCGCAACTCGTCCACCAAGGCCGACTCCGTCGCGCGGGGAATCTCCACAAATCCACTTGCCTTTGCGTCCCACCCCGCACTCGCGGAGATGTATCTCCAACTCGTGGGCAAGCCCAACAGCGACACTAGAGCCCCCGCCAGAGCCAGCGCACGAAGCCGCCGGGACTGGAACCACTGCCACCAAGTCAAAACCAGAACCCCGGCCAGAAAAGGCCACAAATACATTGCCGATTTATAGATTCCGAAATCCGCCCCGCGGGCGAAGAGCAAAATCGCTATCGATCCGAAACTGAAGGCTACCGCCGCGATGGGTTCCCCTCGCCGGTACTGGCGGACGACACAATACGCGGCAACGGCCGTCAACAGCGCGGCGGCGATGATCGCCAAATCGATCCAGGGACGGTCCAGCCTACCGGCGACCGGAATCATTCCCCAGAATGTCGGCAAGCCGCTCGGGATTAAGAAATACGGGAACTGCTGGGCCGGGGTTACCTTCGAGCCCTGGCTGAGCTGCACCAGAAAGAAATTCATGACCCCGGTCAGGTACGTGTTCCACAACACAATCGCGGTACCCGTGACGGCAGCAAACCATCGCCAATTCGCCACCCATCGCAGCCGGTAATGCAACAGGGCTGCCAACACCAGAAAGGGCATCACTTCGGGATAGGAGACGCCCAGCGCCCCGACGCACAGCCCTCCTAAAATCGCGGTTCTTCGGGTCTGTCTCGCCCGGTCTAAAATCACTGCCGCGGCCGAGGCCAGCAGGCCGAGACCCATAACTTGCGCAATTAGTTGGTAAACCGCGCCCAGCACAACCAGCGCCACCGCGGGCAGCCACAGCATCACAAGCCACGCCTGTTTCCGGCGTTGGCGCCCCGTACAAACCAGCCCGGCCGCGGCGCCCACCAAGGCAATCTGCAATCCGATAATCACCGGCATGAAAACGCGATGATCCGGAAAACTCAGCAGCGACATGGCCCACGCCAGCAGCAGTTCGGCTCCGCAGCGCAATCCGGCCGCGTCGAGAACCGCCGTCAGTTGCAGGCTCGGGTCCGTGGTCCCGACATACGCCACTGGGGCGTAGGATGCGAGATATCCCCGCGACAAAAGGCCTTGGCCGCTAAGAACGTAGTTCGCCATATCGTCGTTGCAAAACGAGACCCAGGCAAAGCCCGCAGTGATCAGCGGCGCCCCAACAAACGCTCCGCCCAGCGTGAGCACCAGGGCCACCCGCGCCGCTAAGCCGCCCGGGGGCAACTTTCGCCGCCCGTTCCGGAGGAAGTGCAGCGCGATCACAAGGCAGATCGCCACGGTCGCAACAGGCCCACCAATCCGAACGGGTACCCCCCATCGGTAAAGTTCAAACAGCGGCAGCACCAACGCGACCACGCCAGCCGCCGGGGCCAGCAATAAAGTCCGCAACAGATTACGCTGCAATCCGGCCCAACACAACAGTACCCAGCCCGCCATCGACCAGAAGCCGACCATCGCCAGAACAAACAAAAATGCCATTAACCTTGTACCTTTTCGACCGACGCGGCCAGTTCTTCCGCTGTCAGAACGGCCAAAGCGCACCGTTCATCATTGATCCCATACGACACCGCCCAGCCTTCACCGACGCGAACCATGCCGCACGGATAGACGACTTCGCCAACGTAAGGATTTAACCGGGGCAAACGGCGCTGACAGCGGTATGGGTTCGGAAGCCCGAGAGGCGCGCGCGGGCGGGCCGTGACCACCCCATCCGCCCGGAACCGAAAGACCGCCGGCCGATACCGATAGCCCTCGGGTTCATACCCCACCGTATGCGCCAGGCACCAATACGCGTCGTTGTCTTCGACCGGTGGCGCACCGCCCCGTAACGGCCCGTAGCGCTGCTCAAACCCACCATCGTCCCACCCAAATTCGTTTTCTTCGAAGCGAAACGTCATCTCCGGCCAGTCGAAGCGCAACAACCGCAGGGGATGCGGCAGGTAAACGGCGCGGCCCGGCGGATCGCCGTAGAGCACCCAGTTCTTTTCAATCTGCTGCCGGGGGCTGTCCACCAGGGCCAGCCGTCGGGAAGCGCCTACGGGCAATAGCGTATCCGGGTTGAACTGCTGCAGAAACTGCTCGTTCTGCCCCTCGCCCCATCCAGAGTTCCAATAGATGTAAGTGTCCCCGCCGAACAGGTATAGCCGCGGATCCGCAAACCAGGTCTCGCTCGGTACATGGTCTGACCACGCCACTCTGGAGCCACTAACCACCGCGAACCCGGCGTCCAGACGACACATCCCAATCCGTCGCGCCCCATCCGCCAACACGGCGCGATACGCCAGAATATAACCGCCTCCGTTCGCTAGCAGCGCCGGATTGAAGACACGAGCCCCTTCGGCGACGCTCCATACGGCCGACAATAACTCCTCGGCATCCCACTCCACGAATCGCATTGTTCATCCAGCGTATTACGCTTGTACCAGTACCGGATGATATCATATGGGGGTTGCTAAACATCCAAGATCCGCCCCTGGACATCAACCGCCAGAGTGAGCTGGAGCTACTGCCTGCCGGTTGGCACGCTCTCGAAGTAGACGCGGGCCGCCCGTTCCGATGGGTAGATAATGACGCCGCATTCACGTTTTCACCGGCGCTGAATCACTCCGCCCATGTCACCGTTGAGCTCGAGGCCGGACCCGGAATGGGGCGGCAGTCCTTCGAACTGACCCTCCTTGGCAGCAAATCCCGACAGGTTTTCTCGATATTCGACCGTCAGTCACTGACCCTAACTCTGCCGCTGTCCCGGCATCAGCACTCCTCGTTTAGTCTTCACGCTGACGGCGGAGGTGCCCCGTGCCCCAACGACGACCGCCAACTGAACTTCCGCGTCTTTCTGCTGGCTACGCCTCGGGACATCGTTACCTTGCAATCCGGCGTTGAACTCCTCTCGGGTTGGGGACCGCTCGATACTTCGGGCCAAGAGCTCCGGCGAACGGCGCGCACCGGGGCTCGCGTTCGCTTTTTTGCCCCGCGAGACATCCCCGTGGTCGTCCTCGACATTGACGGCGGACCCTCCCCGTTCGGCCTCCGCATCGACCTGCTCGACGATCAGTTGGTGCCCGTCTTTACTACCGCCATCGACCGGCGTCAGTTGGTCTGCATTCGCTTGCCCCTTTCGGCCGACACATCCGGCACTTTTTCGTTCTATCTGGAATGGGTCGGCAGGCACTCGCTGCCGCCTCCCGTTCTGGCGGCGTATTCCCTCCAGTTGCGTTGACCGGACCCTGTAAACGAGGCTGCATCTTAACCAGTGCCTAACTTTTTCATCCTTCATCCCGGCGGACTTGGCGACCTTGTTCTCGCGGCCCCCTTAATTGCGGGCCTGCCCGGAGAGGTCTCGATTGCCATTCGGGCCGAATTCGGCGGACTCATGCCCCTGCTGCCCGCGCCGCCTGCGCAGTGGATTCCGCTGCCAGCCAACCCGCATACCGCCTCCGCCCAATCCCCAGAGTGGGCGGCCGGAAGCGACGAATTTGCCGCCCGGGTCCGCGCCGCCAAGCCGGATTTTTTCATTGACGCGACCTTCCGGCCCACCTGGCTCAGCCCGCTTACCGAGCAACTTGCCGCCGCTCCCGCCCTCTCCGCGGCCGCCGCCGCCGCCCGCTTTCCCCTCCCCGAGCCCCAACCCTGGACGCTGCCCGCGGAGCTCCGCGCAGCCGCCCTGGACTGGCTGGCGGGCCAGGGGTTGGCGCCGGGCCACTACATCGTCTGCTTTCCCGGCGGCGCACCGCAGGCCCTCGGCAAGCGATGGCCGGCGGACCGTTTCGTCGAACTCCTCAACGCCCAAACGCTCCCGGTACTGCTCCTCGGCGACCAGAACGAACATACGTTTCTGGCCGAACTGGCCCCGAAAATGCCGGGGCCCGGCGCATACTTCGCAGGCCGGCCGACAGACCTACCCCTGGCCGCCGCACTCCTGGCCCTCGCCGCCGTTTACTGCGGAAACGACACAGGTCCAATGCACCTCGCGCAAGCGTTTCGGACCCCTGGGATTTCCTTCTTCGGCGGTGGCGGCGAATGGCCCCACTACGCCCCGTGGGCCCCGGGCTCGATCGGCCTCGTCCACACCCTCCCCTGTTTCGGTTGCCGTTGGGACTGTTGCCTGGGCCACGGCCTCTGCGTGGAACTCATCCCGGTGGCCGCCGCACAAGAGGCCCTCCAAGCTGTCATCGCCGCCCCCAAGGATCCGCCGGCGGTTCGATCCCTCGCCACGCTGAACCAGCAGTCGCTCGACATTCTGGCTTCGGCCTCTTCCCAATACCGGGAAGCGCAGGCCGACCGCGCCGCTCGCCAGGAGGTGATCGGGACACTCCAACGCGCCGCCGACGAACGGCTCACGTTGCTCGTCTCCAACCACGAAGCCGCCGCGGAGCGGGGCCGCCAACTCGATTCCTGGGAAAGGCGCCTCACCGCGCTGACGCCGCCCGTGCTCCGGGCCGTGCAAATCGGGAACGGACTGGGCGCCGGCAACATTGGCGATGAGCTCATGGCCCGCGCCTTCTGGAACGCCCTTCCTCCCGCGATCACCCTTGAAGTGCCCCTGTTCGAGGAGTCCGCCCATCACCGCGATTCCTACCCACCGCGCCACCGCTACCATCCCGTGAATTACTACGAAGGGGAGTCTCATATTGCGCATTGGCCCGGCCTCCTGGTCGGTGGCACCCCGGTCACCGAGCTGGAAGGGATCCATTTCCCGCTCGAATTTCTTCGCACGCGCCTGCGGCAGTTTCACGACCGAGGGATCGCCGTCGACGCGGTGGGAGTGGGCGTCGAACCCCTTTCTTCACCCGAGGCCCGCGCGCTATTCCAAGAAGCGTTCGGCCCCATCCGCTCTTGGACGGTGCGCACCGAAAATGCCCGTTCGGCGCTGCTCGACCTGGGCGTTCCCGACAGCCGCGTCCGCGTCGGCGCCGACTGGGCTTGGCTCCACACCCACCACGGAGAAGATAAACAGGAATGGGCCCGGCAAACCTGGACCGATGCCGGACGCGACCCTGGCCGACCGCTCATCGTCGTCAATACGGTCAACATGCAGTGGCGCCACGCCATCACCGATAGTCTCGCCCAGACACTGGACACCCTGGCCGATCGCCACGGAGCGCAACTCGCCTTCCTCGCCAATGATTACCGCGCCGGCGACTTCTTCGACGACGCGGCCGGCCACGATCTCAGCGCCCGCATGAGCCATCCGATGCTCCGGCTGCCCCGTCTTTACTACAGCGCCGAGGAGGCGATCGCCCTGCTCGCCAGCGCCACCATCACCCTGGGTCAGCGATACCATTTCCTCGTGCAATCCGTCCTGGCCGGCTCCGTCCCCGTGGCCATTCCACGGGGGCCCAAAATGCACGAACTGGCCCTGGAACTGGAGCTGCTTTGCGCCGGTGATCTTACCCGTTTCGATGCGGACTTTGCGGTGACGGTTTGCGATCAGGCGATCGCGGAACGGGCCAACAGGCGCAGCAAGCTCGATGCGGGCCAGCAGGCCTTGCGCCAGCGCGCGAACAATAACTTGAGCTTTCTGCGGGAACTGCCGCCGTACGCCCACACCTTTGCCACATGGTAGATCCGAATTCGTTGCCGCGGGTGACGGTGGTCACGCCGTCCTTGAATCAGGGGCACTTCCTCCGACAAACGATCGAAAGTGTGCTCTCTCAGGACTACCCCAACCTCGAATACATCATCATGGACGGCGGCTCCACCGATGACTCGGCCGCGATTGCCGCGGAGTACAGCGGGCGGCTCGTGTTCCTCTCGGAACCGGACAAGGGGCAGACCAACGCAATCAATAAAGGCTTCCGGCTAGCGACCGGCGAGATTCTGGCTTGGCTCAATTCCGACGATATCTATCTGCCCGGCGCCATTTCGAAGGCCGTTGGAGCGCTCACTGCGAACCCTAACGCTGGCTTCATCTATGGCGAAGGCTATCTCATCGATGCGGCCGGTGAAATCACCCGCAGGTTTCCACACACGCAGCCGTTCGATTTATGGCGCCTCGTTCACCTGTCGGACTACATTCTCCAGCAAACCTGCTTCTTTCGCCGCTCCGCGCTGAACCAGATTGGGCCCCTTACCGAATCTCTCCGCTACGGCATGGACTGGGACATTCTGATTCGCTTGGGCACCCGCTTCCCGGCTGTTCATCTGCCTCAGTATCTCGCTTGTCTCAGAGAGTATCCGGCAGCCAAAACATCGTCGGGGGGAGCGCAACGAGCGCGCGAGTTACACCGGCTTCTGATAGGCCACACGAGAAGGCTTCTGCCACCGGGGGCGTTGGTGTACGGCCTGGACACCTATTCCCAAGCCGCCCAGCGTTGGGCGGCCAGTCACGGCCATCCGTGGCTCACAGGCCGGGGCGACGCTCTTCGCGCGTGGTGCGAACAGTACATCGGCAACCTGGTCATGCATAAACAGGGCCTTTACCCGGATGGCTGGGCGGGAACCACGCTCCACCTGATGCTGACCGCCCAGCTGGGCGTGGCCGTTCTATCGGGTGCCGTCCCCGTCTGGGCCGACCAGTTAGCCGGACAACGATTACGCGTTTATTCCGGCCGACGTCTGCTCGGTAGCTACCCTGTTACCGGTAACTTCCGGATCGCTCTTCAGCATCACGACCCGACCGTGCCGCTATCAGTGCGCATCGAGGCATCTCACCATGCGTCCTCGCCGAGAGACCCGCGTCGACTCGCCTTCCTGTTTGGCTCGTTCGCGTGGCAGCCGCAAGAGGAAGACGAGGCCTACCCCGTCGTCTGAAACTCCACCGTGGGGTTGTTCTCCACCAACCGCTTCATATCCCAATTCGAAGAAAACAAACACGCCACCCGACCGTTCTGATCCAACGCCAACACAATCCCCGTCCCCGATATCCCCCGAATCTTCCGAATCTCTTCCAGCGTCGCCTTCGGCCACCGCGCACACACATAAGGCAGCGGCGAACTGATCACCTTCACGCTATACTCCTGCAAAAACCGCGCCTCGACGACATCAAATTGCAACTGCCCCACCGCCCCCAAAATCGGCTCCCGCCGAATCGAGTCGATTCCATAATAAACCTGCACCACTCCTTCCTCGGCCAACTGCTCAATCCCCTTCCGAAACTGCTTACTCCGCGAAACGTCCTCGTTCCGCAGACTGCAAAAATGCTCCGGCTGAAAGCTCGGCATCCGTTCATACTCAATCTCGGAGTTCGAACTCAACGTATCGCCAATCGTAAATAGCCCCGGATTCACGACCCCCACCACATCCCCCGGAAACGCCTCATCAATCGTCTCCCGATCCCGCGCAAACAACCGATGCAGCCGCGTCATCCGTATCTTCCGCCCCAACCGCGGATGATTCACGAGCATATCCCGCTCAAACCGCCCCGAACAGATCCGCAAAATCGCCATGCTATCCCGGTGCTGGGGGTCCATGTTGCCCTGAATCTTAAACACGAAAGCCGAAAACTCCGACGACTGCGGCTGAATCGCCTCTCCCTTACTCAACCGCGGTGCCGGCGGCGGAGCCAACTTCACCAGCGCCTCCAAAAACGTCTCCACGCCGAAATTATTCAGTGCGCTCCCAAAGAATACCGGCGTCTGCTCCCCCGCCCGAAACTTGACTTCGTCAAAACGCGACAGCGCCCCGTCCACCAGCGCCAACGTCTCCCGCAACTCCGACGCGCCTTCCTCCCCCGCCAACTCCTCCAACGCCGAATCGTCCAGCGACCGCGTCCAAGCCTCCGCCCGCGCCTGCCCGCCCCCCGCCGGGCTGAACTGCAACAGCCGCCGCGTCTCCAAATCCACCACCCCCCGAAACCGGTTCCCCGATCCCACCGGCCAGTTAATCGGCGAAGCCGTAATCCCCAGCACTTTCTCTACCTCATCGATCAACTCCAGCGGATCCAGCCCATAGTGGTCCATCTTGTTGATAAAGGTCAAAATCGGAATCTTCCGCAATCGGCAAGCGTCAAATAGCTTCCGCGTCTGCGGCTCAATGCCCTTCGCGCTATCCAGCACCATCACGGCACTATCCACCGCCGTCAGCGTCCGATAAGTATCTTCGCTGAAGTCCTGATGTCCCGGCGTATCGAGCAGGTTAAACAAACACCCCTCATACTCGAACTGCAAAACGGTCGAGGTGATACTGATCCCGCGAGCTTGTTCGATCGCCATCCAGTCCGACGTCGCATGGCCCCGATTCTTCTTCGGCCGCACCGCTCCGGCCGAATGCACCGCTCCGGCGTAGAGCAGCAGCTTTTCGGTCAGGGTAGTCTTCCCGGCGTCCGGATGCGAGATAATCGCAAACGTCCGGCGACGGGCAATCTCATTCGCGAAGGCGGGATCAACGACCGCGCCGCGCAGGGGTGATTCTTCAACGGACTCTGATGACAAGGCTGCTCCTAAATCGAAGGAAGGGAACGGTTAAACGCAAGGTGAGGAGAAGACTTTCGGAATCACATCGCCACTGTTGATTGTGGAGCACCCCACCAAACATGTCAATCGCAACGCAACCCCAGCTTCAAAGCCGACTCTGTGCCGCGTGGTAGATCCGCAGTACCTCGATCGTCTGTTCATTAACTTGGTAGACGGCGATATAGGGCGTCGGCCCAAACAAGAGCTCCGGCGCTGATCGTCGGCTGCCTATACTCCGGCTGATGGTCCCGAAGATAAGTGCGGATACTCTCCAGATCCGCTGCCGCGGCCAACCTCCAGCGGATCCGCCTTTAGGGACGAAGCATCCGCTCGAAGTGGGCATCCATCGCTTCTTCTTCGAGGAACTCGCCCCGCTCAGCGCAAGCCTTGCCTTCCAGCACAGCAGCACAGAAACGAGCATCTTCCGCCAGCAGCGTCAAGGCCGCGTCCGTAAGCAGTTCGCCAACATCTGCTCTCCCCTCGTGGCGGGCAATCTGCCCCAACTGCGACTCTTGCTCCTGCGTAAGATAAACTTCCATCGTTTCCGCTCCTAGCTACTCCAAACTACCCAAAACGGCATCTCCGAGCAACCGACAAGCGAAGGCCTGCCACGATCGGCGGGCCGCGAAACCGACTTCAGTTCAAATTACCCTAAAATCGAGAGCGCCCAGGATCAGCTACGCAGCTCGATTCCAACCCCACGAAGAGAAGCAAGACGGCGGCTTCACCGTCACCTTCCTCGATCTACCCGGCGGCGACAACGAACCCCACGCCCGTGCCATGGCCCTCGACGCCCTCGTCCTCCTCCTCAAACACCAAATCGCCACCCGAGCCTCCATCCCCCACCCGCCCAAGCATCGCGGTGCCGACCTTCGATCCCTCCAACTCCCCGCCTTAGCCACCGCCAAGCTCGAACTCTACTGGGCCTGGCAAGCCTCCGGTCTCTCCAAATCCGAATTCGCCCGCCGCCTCAACTCGCCCAAAACGAACCTCGACCGGCTTTTCAACCTCTCCCACCGCTCCCGCTGGGACATCATCGAATCCGCCTTCGGCCATCGCCTCGAAATCAACCTCCAACCCGCCGCCTAGCAACACCTTTGGTTTACGCGCAAGCCGGACCCCATCACTCCAAACTCTTCACCGCCACCCGCTCCACCCGCAGCGGCCGCGTATTCACCGATCGCGTCCGAATCACAATCTGGTAAGAAGCCGGCACCCGGCCCTGAAACTCACTCAACAGTTCCGTCAAATCCAAAGGAGACGTCAGATACTCCATCGCCGCCTGGCTCCCGTCCGAGTTGATGCCCAGGTCGATGGTGCAAGCTTCAGGGAAACGCGATAGGTCTTGCCCTTGTCGTTGGCATCGATCGGGTCCTTCATTCGAAGTTGATTGGCAGTTGTGGGTGGGTTTCGCGTATAGCCATTCGACGGCTGCAGAGCGGCAGCCACCCCGCTATACTCCGCCCGGCCAAGCACGATCGCATTCCGGTCCTTAATCTCCGCCGCACTCGGGCTTTCTGCTTGAAATTGCTCCAGCTGGACACCACGCGCCGCCAAAAATCCGGCCACCGTCACCGCCGCGCTCGCTTCTCCCCCCATCACCGCGTGGCTGTTCGGATGCAACCCAAGCCGAACCGGATCCCGCAACACCGTCCTCCGGTACCAGTCGAGAAAGCGCGGATCGTCCGGCGCGGGCAGAGTGAAGGGAGGGTCACCGACGGGCAGCGGATCCTTCCCGAACTCCCGCACCCAAAGATTCGGACTGCTCGCCAGCAACAGAGTCACCGAGGACCCCCGCTCCAGAAATGGCCCCCAGACCTTCTGCACCGCCCGCTCCCCCTCCGCCTCCGGCCAAACGAGACGGACGAGCAGACCCAGAAAAACACAGGCCACCCCACCAGCCAGGACACCCACCCAGAAACCAAACTTCGCCCGCCCGTCGCTTCGGGCTCGCAACGCACGAACACCGGGCGATACGCCCCCCTGGGAAGTTCCAGCCGATCAAAACCACTGGGCATGTTGCGGTAGTGCTCTTCCAGCCGCCGACGTAACTCGTGGGTCCGCGTCCGAACCGTCGAATCGACCTCCGGTGAAAATCCCACAGGTCGGCCGAGCGCTTGCACCCCAATCGAGTATTCGTTCAACTCACCGCCCCGCCCCTCCATCTCTTCGGTCGCGATGTAGCGCAGGAGCTGCCGGATCTGCTCAGAACGGCCCAGCGCCGGGCTCTCCACCAGGGAGCGCAGAACTTGCTGCTTTCGATCAACCGAGAATATGTTGGCGGGAAGGTAGGCGGACACTCTCAACAACATTATAACAAATTCGTAACCAAGAAACCTGTATTGAAACGAAAGAACTTGCCGCGATTCATTCGATAACAACAAAGTACTTGCCGAATCGCCGACCAAAAGCGGATCCTAAACCAAATCATCCCGCACCGCTGCGGGATTTCGGGAGTTTAGCCATGAAGCAACTGCTCATCTTCGTAATGCTGTCCTGCGGGTCTACCGCACTGCTCGCCCAGACCGCCCAGATCACCGGCCGAGTCGCCGATTCCTCCAGCGCTATCGTCGCCGGTGCCAAAGTCGCCGTCATTAATATAGAGACTGGCGTTCGCCGCCAGATCGTCTCCAACGCCGATGGATACTACGCCGCACCCCTCCTCAATCGAGGCTCCTATAGTGTTCGAGTACAGCAGCCAGGCTTCAAAGAGTCCGTCCGCTCCGGCCTCACTCTCGATGAAGGGCAAACCCTCCGTATCGATTTCTCCCTCGAGTTGGGCCAAGTGAGCGAAAAAATTGAAGTCACCGGCGCCGCGCCCCTGCTCGAAACCGAAGGCGCCACCATCTCCACCGTCGTCACGAATCAGAAAATCCTGGATATGCCCACCGTCGGCCGCAACCCGCTCCAGTTCGCCCTCCTCGTCCCCGGCGTCCGCGCCGTGGGTTCGTACGGCGACCTCCCCGTCTCCGCCTTCGGTGGCGGACGCGCCTCCATCGGCGGCGGCGGTGCCGGCGTAAACAGCTACATGGTCGACGGCATCGCCGCCGAGAACTTCACCTCCGGCAGCCTCCAGACCCCCCTCTCGGTCGACGCCACCGAAGAGTTTCGCTTGATTGTCCGCAACCCCAGCGCCGAGTTCGGCCGCACCGGCGGAGGCGTCATCAACTTGATCAGCAAGGCCGGGACCAACGATTTCCACGGCAGCCTCTACGAGTTCCATCGAAATAAAAGCCTACGCGCCAACGACTTCTTTTCGAACCGCGCCGGTCGACCCCGCCAGCCCCTGGTCTTCAATCAATGGGGCGCAACCGTCGGTGGCCCCATCAAGAAAGACAAAACGTTCTTCTTCTTCAATTGGGAGCAGTTCAAGCAGCGCACCCTGGCCTCCACCATCCGCAGCGTACCGACGGCTCTGCAGCGCGCTGGCGACTTCAGCGAAACAAAAACCTCCACCGGGGCGCTGATTCAAGTCTTTGACCCGCTCTCCACCCGCCCGGATCCGGCAAACCCGGCCAACCGCATCCGAGACCAGTTCCCGGGCAACCGGATTCCAGCCAATCGGGTGTCGACCGCCGCCACCGGGGCCAACGCGTTCTATCCGCAGCCGAACACCACCGGCGTCCTGAACACCTACGCGAATAACTTCTTCGGCCTCGGATCATCCCCATTAAACAAGGATATCTACGGGCTGCGCCTCGATCATTACCTCTCCCCGACCCGTCGGTTAGCCGGACGCTATACCTGGGACAAAACCTTCCAAGGAGTCCCGAATTTCTATAACAACGTCGCCGAAATCCAAACCTCGGACCTCCCGCTACAGCGCCACAGCGGCTTCGTGAGTTACTCCGACTCGCTCGCGCCGAACCTGCTATTCGACGTCCGCGGCGGCTTGAACTTTTATCTTCCCAATCGAGTCACCCGCAGCTTCGGTTTTGATGTGACCAAGATCAACCTGCCTTCTCGCCTGAATCCGCTGATGCAGATTCCCGGCTTTCCGCGCTTCAACATGAGCGACATGACCGCCCTCGGTGCCGACCAGGGCGACCAGTTAGTCCAATCGAATAAGGCGTTCAGTTACACCGGAACTCTCACCTGGATCCGCGGAGCCCATACCTTGAAGTTCGGGAGCGACAACCGCGTCTACCAGTTAAACAATACCCAGGGCGCCGCCGGAATCACCTTCGACTTCAGCCGTGGCTTCACCCAGGGGCCAAACCCCAACGCGGCCGGCGCCACCTCCGGCTTCGGCTTTGCCAGCTATATGCTCGGCACCCCCTCCGGCGGCACCGTCGGCTTCGGCGCTCCCGTCACCGAGACCGCCAAGAACTTTGCCCTCTATGCCCAGGACGACTGGAAACTCACCCCCCACCTCACCCTCAACCTCGGCATGCGCTGGGAAGTCGAAGGCGGCATCACGGATCGATACGGAGCCATTAGTAACTTCGACCCGAACGTGACGTACGCCGTCAACGGCGTCAACATGAAGGGCGGCTTGAGCTTCCCAGGCGTCGGCGGCCTATCCCGCGGGCATCGGGACGTCGAGTACACAAACTTTCAGCCCCGCTTCGGCTTTGCCTGGCAGGCCATTCCCAAAACCGTCATTCGCGGCGGCTACGGCATCTCCTACCTGCCGACCACCGGAATATGGGTTGGCATGGATCGAACCGGCTTTTCCCTCAATACGCCCCTCGTCGCCTCCATTGATGGCGGGTTCACCCCGAATGAGACCCTCGCCAACCCCTTCCCCAACGGCAGACTGGCCCCGATCGGTTCCAGCCAGGGGGCGGCCAGTCTATTGGGTCAAGGCATCACCGGCAACCTCCGGAATATGCGCCGCGGCTACTCCCAACAGTGGAGCATGACCGTCCAGCGGCAACTCGCCGGAAACTGGCTCGTCGAAGCCGGCTACATGGGCAACCGCGGCGTGAAACTCCCGGGCCGGGTCACCTTTGACTACTTGCCCCAGGGCTTCCGCGCCCTCGGAACGCAGTTACAGCAACTCGTCGACAACCCGTTTTTTGGCGTCGTCCCCTCCAACCTCGCCATCGGCCAACGCCAGGTCACCCGCGCCACCCTCCTCGATACCTATCCCCAGTTCGGCGGCGTCAGCGGCTATGCCACCCTCGCCGATTCCAGCTATCACGCCGGCACCTTACGGGTCGAAAAACGGTTTTCGCAGGGCATGAGCGTCCTACTCGCCTACACTTACTCCAAGTTAATCGATAACAATACCGGCGATGGCGGCAATAACTTCGCCGAAAGCGGCGATAGCAGCGTAAGAAACTGGGATAATCTCGCCGCCGAACGCTCCGTCTCCGCCAATGACTTACCCCAGCGCCTGGTCATCTCAACCAGCTACGAGCTTCCCTTCGGCAAGTCCGGCCACCCCTTCTACCGCGGCCTCGCCGCGGGCTGGCAGCTCAACGGAATCCTCAGCTTCCAAAGCGGCAACGTGATCGCCGTCACCCAAAACGGCACCGCCTTTGGCAGCGGCCGGCCCAACGCCGTCGGCGATCCCTCGCTGCCGAATCCAACCATTGATGGCTGGCTCAACCGCGCCGCCTTCGCAAACTCCCCGGCCTTCACCTTCGGCAACGTCGCCCGCAACCTGCCCCGCACCCGGAGCGACGGGCAGAATAACGTCGACC
>JAPKZA010000199.1 GCA_026394015.1 Acidobacteriota bacterium
GCCACTTCGAATAAACACGAAACGGCGCCGGAAGGAACGAGTTTTAAAATTGTCCCGGCCGGGGCGGTTTCGCTCTACTTGCGGAAGAGATTTACAGCTGCTCGTCGAGCGGCTTTTATTTAAAGGTGTTCGTCCAACATTTTGGCGATCTCGCCTTTCGAGACGGCACCCACTTTCTGGGCTACCACTTGGCCACCCTTGAATAGGATCAGAGCCGGAATCCCGCGGATGCCGTAGCGCATCGTGGCATTGCCATTCTCGTCGACGTTCAGCTTGCCGACGGTCACTCGGCCTTCGTAGTCCGTCGCCACCGCGTCAATCGTCGGGGCCAACATCCGGCACGGGCCACACCATTCGGCCCAAAAATCTACCAGAACCGGTTTGTCAGAATTCAGCACCTCGGTGTCCCATGCACCGTCGGTGAGCGTAAGTGTGTTAAGTCCTGCCATTGCTAGTCTCCAAACCTATTGATGTTTCGACCCGGGAAAAGATTCAACGCGTCAATAAATGCGAATAAATACCCTGGTACGCCTTCGCCGACTGATCCCAGGAAAAATCTTTCGCCATGCCCCGCTTCATTCGATCCTGCCAGCCATCGCGGTCAAACCAGGTTCGAATCGCGTACCTCACTGTCTCCAGTAAAGCGACGGGCGAATACCCGTAAAACTTAAATCCGGTGCCTTCATCGATCGTATCATCCAAGCCCCCCGTTGCGCGGACGATCGGCGGCGTGCCGTACTTCAGGCTATAAATCTGGTTCAAACCGCACGGCTCATACCGGCTCGGCATCAGAAACATGTCCGCGCCCGCTTCAATCCGATGCGCCATCTCATTCGAAAAACCGATCCAGTTGGCAAACTTGTCCGGCCGCCAAGTCGTCAGGTTCCGAAACATGTTCTCCCAATGCGGACTGCCGGAACCCAGCGCGATCAACGTCATCGGCTCATCCGCCAACGCACCGGCAATCTGCTCGATCAGGTCGAACCCCTTCTGCTCGGCAAATCGCGACACAATCCCGATCAACGGCCGGTCCATCGCTTCCGGCGGCAGGCCGAAATACTCAATCAAATTCCGCTTGCAAGCCAGTTTGCCGCTCAAGTCTTCCGGCGAATAGTTCGCGGGCAGGAAACGGTCCGTCGCCGGATCCCAATCGCGATAGTCGACCCCGTTCAGAATTCCCGTCAAGCTTCCACTTCGTGCCCGCAACAGCCCGTCCAAACCAAAACCGTACTCCGGCGTCTGGATCTCACGGCCATAAGTCGGGCTGACCGTGGTGAGCCAGTCGCTCGCCACCAGGCCCCCCTTCAGCAGATTCACCTGCCCGTGAAACTCCATCTCGCCCGGGTTGAACAACCGCTGCTCCAACCCCAATTCGCCCATCGCCTGAGGCCCGAACTGCCCTTGGTAACCGAGGTTGTGAATCGTCAACAAAGTCCGCGCCCGCATCAACCGCGGATCGCCGCGGAACCAACTCTTCTGATAGACCGGCAGCAACGCCGCCTGCCAGTCATGCACGTGGAAAATGTCGGGGGCTTCAATCTCGCGCGCAATCGCCAGCGCCGCCAAACACAGCACCCCATAGCGGAGATGGTTATCGCCCCAATCCTTCCCGCCGGAAGCATAAACGCCGTCGCGGTTGTAAAACCACGGCGCATCCACGAACAAATACTTCACCCCGTCCCGGTCGCAAGCATCGATATCCGTCCGATGCCGAAACCCGTTCAGCCACACCGGCAAGTCTTCGCGCAGCCGATAGAAGTCCGGCGCATCCACGCCGCGGTACCGCGGCATCACCACCGTCACCGCCTCTCCCGCCCGCGCCAAGGCCGCTGGCAGCGAGCCCATTACGTCCGCCAGACCACCGGTCTTAAGGAACGGCGCCACTTCACTGGCCACCATCAGAATCTTCGACATGGATTCCTCATCATACGCTTGCCTTCCCTACATCGGCGCTCGCCTTCCGCACATCGGCGATTCGCTGCCGCTTCACCTCGGCAAACTCCGCCACCTCTTCCGGGTGATTCGAGAGCAACTGCTCGGCCTGCACCTCGTCAATCGCCCGCAACAAATCCGCGTGATCGAGCCCCTCTTTCACCCCATTCTCAATGCAATGTTCCATCTTGTTCGCCGTCGCCCGGTCGACAATGTTCTGAATCAACGCCCCACTCGCCAGGTCCTTCAGCAGAAATGCCCCCATCGATCCGTCCTCCCACTCCACGTCGTACAACTGATGCGCCGCCGAGAAAAGCTCCCCCGCCGCCGCCCCGCTGATGGCCTCCAACGTCAACCCATCCGCCAGAAAAACGCCATCGAGGTGAATCGCAAAAATCCGCTGGCAAGCCCCTTCGTCCGGCCGCGTGATCCGAATCTTCCGGTCCACCCGGCCCGGCCGTGTCACCGCTAGGTCCAACGCATCCGGCCGGTTCGTCGCCAAAATCAAAAACGCTCCGCTCTCGTCCATGCCGTCCATCTCGGCCAGCAACGCCGGCACCAGCGTAAAACTCGAATCTCCCTGCGGCCGTCGCTTGAACAACGCATCCGCCTCGTCGAAGAACAATACCGCCGGATAGCCCCGATCCTCCCGCCACCGCTTCGCCCGGTCAAACAACTCCTTCACGCCCTTCTCGGAGTTGCCAACGTACTGATCCAACAACTGATGGCCCTTCACATATTGGAACCCGCCGTCATCCGCCTTCCGCCGATACAGCGCCGCCAGCAGTTTCACGACAGCCTTCCCCAGCAATGTCTTCCCGCATCCCGGAGGCCCGTATAGCAGCACCCCGCGCGACCGCCGCCGCTTAAACAGCAAAAACAGTTCCGGATACAAAACCGGCCACTGGATCGCCCGCACGAGCTCCCGCTTGGCCTCCTCCTGCCCGCCAATCTCCGCCCACACCGCCTCCAGAGAAGCTCCGATCTCGGCCGCGTTGATATCAAACGCCAGCACCTCAATCGACTGCTTGCCCGTATGCAAGTGCCGCCAACGACGCCAAATCCGCCCCCCAAAACGAACCCGATACGACTCCGCCGATTCAGGCTCCTTCGTCAATTCCCCATGCGTGCCATCCGCCAACTCATCCACATCGCAAACCGGCACCCCGTCCCGCAACGCCCAGGCGTTCCGCAGGTTACTCGGCTCCACCAGCGTCTCCCCCTGCAGCGCCCCAAACTCGTAGCGCACCTCGTTCAATACCCCCGTGATCTCCCACTGATGGCTCCGCCAGGTGAAGGTGCAAACCCGCGACCCGTACACCATAATTCCCGCCCGGTCGTCCTCTTCCACCGGCACCGGAATCGGCCCAAAATGCAACGACCCTACCCCGCTCCGCCCCCACCGCGCCGTAAAATACTGCGCCACCCCGTCCACATGCACCAGCGCAAACGCCGCTGTCCGCCCCTCTTCGTCCACCCCAATCGAGTGGAGCACAAACACCGCTTCCCGATTCGAATTCGATAGCATCTCGAAGTGTTCAAAACAAAACTCGACCAGGTTTTCACCCCGGCCAATCGGGGCCGACCGGCCCCCCGCTAATGTCGCTCCGCAACTTCCCATGCTCTATGCTCGCAAGTACCAGCCCCGCCGATGCAGGACCACCGCAATCCCAAAATTCAACAGCACGTACGCCACCGCATACAGCAGCGAAGCGTTCATCGGAGCCGCCAACGGAGCAAAGAAGTTTTCGTACAACGGCACCCGCCACCCCACCGCGTTCAAAGTGATATCGATCAGCTCTGAAGCCATATACACCGCAATCGCGTTCCGCCCCAGAATCAAAAACGGCGTGAACGGCTTTTGCACTTTGTATTCATCCACCACCCACAGCAGCATCGCCAGCATCACAAAATCCAACCCCGCCATCAGCAGCGTGAACGAACTCGTCCACAACTGCTTATTGATCGGGATCCAATGGTCGAACAGAAACGCCGCCGCCAGCAGCGCGTTGCCGATCACAAACATCAGGGTGCACCGTCGCGCCAAATCTTCCTTTCGCGCCAACACCTGCCCACCGAGCAAACCCAACAAGCACGAAGCAATGGCCGGCAGCGTGCTGACGATTCCCTCCGGATCCCACGTCTTCGTGCCCGAATAATTATGCACCCCCAGCACCGCCCAGTCCACCACCCGGGCGAAATTGCCTTCTTTGTCAAACGTCCCATTCCCGCCGACCAGCATCAACAGCCAGTAGCCGCCCAATAACGCCGCCGTCCAGATCACCTGCCCCCGCACCCCGCTCCGCAGATAGATCATCACCGTCACCACATAGCAAATCGCGATCCGCTGCAAAACACCCAAAATCCGCGCGGTCGAAAAATCGAAATACGGATACAGATACACCAGCAAACCCAACCCGAAAAGCACCGCCCCCCGCCGCAGCGTTCGGCTCATCGTTGGCGGCCGGCCCAGCGTAATCGCCAGCCCGACAATCCACACAAACGAAGGAAACACCACGTCCGTCAGCGTCCACCCATGCCACTCGGCATGGCGCAGCGGAGGGTAAACATGCTCCCCTGTGCCCGCCGTATTGACGAGCACCATGAATGCCATGATCATTCCACGAAATACGTCGAGAGCAATAAGTCGATGTTGCAAGCTCCCATTGTAGAATCGGAAGCATTGCCGAGTCTCTACTCTCTAAAGCCGCGGTTCCAGCAACTCCTGCGACCCCTCGCCGCCGCCTTATCCCGCGTTGGCGTCACCGCCAATCAAGTCACCGTCTTCGCCGCCCTCGCCTCCTGCGCCGTCGGTGCCACGGTCCTGTCGACCGGCTGGTACCTCCTCCTCCCCGGCTTCCTCTTCCTCCGCATGGCGCTCAACGCCATCGACGGTCTGCTCGCCCGCGAATTTAGCCAACCCACTCGCCTCGGCGCTTATCTCAACGAACTCGGCGACCTCCTCGCCGACGCCGCCCTCTCCGCCCCGTTCGTGTTTCTGCATCCCTGGGTGATGGGCGCGGCCATCGTTCTCGCCGGCGTTTCCGAGATGGCCGGCGTCCTCTCCGCCGCCCAACGTCGCAACGATGGCCCCCTCGGCAAGAGCGATCGGGCCCTGCTCTACGGAGCCTTCGCCCTCTGGCTCGGACTCGGCGGCAGCATTCCAACCTGGGTCCCATGGATAATAGTGGTTCTGCTCTCCATCACGATCTTTAATCGCGTCCGCCAGGGACTCGCCACATGAACCCGAGAATCGCTCAAGAACTATGGTTCGACACGTCCGACGACGTTCGCCTTTTTTACCGCTACTGGCCCGGCGCAAAGCCACAAGGCCTGCTGCTGCTTCACCGCGGCCACGAACACTCCGGCCGCCTCCAGCACATCGTCGACGAAGTCAACCTTCCCGACCACGCCATGTTCGCTTGGGACGCCCGCGGCCACGGCCTCTCCCCCGGGGCGCGCGGCGATAGCCCCAGCCTCTCCCGCTCCATCCGCGACCTCGACGATTTCGCCCGCCACGTCTCCGCAACCCACGGCATCGCTATGGAGAATCTCGCCATCCTCGCCCAAAGCGTCGGCAGCGTGATCGCCACCGGATGGGTCCACGACTACGCCCCCAAAATCCGCGGCATGGTCCTCGCCGCGCCGGCCTTCAGCGTCAATCTCTACGTCCCTTTCGCCCGCCTCGGCCTCGGCCTGATGTACTCGGTCTTCGGCAATTTCTTCGTCCAGTCCTACGTCAAAGCCAAGCTCCTCACCCACGACCCCGCCCGCATCGCCTCCTACGAAACCGACCCCCTCATCACCCGCGCCATCTCCGTCCGCGTCCTCCTCGGCCTCTACGAAACCGCCGACCGCATCATCTCCGACGCTGGCGCCATCCAAGTCCCCACGCAGGTCCTCGTCTCCGGCAAGGACTGGGTCGTCCGCACGGGCCACCAACAAAAATTCTTCTCGAACCTCGGCTCGAAAACCAAAGAGCTCCATACTTTCGCGGAATTCTTCCACGACACCCTCGGCGAAAAGGACCGCGCCCAAGCCCTCACCAAAGTTCGCAGCTTCATCAATCGCATCTTCGCCGCGCCCCCTGAACAACCCTCCCTCCTCAGCGCCGACAAGCGCGGCTTCACCCGCGCCGAATTCGACGCCCACTCGGAATCGAAGCCCCTCCGCTTCCTCGGCACCAAACTCAGTATGCGGACCGGCGGCCGCCTCTCCGCCGGCATCCGCCTCGGCCTCCGGTCCGGCTTCGATTCCGGTGCCTCGCTCGACTACGTCTATCGCAATAAGCCCACCGGCTTCACCCCCATCGGTACCATCGTCGACTTCGGCTACCTCAACGCCATCGGCTGGCGCGGCATCCGCATTCGCAAAACGCACATCGAAAAACTCCTCGCCTGCATCGGCGCAGAACGCCCCATGAACTTACTCGACATCGCAGCCGGCCACGGCCGCTATGTCCTCGACGCTCTGCCGTCCAATGCCACCGCCCTCCTCCGCGACTTCGACGCCGACAACGTAGCCGCCGGCCGCGAACTCATCGCCGCCCGCGGCCTCTCCAGTCGCGTCCGCTTCGAACAAGCCGACGCCTTCGACTCCGCCACCTACCAAGGTCTGCGCCACAACGCCGCCATCGTCTCCGGCCTCTTCGAACTCTTCCCCGATAACGAACCCGTCCGACGCGCCCTCGCGGGCGTCGCCTCCGCCGTCGAACCCGGCGGCTATCTGCTCTACACCGGCCAACCCTGGCACCCCCAACTGGAAATGATCGCCCGCACGCTGCCCAGCCACCGCGGCGGCGTCCCCTGGGTCATGCGTCGGCGAACTCAAGCCGAACTCGATCAACTCGTCGAATCCGCCGGCTTTACCAAAATCGACCAACTCATCGACGATTTCGGCATCTTCACCGTCTCCCTCGCCAAAAGGAACTCGACGTGATTCGGGCGTTCTTATGGCTCGCCTTTCTCGGGCCATTTTTCTTCTTAAGCTACGGGTTCACCAACTGGGTCACCAGCCTTCGCGAGCCCGTCGCCAGCTTCGTCTTCCCCTGGGAACACCACATCCCCTTCCTCGCCTGGACCATCATTCCCTATTGGTCCTCCGACCTCCTCTATGCAGCCTCCTTATTCCTCCCCGCGACAAAGGAGGAACTGGACCAACACGGCCTCCGCCTCCTCACCGCCCAGTTAGTCTCCTTGGTCGGCTTCCTCCTCTTCCCGCTCAAATTCGCTTTCGCCGTCCCCGCCGTCACCGGCAACCTCGGCTGGCTCTTCGCCCAACTTTACAGCTTCGACCTTCCTTACAATCAGGCCCCGTCGCTCCACGTCAGCCTCGCCGTCATCCTCGCCGCCCGCTACCGCTCGCCTTGGGTCAGCGCCTGGCTCATCCTCGCCGCCGTCTCCACTCTCACCACCTACCAACACCATTTTATCGACCTCCCCGCTGGCCTCTGGGTCGGCCTCTTCTGCCTCTGGCTCATCCCGGCCCGGCCCTCACCCGTCCGCACCCCCAGCGACAAACTCGCCCTGCTCTATCTCGCCGGCGCCGCCATCTTCGTCTTCGCTGGCTGGTGGGCCTGGTGGGCCGCCGGAGCTTGGCTCCTGGTCGCCGCCATCTACGCCGTCGGCGACCCCATGCTCTTCCGCAAAGGCAGCAAAATCGCCTTCTGGCTGCTCTTCCCCCATCGCTGGTTCGCCAAGCTCAACTCCTGGGCATTCACCCGCAGCGAAGTCATGGCCCAGGAAATCGCCGACGGCGTCTGGCTCGGCCGCTGCCCCCGTCGTGGCCAATGGGACGGCGCCCTCGTCGATGTAACCGCCGAACTCCCCGTCACCCCCCGCAAGTCCGAATACCGCAATGTGCCCATGCTCGATCTCGTCGTGCCCTCGCTCGAACAACTCCGCCGCGCCGTCAACGCCATCGAAGCCATGCCCCGCCCCACCCTCGTCTTCTGCGCCCTCGGCCGCTCCCGCAGCGCCGTCTCCGTCGCCGCCTGGCTGATCGCCACCGGTCGCGCCGGCTCCGTCGACGCCGCCCTCGAACACATCCGCGCCCGGCGGCCCCAAGTCTACCTCCACTCCGGCCATCGTCAGCGCCTGGAAGAATGGGCCGACCTCCAATGAACTTCGCCGCCAGCGTGCTCCGCTCTGGAGCCGTCATCGCCCAGGCCGGCCATGTCCTCGCTCTCGTCGCCGGCTTCGGCTGGTTCTCCACCGGCCGCTGGGCCCTCACCGTCAGCCTCCTCGCTTGGTTCTTCCATTGCTATATAGCACTCCGCGTCGTCATCGACGCCGCCCTCTTCGCCGACCTCGCCGGCCGCGAAGACGCCCTCGACGAGTGGCTCGTCCACTTCCGCCTCCGCCGCTCGACCACCCCCCGGTCCCTCGACGACCGCACCCGCGCCGCCCTTCGTCTCTGGAAACTCCAACTCGCCGCCTTCGCCCTCCAAGCTATCCTGTTGGCGTTAGGCTGGATCGGGTAACCAACGAACATGATTGCTGACGGCATCGGCCTCGGAGCGCGCATTCTCACTCTCACCCGCGTCCGTCGCGATACGCCCGCCCCCGCCCCCGGCCCCCACATCTTCTTCTCCAACCACGCCAGCCACTTCGATTTCGCCGTCCTCCGCGCGGGACTCCCCCGCCCCACCCATCCCGTCGCCGCCGCCGACTACTGGGCAGTCAACGCCTTCCGCCGCTTCCTCTCCCTGCGCGTCTTTGACGCCGTCCTCGTCGACCGCTCCCTCGTCGACCGCACCCACGACCCCCTCGCCCCGATGCTCGCCGCCCTCGACCGCGGCCACGGCCTCCTGCTCTTCCCCGAAGGAACCCGCGGCGACGGAAAGACGCTCCAGCCCTTCCGCAGCGGGATCTACCATCTAGCCTGCCAACGGCCGAAGTCGCTGCTCTTTCCCATCCGCATCCACCACCGCCCCACCGGCTGGATCGTGAACTTCCGCCCTCCCACCCACCCCCCCCCCAACCAACCCGCGGCCTCTACGCCGCGCTGATCGTCGCCTCCGCCGTCTGCTACCTCCACCCCGTCAGCGCTCATATCAACGACCGCATTCGCGGCTGGTGGATCATGATCACCCTGATGGGTCTTGGCCTCCTCGCCGGCCCCATCGCCGTATACGCGTTCTTTATTCTCGTCTCCTGCCAAGCGCTCCGCGAGTTCAACGCCCTCACCCCGCTCACTGCCCTCCTCCTCGTCGCCCAATACGGCGTCGTCCTCGCCGGCCTCCCGCCCGCTGTCGTGCTCCCTGCCCTGCTCGTCCCCCGCCAACGCTGGGCCCTCCTCTTGGCGGTCGCCGGTCCCGCCCACATCCCCGCCCTTCCGCCGCTCCTGATGGTCTTCCTCGTCCTCATCGCCCAAGCCAGCGACGTCTTCCAGTTCCTCTGCGGCAAGGCCTTCGGCCGCCATCGCTTAGCCCCCACCATCTCGCCCAATAAAACCGTCGAAGGCCTCCTCGGCGGTGGCGGTGCGGGCGGGCGTGGTGGAGAACATGGCGCTGACCGGCGGCGAAAGCACGTTGACGGCGGTGATGGGTTTGATGGCTTGCACGTCGGGTCAGCCGATGACTTGGGAGCAGGTTAACCAAGCTTAAGTCAG
>JAPKZA010000302.1 GCA_026394015.1 Acidobacteriota bacterium
CCCGCATCATCCATCCACTCATGGTGACCCGGCTGATTTCCACGCCCGCGTCGCGCAGGAACATCGCACTCTGCCGATCCAAAGGGAGGTGATCACAATACTTGGCACTTACCGCATCGATCACGACCCGATCACTCGCCAAACCCTTCTCGATGATCGGAGCCGGCACCGGGGCCGTCGCCACGCCCGCCTGTTTGCGGTTCCGGCAGGCCCGCTTCTCGCGGCGGGTAACGGTTACAAAGAACTTGGCCGGCTCCACATCAAGCCGCTCACTCTCTTCGTACCCGATGACGACCGTTTCGGCCCCGCACTTGCCGCACTGACACTCCGCCGCGGGGCAAACGACGATCCGCTCGACGCGCGGCAGATCGGCGGGCAGCGACTGGCGGCCGGGATGCTTCTTCCGTTTGCGCAGTGGCTTCTCCGGCAGATCGCGGCGGGCCGCTTCGGCGGCTACCTCGTCGAGGGAGACACCGGGCTCTTCATCGAAGAGCGGCAGATAGAAAGCGGCAAGGTTCTCTCCCTGAGGACCGTACTTCTTGAGCCGGAGCAGCCGCACCATTTCTTCCAGCTGCGTCACCCGCATTTCGGCCCACTTGCGCTTGGCTTGTTCCTGCGCCAGTTGGGCTACTACGGTAGCTAACTCGGGGGCGGCTTGGGGGATGGCATCGGCCATTTCGAAGTCACTTACAGAATAGCCTACGTAGTAACTATAAGCCATTCTTGTCTTGACTAGTTGATGCTTCGGAAAGGCCGCGGAACCAGGATCTGCGCTTGGTTTGGATGATGTCGATTCCGTTCAACAGAAGGGCGAGTTCGCCGGGGCGGAGCGTGAGGCGGGATGGGCCGGGATGGGTGACAGGCCAGGCGAGGCGACCGTTCTCCAGTCTTTTGGCGCATACCCACAAGCGTTATACATGATGCCCGATTCCACTATGTTTCTGATAACTCGAGGATACCCTGTTTGGCACTCGGTTTCGTGGGGGGAGAATCAGCGCAAGTATCCTTCTGTTGCATTCGAGCTCCGGGCTCCCTTGGCAGGTGCCGCCGATTGACTACCCACGGGCCGCTCGCGATAGGTCGTTCAGCGACAAACGCACCTCGATCAATCGTGAGGCGCACGGTTCGATTAGTTTCTCCGATGAGTTTAGCCGCTTGCGAAAGGTTCAGCCATCCCTCAGCCGTCTGACTTTCCGCGCTGTAACAGGCAATGCCGTGGTGGTGCCGTAACGCTGTGACCAGGGATCGAGTCCAGTAGTTGTCTTTCGCTGTTCGCAACTGCGCCCGATTTAATACGCCAGCGATCATATTATCGTTGCAGATTCGGGACAGAACACGCACCCCTTCAATAACGTCATTCGGCGTCTGAGATCGATTCTGACCACGCTTCCGTCGCGGCAGACGCAATGGCGTATGCACTCCGCCGTGCCAATGGATCACCAGCACCACCTCGCTCGTCGTCTCATCAATGTCCACGATCACTTCTCGAATCAAGGCTCGTAGAAGCCGCTTCTTTGTGCGATCATTGGCATCGGGATTGTTCCATAAGGCCTCAAGATCATCAGCCAAATTCCTCATCTCGTCAGCCGTACCGACCTTGGCCGCCTCCTGACTCGCGTTTTCGGAACGGATTCGCGCCTCCAGATCTTTCACCTCCTCCAACGCCACATTCCATCTGCGCTCCAGTTCCTGCGCCACCAACCGATTCACCGGATCCGTAGCTTCGTATTGGCGTGCTGCTCGGTCGGCACGATACTGTGCGGCCTGAAGATCGCGGGCCAAGGCTTCGAGCACATCCCTGCTGGATTCGGATTGTTGTTGAGTCGCTACCATCGCTGCCTCAATCGCCGCAGGCTGAACTACCCGTAACAGCTCGGCGGCGACTGCATTGTCGACGCTTTCACCGCTGTAAGCGAAGCAACGCGCTTCTTTGTTGTCCAGATGGCCTTAGGCGCGGTCCAACAATTAGATCCCAATCTGTGTGGGATATAGAGTATAGTTCCAGCGCCCGAAAGTCGCCTCCTCGCTGTTTAGTGTGGGTAAGGAAGGTAAAGCTCGACGATGAGAATCGGCTCACAGAGGTCCCTGGTCCGACAGTTTCGTGAATCGATCAGGGGAACTCGGGGTGGGCGGAGCTCATGTTTGGGTTTGGGCGGGA
>JAPKZA010000465.1:0-5680 GCA_026394015.1 Acidobacteriota bacterium
CGTCGGTAAGGGCGGAGGTCTGGCTGGCGCGGAGTACGTTGCGATAGCGAACTTCGATGGCGGCGCGGCCGCTGGAGCCGGTGCGGTTAGGGACCTGGAAATTAATCTGGGAGTTCGAAACGTAGAGCAGGGGCGCGGCGATGCCGTTGACGGTGACTTCGATTTCGCTGAGGCGGGTATCGAGGCGGTTGTTGCGGAAGACGCCCATAGCGGGTTGTTCGGGGCCGAGGTTGACGCCGTAGAGAGTGGCCAGCATGCCGGGGGCCAGGAGGGTTTCTTTGTTCGTTGCGACGTGGACGATCTTCAGCTGAGGCGCTTCGATGGAGGGCGGGGCGATGATGGCGGTGTCGGCGACGAGGCGGCGAATGCGATTGTTGGCCGAGTCGGCGACGAGTAGATTGCCGGCGGGGTCGAGGGCGAGTCCAGCGGGGAAGTTGAGACGGGCGTCGTTGGCGGGGCCGCCGTCGCCGCCGAAGCCGGGGAGGCCGGTGCCGGCGATGGTTGCGATGGTGCCGTTGGGGTCGATGCGGCGGATGCGGTGGTTCGCGGTATCGGCGATGAGGATGCCGCCATCGGCTTGGACGGCGAGGCCGCGGGGGCTCGAAAGGTTTGCGTCGCCGGCGGAAGTGATGGTGCCGGTGAGATCGATGCGGCGAATGCGGTTGTTGCCGGAGTCGGCGATGTAGAGTTGGCCAGCGCGATCAAAGGCGAGGGCGGAGGGTTGGTTGAGTTGCGCGAAGACGGCGATGTTGCCGTCGCCCGCGAAGCCAGCGCCGGTGACGGTGCCGGCGTACGTGGTAATGAGGCCGGTAGCGGAGACGCGGCGGATGCGATGGTTACGGGTATCGGCGATGAAGTAGTCGTTGGAGTTGGGGTCGGCGGCGACGGCGGTGGGGGTGTCGAGCATGGCCGTTGGCGCGGGGCTGCCATCGCCCCGGAAGCCGTTGAAGTTATTGCCGGCGACGGTGCTGATGACGCCGCTGGGGGCGATGCGGCGGATGACGTGGTTGGCGGTGTCGGCGATGAGGAGATTGCCGGAGCGGTCGACGGTAAGGCCGCGGGGGCCGTTAAGTCTGGCTTGGGAGGCGGGTCCACCATCGCCGGAGAAACCGGGTGAGCCGGTTCCGGCGATGGTGGTGATAGTGCCGTCGAGGGAGACGCGGCGGATGCGATGGTTCCGCTCGTCGGCGATGAAAAGGGTGCCGTTGGTGTCATAGGCTACCGCGGCGGGGGCGTTGAGGCGGGCGGCGTCGGCGGGCCCGGCATCCCCGGAGAATGCGCCGGCCGTGGACCCGGCGACGACGGTGGCGAGGTTATTCAGGCCGATGCGATAGACGACGCTGCCGCTGGCATAGAAGGCGTTGCCGCGGTTGTCGACGGTGACGGCTTTTCCGCCGGCAGGGAGGGTGACGATTTCGCCCTGGCTCGAACGTTTGAGGGCGGCGTCCTTGCGGTCGTCGGCGATGAAGAGATTGCCGAAGGAGTCGACGGCGATGCCGGTGGGGGAATAGAGGGGGATGCGGATGGCGGCAGCGGGGGCGTAGACGCCGATCATGCCGCGGACGATCCGCCGAATCCGTTGGGCGCCGGCTTCGGCGACGAGGAGGCCGCCTTGGGGGTCGATCCAGAGCCCGGCGGGGTTGCGGAGGGCGGAGCGGAGGGCGTTGATGTCATTGGCGCCGTAGCCGGGTTGGCCGGTGCCGGCGTGAAGGCGAAACGTTCCGGCGCCGGTGATGGCGTAGATGCGATGGGCATCGAAGTCGGAGATATAGACGGTGCCGTCGGGGTCGATGGCGACATTGCGGGGTGTTTCAAAGCTGACAGAGGTGGCGGCGGAGCCTTCGCTTTGCTCGTTGGCGGGGGCGGCACCGCCGCCGGCGAAGGTGGTGATGCGGCCCTGAGGGGTGACGCGGCGGATGACTTTGTTGCCGAGGTCGGCGATGAGGAGGTTGCCTTGGCGGTCGATGGCGAGGCCGTAGGGGGAGGCGAGTTGGGCATCGGCGGCGGGGCCGTTATCGCCGGAGTAGCCGCGGGAGCCGTTGCCGGCGAAGGTCGAGATGATGCCGGCGGGGGAGACGCGGCGGACGCGGTGTTCGGCGGCGTCGGCGATATAGAGGTTGCCGTCGGGGTCATAGGCCAGGCCTTCGGCTTGGGTGAGGAGGGCTTGGAGGGCGGGGAGGGTATCGCCGGCGTTGGAGGATCCGACGAGGCTTTGGATGCGATAGGCCTGGGGTAGCGGCTGGCAGAGGGCCACCAGGGTGTATGCCATGTGTAGGCAGGCACTATTCCAGATTCTGACCTGCATACGGGTGTTTTCCTCAACGGGTAAGTGGGAACAGAGTGGAAAAGCTCTCACGCGATAGCGATATGACGGTATATGAAATCCACAGCTGTAAGCCTGGTCGTTTCAGGTATGTGTTTTGGCGCGTTGGCGTGGGGACAGGGCGCACTAAGCCTGAAGCGTGGTAGCGACCGACGGGGGATTTCCTGGGAGAAGCCGAAGTCGCGGCAGGCGCAGCGGGCGCACTATTTGGTGGAGTTGGCGCAACCGCCGACACCGGAGATGTTGAAGGGTTTGGAAGGGCGTGGGCAGCGGGTGGTGAGCTATGTGCCGATGAACGGGTTCATATTGTCGGTAGAGGGCGAGGCACGGTTGGGTGGTTTGGATGTGGTTTCGGTGTCGCCGTTGCGCGCCAGTGAGAAGTTAAGTGCGGAGATCGGAAAGGGCAGGGCGGGGAAGCGGGGCTTCGTAGTCGAGTTTCATGGGGATGTTTCGTGGGAGGAGCGGCGGGCGCTGATCTTGGAGAATGGGTTGGAGTTGCGGGACCATCGGGACCAGATGCTCGTGCGGGGGACGGGTTTGCAGGTGGAGGCGTTGGCGGATTGGGATGAGGTGGCGTATGTGTTTCCGGCCAGTAACGAGTTGATGACGGGGGCACCGTTGATTGGTTGTGCCGGGGCGACGGTGGAGACGGGTCCGATTGGAGCGCTGGTGCAGACGGTGGGGGAAGGCTGGGATGGGCCGGGCAAGGGGAGGGCCACTTTGCAATATGCATTCAAGACGCTGAGTACCAAGCTTTCTTCGACCTCACAGAGGGCCGAGGTGGTTAAGGCGTTGCAGGAGTGGTCGCGGGTGATTCAGGTGGATTTCGTGGAGGGGAACGACCCGGACGCGCCGCGGACGATTGGCATTCTGTGGGGCCGGGGATCGCATGGCGATGGCTATGCGTTTGATGGGCCAGGGAAGGTGTTGGCGCATACGTTTTACCCGGCCCCGCCGAACAGCGAACCCTTGGCGGGCGACCTGCACTTCGATGAGGACGAGAACTGGCAGGTGGGCCTCGACATCGATGTTTATAGTGTGGCGCTGCATGAGTTGGGGCATGCGTTGGGATTAGGGCATAGTGATGTGCCGGGAGCGGTGATGTATGCCTACTACCGCCGGGCGACGCAGTTAACGGCCGAAGATATCGGAGGGGCGCAGGGTTTGTATGCGGCGCGGACGACGGGGGGGACTCCTCCTCCCGCTTCGCCGACACCTACGCCCACTCCAACCCCGACGCCGACCCCAACGCCAACGCCAACTCCGGTCCCAACGCCGACCCCAACCCCAACCCCGATCGGCTTCACGGTTGAGCTCATCTCGCCCTCGGCGAACCTTCAGACCAACGCGATGACAGTCTCGATGATGGGTTCGGCCAGCGGCGTCGCCGGCGTCCCGACCGTCCGTTGGGTAACCGACAAAGGCATGTGGGGCGACGGCACGGTGACCCTGGTCGGCGGCGGGAACTTCAACTGGACCGTTCCGCTCGTGCGTCTGGTTCCGGGGGTGAACACGGTCACGATCCTGGTTTCCGATGCAAGCCGGAGAACGATCGGCCGCTCCCTGCAGATCACGGCCGCAACGACGACCACCGACCCCGCCGCTCCGCCCCGCCTGGCGCTGATCTCCCCGGCTTCCTATAGCTTCCTCTGGTCCAGTGAGACGATCACGCTGCGTGGCACCGCGGCCTCCTCGGTCGGCATCAACACCGTGACGTGGCGCGTCTCCAACGGCACCACCGGAACCGCCACGGGAACGACCGCCTGGCAGATGAACAACGTCCGTCTCCTCAATGGGTTCAACGTCATCACCCTCGTCGCCAAAGACGGCCAAGGGCGGGAGACCGAGCAGACCGTGACCGTCTTCCGCTATTAAACCCAAAGCCGGTCCGCGAATCGGCTAAAATAAAAGGACTTGCCCGAAAGCCCTACCACCGACAACGTCGTCGCGATCTATCCCGGTTCGTTTGACCCTTTGACCAACGGACACCTGGATCTCATCGCCCGCTCCAGCCGTTTGGTTGGCCGCCTCATCGTCTCTGTCCTAAACAACGAGGCCAAACAGCCCCTGTTCAGTGTGCAGGAGCGAATGGCCATGCTGCGCGAGGCCACCGGCGATCTACCCAACATCGAGATCGACAGTTTCGATGGCTTGTTGGTCGACTACGCTTCGGCTCAGGGCGCGACCGTCATCGTGCGCGGTATTCGGGCGGTCTCTGATTACGAGTACGAACTGCAAATGGCGCTGATGAATCGGCGGTTGCGGCCAGAGATCGAAACGATGTTTCTGATGTCGGGTGAGGCTTATTCCTTTATCAGTTCGCGCTTGGTCAAAGAAGTCGTCCGGTTGGGCGGCGACGTGCGGGGCTTGGTTCCCGCCTTCGTCGAAAGCCGATTGGCCGAGCGCTTCCGTCCCGCGCAAGTTTTGAATCCAGTTCCCAGGTGAATTAAACAATCCCATGAGTTCTCTAGTGCACCAAGACAATCTCGCCGTGTCCGATCGGATGGCCACGATTTCGGTTTCCTCCACGATGAAGGTGGCCGCCGATGCTGACAAGATGCGTCGTGAAGGGGTCGACGTCGTCGACTTCGGAGCCGGCGAACCGGACTTCCCGACGCCGGACAACATCAAGAATGCCGCGATTGATGCCTGCCATAACCAAGAATTTCACCAAATACACCCCGGCCGGTTGTACCCAGGAATTGAAGCAGGCTGTTTGCGACCGCCATAAAGCCGACTACGGCACGGCCTATACCCCGGCCGAATGCGTCATCAGCGTCGGCGGCAAACACGCGATTTTCGGCATCATGCAGGCGGTGATCAACGCCGGTGATGAGGTCATCATTCCGGTGCCGTACTGGGTCACTTATAAGGACGTCGTCAACTATGCCGGCGGCAAGTGCGTCTTCGTCGAAACCGATGAGGCGCATGGCTTCGACCTCACGGCCGAGATGATTGAGCGGGCGATTACGCCGAAGACCAAGCTCGTCATCATCAATTCGCCGAGCAATCCCAGCGGAGCCGTGCTGCCGCAGGCGGAGTTTGAACGGATCTTTGCCGTTACTTCGGCCCGCGGGATCTGGCTGATGACCGACGAGTGCTACTGCCGGTTCCTTTACGATAGCAAGCCGTTTTCGATCGCTTCGGTGCCCGGGGCCAAGGACACCGTCATCGTGGCCGGTTCGCTCTCAAAGACCTACGCGATGACCGGTTGGCGGATCGGCTTCGCGCTCGGGCCGAAGCCGGTGATCGACGCGATCATGAAGCTGCAGAGCCACTCGACCTCGAACCCGACCTCGATCTGCCAGAAGGCGGCCGTCGAGGCGCTGCGGGGTCCGCAGGAGTCGATCGACGTGA
>JAPKZA010000465.1:5735-20828 GCA_026394015.1 Acidobacteriota bacterium
CTTGCGGCAGATTCCCGCGCTCCCCCCCGACGAGCCCCAGGGCGCCTTCTCCGCCTATCCGGACATCAGTGTCGCCTTCGGCAAAAAGGGCATTAACTCCTCGATGGATTTTTGCGAACGGCTGTTGAGCGAAGCGCACGTGGCCGTCGTTCCGGGCGAAGCCTTTGGCACCAGCAAGCACATTCGGATCTCCTATGCGACCTCGATGCACGAGATCGAGCGTGGTTTGGACCGCATCCACAACTTCATCGTTTCCCTCGGATGAAGCCGATCGCGCTGGAGCCGAAGTTTGTCGAGCGAGTGTGGGGAGCCACCTCGCTCGATCCCTTGTTTGCCGCTCCGGATCGGCGGATTGGCGAAGTGTGGCTTTCGTCCAACGACATCGTCACCTCCTGCGATGGCCTGACTTTGGGCGAGCTAACGCAGCGCCCGGAGGTGCTCGGATCGGCCGTGCCCCCCGCGCCAGGCGGCCGTTTCCCCATTCTCGTCAAGTTCCTATTCACGACCGAGAAGCTCTCCGTGCAGGTTCATCCCGATGATGCTTACGGCTTAGCCCACGAAGGCCAGCCCGGCAAAACGGAGATGTGGTACGTGCTCGGGGCGGATGCCGGCGCGGTAATCGCGCAAGGGTTCCAGCGGGAGACCACCGAAACCGAGTTGCGCGCGGCGTTGGCCGATGGATCGGTCGAGTCGCTTCTCGAGTGGTGGCCGGGTGCGGCGGGGCAGACCTATTTCACCCCGGCGCACACCGTGCACGCCATCGGCGGCGGCCTCGCCATCTGCGAAATCCAGCAAAATTCCGACGTCACCTATCGGCTTTGGGACTACGGCCGGCCGCGGGAATTGCATGTCGAGCCGTCGATTGCGGTCCTCGATTGGGGGCGTTCCGCGGGACCCTCGGTATTTGCTGAGCCGAACGTTTTGCTGGCCACCTGCGAATACTTTGCGACCGAGCGGCACGTGCTGACCGGGCCTGTGGTTTGGAACTCCGACCCCGAACGGTTCCATCTACTCGTCGTCTGCCGGGGTGAGGGGTTGTTGACTTTTGCCGGAGACGTTTGGGAACTCGCGCCCGGTCAGGCTTGGCTGATCCCGGCCGCACTGGGTGGCTATTTCCTCGATAGCAATACTTCGCTCGAATTGCTGCGCGTTTATGTGCCTTCGCGCTAAAATGATGGTTGCTCCGGCTTTGACGCGGTAGTATGCGCGCACTGCTTTATTTGTTGATCGGATCGCTGGCCGTGTTTGGCGTAGCGTGTAACCAGGGTCCCGCGAAAGCGCCGGTAATCGGTGAAGCATTTGCAGGTCCCATCACGCTGAACATTCGGCAAGAGATCTCCCTGAAGTCGTCGACGGTGGCGACGGTGAAGCACGCCGATCGACTTGCGATTTTGCAGGTCCGGCGACGGTTTACCCGGGTGCGCGTGGCCAACGGCGTGGAAGGTTGGTGTGACGGCGAAAAGCTGCTGACGCCGGAGCAAATGGATAAGCTGCGGGCGACCAACGAGATCGCCGCGAAGCTACCGGCGCAGGGCGAGGCGATGGTTTATGACATTTTGAATCTCCATACGGAGCCGAACCGCCAGGCTCCAAGCTTCCACCAGTTGAAAGAGAACGAGAAGGTCGTGATTATCGGACACCGGCTCGCCCCCCGGGTTCGTTTTCAAGGTGCGGTGACCAAGGAAGTCGCGCCCGCCGCCGCCCCCAAAAAACGAAGCAAAAAAGATAGGCAGAAAGACAAAGCCAAAGACGACGGCATTGAGCGGCCCGCCATGCCCGAGCCGCCGAAGCCTCCTTCGGATTGGCTCGATATCTCGCGCCGCATGTCTCCGGAAGTGGATGAATCCTCCCCGCCCCGCCGCGTCGCGGTCGTAAGGGAATCGCCGAAGGTTGCCGCCGAGGTGGATACGGTGAAAATGGAAGATTGGAGCTTGGTCCGGAGCGTGGAAGGCCGGGCCGGCTGGGCACTCACCCGGGCCTTGACGATGACCATTCCCGATGACGTGGCTCAATACGCCGAAGGTCACCGGATTACGTCCTGGTTCCCGTTGGGCGAAGTGAAGAATGAGGAAGGAGTCGTCAAGAAGCACTATCTGTGGACGACCCTTCCGCGCGGCGGCCACGACTACGAGTTCGATGGGCTCCGCGTCTTCATCTTCAACGCCCGGCGCAAACGCTACGAAACCGCGTTTCGCCTCCGCGAGGTGAAGGGTTATTACCCCAGCGCCGTCCATCCGGTTGAGGTCACCTTAGCGAAGAAGACGACGACCGTGACCGGCTTCTCAATCGTGCTGGAAAAAGAAGACGGCACGCTGGAGCGCCGGACCTATGCCTTCGAAGGTTACCGGGTTCGCCTGCTTTCCACCGCTCCGTGGGAGCGCCTCGCCGATCCGTTCGACGTAAAAGCGATTTTGATCACAAAACCCTTCGACCCGAACGTGGACCGGGAAAAAACGTTTTGGGAACGAACGAAAGAGAAGATCCCGTTTCTCGGTTCCCGCTAGCGAGCGAGTGCTTCGGCGATGGCTTTTTCGGCCAGCGGGGCCATGCGCGCATAGCCAGCGACGTTGGGCAGGAATCCGTCAACCGTATACTCTCTCTTCATCGCCCGGCCTTCGACCAGCGCCGAGTAATAGTCCAAATAAACGGCACCGACCTTCTTGGCGTAGTCTTTGATCCAGCCATTCAAACCGATGATTTTGCCCGGCGGCCGCCGTCCCGTCATCTTCGTGAAGCAGTCGCAAACCGGAGTAACCGAAGCCAGTACGACGCGGATGCCATTGTGCTGGGGTCGACGGACCCATGACACTGGCGAGGTCGTTGGTCCCGGCCTGTATGACGACGACGGCCGGCTTGAGCGCAATCACGTCCTGTCGAAAACGGACAAGCATTTGCGGCGTCGTTTGCCGAATGATGCCACGGTTCAAATACGGTTTGCCCGGGAAGAACTCCGGGCCCCAGTTCTCGGTGATCTCGTCGCCGAGAAAAACGACGCGGCCCGCTTGGGGCCGCAGTTCGGCGTTCTCGCTGCCATAGCGGGTAAGGCTGCCCCAGTCGACCAGAATGCGCCGATAGGCCTCCAGAGCCTGATCGATTTGTTCCGGGGTCGGCGGCTGGGCGTGCGCCGCGGCACCGCCCAGCCCCAGCAGAAGCAGCGTCGCGACCAGCCTCATTTCTTCAAGCCGTAGCAGTAGATGTGGCCGTCGTAGGTGTTGATGTAAACCTGGCCGTTGGACACCGCAATGCCGCTCCAATGGTTCCAGTTGGTGATCTCTTTGCCGCTGCTCCACAGCTCTTTGCCGGTTTCGGCATCGAGCGCGTACAGCACCGCGTGGGTCGACAGCGGAATGCGGCGTTCCATCCGGAAGTCGAGACCGACGTCGGGGAAGGCTTGCGCCGTGTTCTCGCCGCTGCCGTAAGCGAAGATCATGCCATTGGCAATCACCGGCGGTTCGGCTTGATTCATATCGCGCGACACCCAGGCAGGCTGCAGCACCGGCTTGCCATTGACAAGCTCCAACTTGAAGGCCGCGATCGCACCTTTCTTCACGGGGCCGTACTCGAGCGGAGCCTTATACTTCGGGTGCTTCGCGCCCCAGAACGGGGTCAGCACCCAGCGGGTTCCTTTCGCGTCTTCCCAGGAGGCAAGCGAGCCCCAAATGCCGGCTTCGGCGAAGTCGACGATTTCGTTGCAGATCAGCGGGGTGCGGTAGGCGGCCGTCCGATGGTCATCGCCACCGATCGACTCGGTATCCATCAGATAAAGGCGGCACTCCTTACTCGCATCGATCATGTACTCCTTGCCCTTGTAGTCGAAGATGGTGGGCGTAACCTGCATGTCGAGGTCACGCTTCCAGAGCCATTCGGCGTTGGACGGGCCGTAGTAGTCCATCAATTCGAGGCCCTTGGTTTCCGGGTTTTGCTTCACGCCGATGATGCCGTTGCCATAGACGCCGTTTTCCGGATCCCATTTGCCGTCGCCGGTTCCGGTGTACATCACCAGGTCCTTGCTGACCGCCGGGCCGGAGCGTCCCCACATGCCACCGCCGGCCGGGCCCCAACTGCCCACTTTGTGCGTCGCCAGGTCGTAGGTGTAGGCCATGTTCGGGTTGCCGCCACAGCCCTGGGCGCTGTGGGTGTAAATGACGTTGTTGACCAGGTTCAACGCGTAAGGCTTGCCGTTGGGCGGCATGAACTTCAACGGCTTCGACAGCGGTTCGCCGTCGGCGGCGTTCAGAATATGCAGCCGACCGTCCCATCCCGCGCCATAAATCTTGTAGCTGCCCGGCTGCTCGCCCGGTCCGATGGTGATGTTGGCCGTCATCCCGCCAGGGCACAGCACGCTGGGGCCGCGGCCGCCGGGAGTGTCTTCAAACGTGCTTTCCAGCTTCCGGTGCCAAACCATCTCGCCGCTCTTGGCGTCCATGGCGTACACATTATTCGAAACGCCGACCTGGATCACCAGCTCTTTCGGGCCACTCTGAGTATTGACCTTGCCGATCACGAGCGGTTCCAGCAGCGAATGCATCTGGCGAGGCGCGTTATCGAGCTTCTTCTTCCAAAGCAACTGCATGCCCTTGACGTTGGCCTTCGTCAGTATTTTTTCGTCCTTCTGCCAGTTGTTCCGTTTGGAGTCTCCTCCGTCGGTCAACCAGTCGGCAGCGCAAGCCAGCGAGGCGGCAGCAAGAAATAAAAGAGCGGGCAGGGATCTTCTCATATGGAACGGCATGTCTCCGAAAATCACACTATATCCCAAACGAGCCCGCTTGCGTTATATGATCTAGAATCGACGTTCGAATTGGAGAAGATACCCTTGGTCCTGCGTAGAATCATTTCGCCTTCCGTGCCCCTGCTTTTGACCCTCACCGCGTTCACCGCCTTTGCCCAACGGGGGCAAGGAGATTGGATGACCAGCGGCTTCGATGCCCAGCGGTCCTTTTGGGTCCGCAACGATGGCAAGATTTCGACGGCATCGATGGGCAAGCCCGGCTTCGAACTCGTTTGGAAGGTGAAGCCAACCAACGCTGCTCGCCAACTGAATACCCTCATGCCGCCGTCGCTCGTCGACTTTTTCATCGGCCATCGCGGCTTCCGCGCGCTCGGCTTTTTCGGCGGAAGCAATGACACCGTCGTTGCCTACGACCTCGATCTGGCCCGCGTCGAATGGTCCAACAGCCATGCCACTCCCGGAGTCTCCAAGCCCGGCACCCTGGACTGCCCTGGCGGGATGACCTCCGCCGTAACCCGGCCCACGGGCCTCGGTTATCCGCCCGTCCCCACCGGTTCGGCCCCCGGTCGCGGCAACCCGGCCAAGGGCGGCGTCGGCGAGCCCTATGAGGGCGCTGTGACTTTGAAACGCGATCCCACGCCTCGTCCGCAGGCGCCGCGTCCGGTGCCCGCGGCTAAGGCAGCGGCCGGAGCTCCCAATCCCTTCTCCCCGCGCGTGCAATGGGTCAACTCCTTGAGCGGCGACGGCAAGTTCCATTCGGTGTACTTAGGCAATGGGGAAGAGCCCGCTCCGGGCCTTTCGTTTCTGCCCCGCGGTGCCAACGCCCAGGGTCTGATTGTCGTCGAACGCTTCGCTTACGTCTCCACCACCAACAGCTGTTCGGGCGTAGAGAATGGCGTCTGGGCCCTCGGCATCGATACGAAAAATGTGACGAAGTGGACGACCCCGGCCAACGTCGCCGGCACCGTCGGCCCGGCCATCGCTCCCGCTGGCACCCTCTACGTCGCCGCCGGGGCCGAACTGGCCGCCCTCGAGTCCAAGACTTTGACCGCGAAGGGTTCCTTCAAATCGACCGTCGGCGAGTTCACGTCTTCGCCCGTCGTGTTTGATTACAAGGGCAAGGACATGGCGGCGGCGACCTCGGCGCAGGGCCACCTGCAAGTGGTCGATACGACCAACCTCTCGGCCGTCTACGCCCAATCGCCGGTATTCTCGGCGCCCGGCTATCAAGCCGGCGGTGTCGCCAGTTGGCAGGATCCGGCCGGCAACCGCTGGCTCTTGGCCCCTTCGGACAAAAACATTACGGCATTTAAACTGGGTGGCGCGGGCAAATTAGAAGTGGCCTGGACGTCGCGCGAACTCGTTTCGCCGCTGCCTCCGGTGGTCATCAACGGCGTTGTCTTTGCTCTCTCCTCCGGCGAATTTCGCGGCAAGGATCTGAACACCGTCGTTGCCAAGTCTGTGCCCGCCGTGTTGTACGCTCTCGACGGCGCAACCGGCAAAGAGCTGTGGAACTCGGGCAAAACGATCACATCGTTCGTCCACAGCGGCGGTTTGTCGGCCGGCGGCAGCCGGATTTACGTCGGCGCCTTCGATGGCAACCAGTACGCTTTCAGCTTCCCGATTGAGCACTAAAATAGAAGTATGAGATACGGACTCGTTGTCGTTCTAGCTCTCGCGGCCTACGGCCAACAACTCCCGGAAGGGCCCGGCCAAGCCGAAACCGAGAAGCTTTGCAAGCAATGCCACGAAGTGGCGCGGTCGATATCGCCGCGCCAGGATCGGGGCGGATGGGATAAGACGATGACGCGGATGGCGGCCTTCGGGATGAAGGCCACCGACGCCGAATACATGACCGTCGTCGACTACCTGGTCAAACATTTTCCGCCGGAAGCGGTGGAGAAGATCAACGTGAATACGGCCTCGGCGATTCAGCTCGAAAGCGCGTTGAGCCTAAAGCGGTCGCAAGCCTCGGCGCTGATCGCCTGGCGCAAAGAGAACGGCGGGTTCAAGGCGTTTGAGGATCTGTTGAAGGTCCCGGCCCTGGCCTCCGCCAAGCTCGAAGACAAAAAAGATCGGATCGTTTTCTAACTTCCATGAAGAAATTTCTGCCCGTCGCCCTGGCCGTGTTTGCTGCGGCCTGTTCGAAAGCCCCCGAGCCCGCCGCCAAACCCAGCTATCTGGTCTACGTCACCAATGAAGGCTCCGGCGACCTCACCGTCATCGACCCGGCCAAGCCCGAGGCCGTCGCGACCATCCCGCTGGGAAAACGCCCGCGCGGTGTGCATGACTTCGGCGGGCAGATTTTCGTCGCCCTCAGCGGATCGCCATCGGCCCCTCCCGGTGTCGATGAGAGCACCTTGCCGCCGCCCGATAAGTCCGCCGACGGCATCGGGGTAGTCGATCTGGCGCAGGGCAAAACCGTGCGTAAATTCTTCGGCGGCTCCGACCCCGAACAGTTTGCGATCAGCCGTGATGGGTCGGTTTTATATGTCGCCAATGAGGACGCCTCCGGCTTGAGCATCATCCGCATCGCCGACGGCAGCATCGTGAAGAGCGTCCCGACCGGCGAAGAGCCCGAAGGCGTCACCCTCAGCCCCGATGGCAAAGTCGTGTATGTGACCTCCGAGAACGATGGCACCGTCTCCGCCGTCGATACCGCGGCCGGGACCGTCATCAAGGTCATGAAGGTGGGTCGCCGACCCCGCTCTGTGGCCGTCCTGCCCGATGGCAAGCGAGCCTACGTCACGAACGAAAACGATGGCAACCTGACGATTCTCGATCTCGTGAAGTTGGAAGTGGCCGGGACGGTGACCCTGGAGCCAGGTCTGAAGCCAATGGGCACCGCCTTGACCCGCGACGGCAGCCGGCTCTATGTCAGCACTGGCCGCGGCAAAAAAGTGTTGGCCATTGACACGAAAACCGACCAGGTGACAGCCTCGGTCGAAGCCGGCCAACGGCCTTGGGGCATCACCCTTTCGCCGGACGAAAAGCTTCTCTTCACGGCCAACGGCCCGTCGAACGACGTATCGATCATCGACGTCGCCACCATGACCGTCGTCCCTCAAGTGAAGGCCGGGGACAAACCCTGGGGCGTTATCGCAATCGGAAAGTAACATGCGCTGGCTGGTCGTCATCACGCTCGCGGTCCTTGTCGGATGCTCGAAGACGAAGGCGGACTTTGTGGGCTCACCCGTTCCGACCGCCGCGCCGCTGGGCTTGCCGCCGGTGCCGAACCCGGCTCCCGCCGCAGCCATCGCACTAGGTAAAAAGCTCTTCTTCAGCCCTGCGCTTTCCGTGGATGGCTCGGTGTCTTGCGCGAGTTGCCACCAACCGGAGAAGTACCTGGCCGATTCGCGGCCTGCGTCTCCCGGAGTGAAGGGTGGCCTCGGCAATCGCAATGCGCCTTCGGTGTGGAACGCCGTCTATCAGCAGAGCCAGTTCTGGGACGGCCGCGCGAAGTCGCTGGAGGCACAAGCCTCCGGACCCATTCTGAACGCCATAGAGATGGGCCACAGCGCCAGTGGCGCGGTAGCGAGCGTGCAGGCGCTTCCGGAGATGCGTCAGCTGATGGCCGCCGCGTATGGCGACGAAACCGTGACGATGGACCGCATCGCGCGGGCGATCGCGGCCTATGAGCAGACGCTCGTCCGCGGGAACTCACCCTTTGACCGGTTCGTTTTCGGTGGCGACAAAACGGCTCTGTCCGCGGAGGCGCAGCGCGGCCTGGAACTGTTTCGCGGCAAAGCCAACTGTGCCACCTGCCATCTCATCGGTAAGGACAACGCGCTGTTCGCCGATCATCAATTTCATAATCTAGGCGTCGGCATGGACCCGGCCGGCGAATTGACCGACCTCGGCCGCTTCAAGGTTTCCGGCGTCGAAAAGGACAAAGGCGCCTTCCGCACGGCCAGCCTGCGCAACGTCGCCGAGACCGCGCCGTACATGCACGACGGCAGCCTGAAGACGCTCAAAGAGGTCGTCGATTTCTACGTCGGCGGCGGCAACGCCAATCCCCAACTCGATCCGCTGATCCGCCCGCTGACGCTGTTCACGCGGCAGGAGCGAGCCGACCTGGTCGCCTTCCTCGAATCGCTCACCGGAGATGTGCCATGAAACTGTATGCGGTTGGGTTCGTTTTTTTGTTGGCCGCGTGTGGGCCGAAAAAGCCCGAGCCCGGCGTCAAACTCTCCGGCCGCGTAGAGTACTCCGGCCCCCGCCGCGAAACCAAACTCGTTTCGATGGACGCCGAAGCCGACTGCGAAAAGCTGCACGCCAAGCCGGTCGAAGAGCAGTTGATCGCCGTCGCCGCTGACGGTGCCTTGGCGAATGCTTTCGTCTATATCCAGTCCGGCCTGGAGGGCGTTACGTTTGGACCGGCGACCGGCTCCGTGGTGCTGGAGCAGAAGGGCTGCCAGTTCGTCCCGCGCGTTCTCGCGCTGCGGACGGGCCAGACGTTGACCGTGAAAAACGCCGATCCGGTCTCACACAACATCCACCCGACGCCGAAGGAAAATCGCGATTGGAACCAGCAGCAGCCCCCCGGCGCGCCGGACCTGCAGCGCCGCTTCGCCCGGCCGGAGATTATGATCCCGGTCAAGTGCAACGTCCATAACTGGATGCGTTCCTACATCGGCGTGCTCGACCATCCGTTCCTCGCCGTGACCGATGCCAAGGGCGAATTCGCTTGGCCGGATCTGCCGCCGGGCAGCTACACGCTCGCCGTTTGGCACGAATCGCTCGGAGCGCTAACGCAAAAGTTGACGGTAGCCCCGGGCACCCCCGCGGCCATCACCTTGCGATATAAAGACTAGCGCCGCTTGGCACTCCGTCAATGGTATGGTGATTCGTATGGCGACAGTCAAGATCACCATCACCCTGCCGGACGAGCAAATAGAGGAAATCCGCAAGCGCGTGGCGGATCACGAATCGGCCAGCGTCTCTGGTTTTGGAACTCGTCCGAGTTCAGTGCCATGATTGACCAGGGTCTGGCCGAAACGGGCGGACCGCTGACGCCGAAAGAGCGAGCGTGGGCCCAAAAGATGCTTTCGCCGCCAAAACGACGGACCAGGAAGACGCCGCCGCGGAAGGCTGCTTGACCGGGATCACGTTCGATGCCGGAGGCCTCATCGCGCTGGAGCGAAACGATCGCCGAGTTCTCGCCCTCATCCGCATGGCGTTGGATGGCGACCATCGTATGGTCGTCCCCGCCACGGCTCTCGCACAAGTCATTCGCAATCCGGCGAAGCAGGTGCGTCTCTGGCGCTTGGCGCAGCATGACAAGACCGATGTCGAGCCCCTCGACGCTTCCCACGCCCAGGCCGTGGGATTGCTGCTGGCCAAGAGCGGCACGTCGGACATTGCCGACGCTCACGTCGTGATCTGCGCCCAAAAGACTGGCCAAGCCGTCATCACGAGCGATCCCTTTGATTTGAAACGGCTCGATCCGAGACTCCGCTTGATTCCCGCTTAACAACTCTAAAGCCGAAACAGCCGCTTCGAGTTCTCGTAAAGAATCTTCCGTTCGGCCGCTTTGCTCGGCACCAGCCGACGAATCGTTGCGATCTGCTTGCCCCCGCTGCACCGGTCGCCCTTGCCATCCCGATCGCTACAATCGCTGCCGTAGAGCAGCTTGTTCTGATGGCGATCAAGAAACCCCCGCGCATGGTCCTCATCGCGCAGCAGCGCGTTCAGGCCGCTGCCGGCGCTCATGTCGGCGAACATGTTCGCGTAGTTGGCCAGGTACTTGTCCGTGATGCCGCCCGGGGTCACCTTCGTCCGCGGGTAGAGATCCTCCTGCGTCAAGGCGGCGTCAATATTCCCCCACCAAGTCTGCGCATGGCCGATGAAGTTCACCGTCGGATATTTTTCGAGCACGCGATAGAAACGGTTGAACCCAAGGTTGTACGTGTTGTGTTCGAAGTGCAGCAATACGGGCACCTTGAAGTCGCGGGCCAACTCGGCGACCTTGCGCACTTCCGGGCCATCGCAATCGAGCGGGAACTTCTGTTCGCCAATGCCGATCGCGCCCATCTTCAAATATTTCTCCATCGTCCGTCGCGCGTCCGGCTCGTCTGGTGCCTCATTGGCGAAGAACTTAAACCGCTGCGGATACTGCTTGGCCAACCGCACGCAGATGTCGTTGCCCCCCGCGCCGGCCGCCAAGCCGTACTTCTTGCCCGCCGGCAGCAGGATCGACAGCGTCACGCCCATCGTCTCCTGGTGGCGCACCAACTCTTCATCCGTACGGCCCGTGTACGGCGTGTGTTGGTGAATATCAATTACCGGTTCAGGAGCCAGTAGCGAGGCCAGAAAATTTCGACGGGTCATCCGCTTTATTATGGAAGATTGGGGACGCAACAAGCGAGCACAACCGACATGCTGCAAGGACACGTCTGGGAGAGCTTTACCGACAAGAGTCTGCGCGACACCGGCGTTTACGTGTTTTCGCAGTTTCCCGGTGGCGTGGCCCCGGCCGTGTTTCTGTTCCTGGCGGGAGTCACCCTGGCGTTTCTCATCGATAGCCGGGAGAAGCGCGGCGTCTCGCCGTGGGGTCGCTCGGTGGCCGCGCTGCGTCGGGCCGGTTTTCTCGGCGGCTTGGCCATCCTCTTCCGGTTTCAGATGTGGGTGTTCTACTATCCGCACGGGGTGTGGTCCGACGTCCTTCGCGTCGATATCCTCAACTGCATGGGCGCCGCGTGCGTGATGCTGGCGCCGGTGGCCGCCCTGCGCCGCATGCAGCGCGTGCGCGGGGCGTTGTTCATCGGCGCGGTGATCGCCTTCGGCGCGCCGTTCATGAGTGACTGGAAAGCGCTCGCGCCGAACGACCTGATGCGCAGCTATCTGGCACCGGATTACAGCGGCTTTGCGCTGTTCCCCTGGGGTGCGTTCGTCGCCTTCGGCATGGCTTGCGGCACCGCCTTTCGATTGATCCCGGAAGCGAGTCGAGAGCAGGTAATGCAGTGGGTCGGCTGGGCTGGGTTCGTTTTGGCGTTCCTGTGCCAGTACCTTTCGAACCTGCCCTACGGGCTCTATCCGAATAGCGAGTTCTGGCTCGATAGCCCCTGCCTCACATTGATCAAGTGCGGCGTGATTCTCATGGTCTGCTCGTTCGCTTTCTTCTGGAACGAGTGGGTCCCGCGTCTGCGCGAGGCCGCCGGCAGCACGCTTCGCTTCAGCATCCCCCGCCAACTCGGCACCACCTCGCTGCTCATTTACTGGGTCCACATCGAGATCGTCTATGGCCGCTGGTTCGAAAAGTATAAGCAGAACACGAGTTTGGGCATGACGTTCTTCGCCGCCGTCAGCGTCGTCCTGCTCATGATCGGCCTCTCCTACGGCAAAACCGCGCTCGTCCGGAGCGACTGGTTCGACCTCAACGCAAGACGAAGACTTTCGCGACAATAATCCAGCCCGCCCGCAGACTGCTCCGTAACTGCCCCGATACCTTGTTCACCCCGGCCCGCCGGACCCCATACGACACCGGGACCTCGATCACCCGCAGGCCCTTCTGCAGCGCTCGAATCTGCATCTCGATCGTCCACCCGTAGTTTCGATCCTGCATCGACAGCGCCTCCAGACTCGTCCGGCGAATCGCCCGGAACGGCCCGAGGTCGGTGTAGCGATGCCGGTAGACGAGCCGGATCAGCGTGCAGGCCAACCAGTTGCCGAACTCCTGATGCGGCAACAGCGCTCCGGGTTCGGGGTTGCCCAACGGCCGCGACCCCAGCACCAAGTCCGCTTCGTTCCGCCGAATCGGATCAAGCAACCGCGGCGCTTCGCTTGCGTCCTCTGACCCATCCGCCTGCAAAAACGCGACAATCTCGACGTCCGCTGGCAGCATCGCCAGCGCCTTCAAACACGTCGCGCCGTAACCCCGCTCCGGCTCAACGCTCACCAGCGCCCCATTGGCTCGCGCGATTTCGGCTGTCCGATCGGTCGACCCATTGTCGGCCACAATGACGTAGTGAAACATCCCCGCCGGGATCCCCGCCAATGTTGCCTCGATGCACTCTTCTTCGTTTAAAGCGGGGATGATGAGCGCGGCATGCATTCGGGTCTACAATCTAGCATAGAGGTCGTTGACGATGTTAGAAGAGTTGGAGCCCAAGCCGCCGGCCGAGCGCCACGCCATCTGGAGCGCGATGGCGTGGCTGCGTGACCTTCTGTTCAGCGTCGTCATCGCGATCGTCATGATCCTGTTTCTCTACCAGCCCGTCAAGGTGGAAGGCACGAGCATGATGCCGACGCTCGAAGACCAGGAGCGCATCTTCATCAATAAATTCGTCTACAAATACGGCATCGGCGAAATCCAACGTCTCGATACAGTCGTCTTCTTTTTCCCGAACGATCCGTCAAAAAGCTACATCAAACGCGTCATCGGCCTCCCCGGCGATTCGGTTGAGGTCCGCGAAGGTACTGTCGTTCTCAACGGCCAGCCGATGGACGAAGGCTACGTGCCGCTCGAATTCCGCGATGGGCTCACGCTGGCTCCCACCGTCGTCGCCGCCGAAAGCTACTTCGTCATGGGCGATCATCGCAGCTCCTCGAACGATTCCCGCGCGTGGGGGCCCGTCCATCGCCGCTTCATTTACGGTAAGGCGGTCTTCGCGTATTGGCCGCTCGACCGCCTCGGCATCGTGCGCTAGCGCAACGTGGCTTTCAGAAACCGCAGGTAGCGCTCCCAGTCATAGGCCGTAATGTCGTGCTTGCCGGGGCGCAGGTGATACGCCGTCCGCTCCGGCGCGCCCAGCGCCTCGTAAACCTTCGACGCTTCGGTCAACGCCAAAAGCTCGCCCAGCGGGTCCGCCCACAGATCTTCGCTCGCGCTCGCCACATACAGCGGACGCGGCGCCGCCAGCGCCAGCAGCATGTGCGAATCCACCGGCAACTCATTCACCGACTGCGAGTACCCCTTGAAGTTACCCGTAAACCAATGCGGAAAGTTTTTGTTTAAATCCGCCACGTGTTCGCCGAAGATGCGCCGCGAAATCGACGCGCCGCCTTCGCCCGAGTCGTTCGAAATCACCGCCGCAAATCGCTGGTCGCTCGCCCCCGCCCACAGCGCCGCCTTGCCCAGCCTCGAGTGCCCGGCCACGGCGATCCGCTTGCCGTCCAGGTCCTTCTGCGTCAAGGCATAGTCGAACATCCGGCTCATGCCCCAAGCCCAGGCCGACATCGCGTTGGTCGTTTCGTCGGCCGGCAGCAGCGACAGAATCGAATCCGGCTTGCCGTCTTTTACGTCGGGGAAGAAGTCGGTGTAATGGGCCGTAATCACCGCGTAGCCGTGCTTGGCGAAGACTTCGAGCGGCCAGCGGGTGTTTCCGCTCAGCACGGTCGAAATCGGCGTGAAGCTCAGGCAAACGACGGCGGGCACCGGCTTCTTCGCGCCGGGCGGCGTGACGATCAAAATATTGATCGCCTTCTGCTTCCCCTGCCCGCTGAAGCTCAGCGTCACCTCGCGCCAGTTCGGGCCGGTGGCCTTTACGGTAGCGACCACGGGCAACTTCTCGGCGGCGATCACCCGGCCGAAGACGTGCGTCTCATACAGCTTCAGAATCTCGGCCCGGCGCTCCGGCCACGCCCCTTTGCCGAGCAGATCGGGCAACGTATAAGTGCCGACCTTCGATTCGTCGTAGTTCGTATTCGGCCGCTGCGCGAAAACAGCCGTGGCCAGGAGGAGGAAAAAGGCAAGACGCATAACGCTTGCCAGTGTATCGTTACTTGGCCGACTTCTGGAGGCGTTGGTATTCGGCCAACACTTTGTTGACGTAGTTCTGCGTCTCGGCGTAAGGCGGCGTGCCGTTGTAACGCGCCACCGCCCCGGCCCCGGCGTTGTATGCCGCCAGCGCGCGTCGCACCTGGTCCGGTTCGTTTTGGTACTTCAACAGCAGATCGCGCAGCAACCGCGTGCCGCCTTCGATGTTCTGCTCCGCATCATGCGGGTCCACGCCCAACTCGCGGGCCGTGGCCGGCATCAACTGCATCACCCCGATCGCTCCCTTCGGCGAAACGGCCTTCTGCTGAAACGCCGATTCAATCCGCGCCACGCTCTTGACGAACTCCGGTGGCAGGCCCAACTTTCGGGCCGCGGCTTCCACCGGGTCCACCGCGCGAACGGGCACTGGCACCACGACCGGAGCCGGAGGAGGCGGCGTCACCACCGCCACGACGGGTTCGATAACGGTCTCTCGCTCCGCCACCTGCGCCAGCGGAATATCCACGGTCCCCTGCGCCGTATGCAGCCGCAACGCCCCGCCGAGCGACTCCACCCGCTCGGCCCGAATCGTAAACCCGGTGGAGAGTAGAATAACTTCGGCGGCCTGCATCGAAAACGCGAAAAGAGTGAACAAAACTACGATCAG
>JAPKZA010000477.1 GCA_026394015.1 Acidobacteriota bacterium
GCCGTATGGGAAACTATCGATATGACGATTGAGATCTCGCCCGAAGATGCCGCGCTAGCGCAAAAACTTGTCGAAGCTGGTGAGTACCAATCCATTCCGGACCTGATCCATTCTGCCTTAATGGTGCTCTATAGCGAAACGATCGATGCTCATATCGGAGCCAGCCTAGAACAAGCCGCGCGGGGCGAAACTTGTTCGCTGCAAGATGCCGAAGCCGATTGGGATCAGCAGCGGGCTGCCTGGTTGGCCGCTAACGGCGCCCGGTGAAGTCAGTCCGGCTCACTCTTTCGGCACGGGCCGACGTGCAGTCGATTTGGACCTATCTCGCCGAACAGTCCGGTAGCTCCGTTGCAGACCGAATTCGCCATCGAATTACCGACGAGTTTCGAAAGATCGCGCAAATGCCTGGCCGCGGTCACCGCCGCTCCGACCTCACGAAACATCCGGTCCTCTTCGTTCGTGTCTATCAGATCCTGATCGCCTACCAGCCGAACGACGCTCAAGGCATATTGATCGTGGCCATTCTCCACGGTCGCCGAAACCTCGTCGTCGAACTCCGTCGCCGCATCCGCTAACCCGCTATATGATGGTGGTACCATGCGGCAGCTCGCTCTCTTCCTCCTCCCCATCCTTTCCCTCCACGCCGAAGTAAGCTTCAACCGCGACATCCGCCCCATTCTCTCCGATACCTGCTTCCGCTGCCACGGGCCCGACCATAGCTCCCGCATGGCGAACCTCCGCCTCGACATCCGAGACGAAGCCATCAAGCCCCGTCGCACCGGCGCTCCTATCGCGCCCGGCGACCCGCTAAAGTCCCTCATCATCCAGCGCATCCAAGCCACCGGCCCCCAGCAGATGCCGCCCGCCTCCGCCCATAAACTCCTCAACCCGAACCAAAAGGAACTTCTTACCCAGTGGGTCGCCGAAGGGGCCCGATACGAAGGCCACTGGGCCTATCAACCGCTCCGCCCCGCACCCGGATCCATCGACTCCTTCCTCGACCGCGAGCTCGCCAAAGCCAAGCTCACCAAGGCCCCGGAGGCCGACCGAGCAACCGTCCTCCGCCGCCTTTCGCTCGATCTCACCGGCCTCCCCGCCAACCCCGCTGACCTCGCCTCCTCCGAGCCCTACGAAGCCATCGTCGACCGCCTCCTCGCCTCCCCTCGCTACGCCGAAAAGCAGACGATGCTCTGGCTCGACGCCGTCCGCTACGCCGACACCTGCGGCTTCCACGGCGACAACGCCTTCCCCGCGTGGCCGTATCGCGACTACGTCCTTCAATCCTTCCTCGAAAACAAACCCTTCGACGTTTTCACCCGCGAACAACTCGCCGGCGACCTGCTCCCGAACTCTACCCGCCAACAGCGCACCGCCACCGCCTTCTATCGCCTCACCCGCACCTCGGCCGAAGGCGGCATCCAACCCAAAGAGTATCTCGCCAAGTACGCCGCTGACCGCGTCCGCACCGTCTCCTCCGTCTGGCTCGGCGCCACCCTCGGATGCGCCGAATGCCACGACCATAAGTTCGATCCCTATCTGGCGAAAGACTTCTACGCCATGAAGGCCTTCTTCGCCGATATCCAGGAAACCGGCCTCGTCCCCGACCGCGGTAAGGACTCCTGGGGCAAGCAACTTCTCCTGCCCACCCCCGCCCAGGAACAGCGCTTGGCGGAACTCGAAAAACAGATCACCACCCAGCCGGTCCCCGCCGCGACCACGTTCGGTTGGGAGGTCCAAGCACCCACCCAGTTCGCCGCCACCAACGGCACCGTCCTGAAACTCGAGAAAGATAACTTGTTAGTCGCTACCGGACCGAACCCGGATAACTCGACTTATTCAGTTACCTTCAGCGCCGCGCCCGGCCCCTGGACCCATCTGGCCATCGAAGTCCAATCCGACGACGCCCTGCCCGGCGCAAATGTCGCCCGCGGCTCTGACCGGCTCGTCATTACCGGCGTCGAATCCTCGGTACCCTTTTCCCTCGCCGCCGGCAGCACCACCTTTTCCGCCAAAGACCTTCCCGCCATGGCCGTCCTTGATGCCGACCCCACCTCCGGCTGGGGCGTCAATATCTACGGCGACCCCCGCAGCCCCGTGCTTTCGCTCCGTTTCGCCCAGCCCTTCGCCGGCGGTCCCCTCACCGTCCGCCTCCGCCACGATTCCCTCCACCGCCGCGCCACCACCGGCCGCTTCCGGCTCGCCCTTTCGAAGGAAGCAATCGCCTGGCCCGTCGCCTTTAGCCTCAAGAAGCCGACCCTTCCTGCCGAGGTAACGGACCGCGAAGTCGCCTTCTACACCGGCAACCTCGCCCTCGCCCAAGCCACCCTGGAATACGATCTCCTCCGCTCCAAGATGGCCAAGGTGGTCGTAACCGAAAGCGGTAAGCCAGAAGTAACGCGCATCTTGCCTCGCGGTAACTGGATGGATGAGTCCGCCCCCATCGTTGAACCCGCCATCCCCGAATTCCTCGGCAAACTCAACACCCCGAACCGCGCGTCCCGTCTCGACCTCGCCAACTGGATCGTGTCGAAGGATAACCCACTTACCGCCCGGGTCTTCGTCAACCGCACTTGGCGCCAGTTCTTCGGCACCGGCCTTTCGAAGGTGCTCGACGACTTCGGCTCGCAGGGCGAATGGCCCACCCACCCCGAACTCGTCGACCACCTCGCAGCCGACTTCACCAAGGACTGGAACGTCAAGCGTCTCATCCGTTCCATCGTCCTCAGCCAGGCGTATCGACGGTCCTCCATGCCGACCCCCGAGCACCTCGAGCGCGACCCCGATAACCGGCTCTACGCCCGCCAAAGCCGCTTCCGCGTCGAGGCCGAAAGCGTCCGCGACATCGCCCTGGCCGCCTCCGGCCTACTCACGGAGCGCCTCGGCGGACCCAGCATTCGGCCCCCTCAGCCCGATGGCTACCTTGCCGCGCTCAACTATCCCATTCGCGACTATTCGGCCACCAAGGGCCCCGATCAGTACCGCCGCGGCCTCTACGTCCACTGGCAGCGGACCTACCTCCACCCCAGCCTGATGACCTTCGATGCGCCCTCCCGCGAAGAATGCACCGTGAACCGGACCAGCTCCAACACCCCGCTCCAAGCCCTCGTCCTGCTCAACGATCCCGTCTTCGTCGAAGCCTCCCGAGCCTTGGCCCAAACGATGTTCACCGCCGCCCCTGCCTTCGCCGCCCGCGTCGACTGGGCCTATCAGCGCGCGCTGAACCGCCCGGCCACCTCCGCCGAACTCGCCCTGCTCAATGACCTCTATCAAACGTCGAAAACCCAACTTACCCCGGCCCACGCCGCCGAACTGCTCAGCGTCGGCGAAGCCCCCCGTCTCGCTCCCCAGCATGACGTCGAAGTCGCCGCTCTCATGACCGTCGCCCGCGCCATTCTCAATCTCCACGGCACCGTAACAAGGAACTAAGTCATGACCCCACTCCACCGACGCGCCTTCCTGGGTCGTACCGCCGCCGGCTTCGGCCTCACCGCTCTGCAATCTCTGCTTGGAGCCGGCTCCGGCCTTCATCACCCGGCCAAGGCCAAGCGCGTCATCTTCCTCTATCAAGCCGGCGGCCCGTCCCATCTCGAACTCTTCGACCCCAAGCCCAAGCTCGCCTCAATGCACGGCCAAGGCATGCCCGAAAGCTTCACCAAAGGCCAACAGATCGCCCAACTCCAAGGCAAGCCGCTCCTCTGTTTCGGCCCCCAGTTCCCCTTCCAGCGCTACGGAAAATCAGGCGTCGAGATCTCCAGCCTGCTGCCGAAAATCGGCGGCGTCATCGACGACGTCTGCCTCGTCCGCTCCATGTGGACCGAGCAGATCAACCACGACCCTGCTCACACGCTCATGAACACCGGCTCGATTCTCGCCGGTCGCCCTTCGATGGGCTCCTGGGCCGTCTATGGCCTCGGCACCGAGGCGCCGGATCTGCCCGGCTACGTCGTCATGGTTTCCATCCAGTCCGTGGGCGACCCGGTGCTCTACATCGAAAACCCCCGCGGCGTCGACGCCAAAATGCAGCAGCAGTCGATTCAAGCCATCACCGCTCTCCAACGCCTGGAACAGCAAGCCCTCGGTGATCCCGAAGTCCAAACCCGCATCGCGCAGTACGAAATGGCCTACCGGATGCAATCGAGCGTCCCTGGTTTGATGGATTTCTCCACCGAACCGAACAGCGTACTCGAAGACTACGGCGCCAAACCCGGCGATGGCTCCTTCGCCTCCAACTGCCTTCTCGCCCGCCGCTTGGCCGAACGTGGGGTCCGTTTCATCCAACTCTATCATCGCGATTGGGACCATCACGGTAAGCTCAAGGAAGGCGTCGGCTACAAGGCTGAAGAAGTGGATCGTCCCACCGCTGCTTTGATCAAGGACCTTAAACAGCGCGGCCTCCTCGACGATACCCTCGTCATTTGGGGCGGGGAATTCGGTCGTACCCCGATGTCGCAGGGCGGCGACGGCCGCGACCATCACATCAAGGGCTTCTCTTACCTGATGGCCGGAGCCGGAATCAAAGCAGGAACCGTCTACGGCTCTACGGATGACCTCGGCTACGCCGCTGTCGATAACCCCGTCAGCGTCCACGATCTCCACGCTACGATCCTCCATTTACTGGGCATCAATCACTTACGACTTACTCTGAAGGTTCAAGGCCTCGACGTCCGTCTCACTGGCATCAGTGGTGATGTCGTTAAAGGAATCCTCTCATGAATACCCCCGAGCAGCTCTTCCTCGCCCATTCCATCTGGAAGCTGCAACAAATGCAAACCTCGATCGACTCGCGTCTGCCGCTTTTCACTCCGGAGCAGATTTGGGCCAAAAGCAAGCCCTCCGAGAACTCGGTCGGCAATCTCGTTCTGCATCTTTGTGGCAACGTCCGTTACTACATCTGCCATGGCATCGACGGCCAGCCTAACGTCCGCGACCGCGCCGCGGAATTCGCCTCCACCGGGCACGACGATCTCCCCGGCCTGCTGCGCGAGACCATCGCCGATGCGAACAAGGTCCTAACCGCCCTGCCAGCGGGCCGCCTAACGGACCCCCTGCCGACGGACCTAATCGCACCACCCGGCCTCGGCACGATCCTCGAACTCATCTATCAAATCGTCGGCCACTTCCAACTGCACACCGGCCAAATCATTTTCGCGGCGAAACAGCTTTAGCCAGCGCTTCCACCGCCCAACTCGCCCCCGCCGCCGAGATCCACTGGTTGTATCCAAATGGGTACCCGCTGTCCATCTTCGGCTGCAGCGGATGGGCCCGCGTTTGGACGAACCACGAACCATCCGGATACTGGGTGCGCAGCAGATAGGCAATCGCCTTTGGGTTCGTTTCCTCCAGCGCATGCAGCGCCAACCCGGTCGCGTACGCATCGCTCGGTAGATCGCCAAGCTGTCCCCATCCGCCGTCCTCGCGCTGCGTCGCTCGTAACTCTTCCGCCGCCTTGGCGATCAACGCAGGCTTGGCCTGGCCCCAGCGCAGACCCAACAGCCGCAGCGCCTGCTCTTCCAAGCCAACCGGCTTCTGCAACTCCAACCACCGCCGCGCCCGCCCCACTCTTCCCGCAAACTCCTCCGCCCGACCCGGAATCGGAAACGCGGTGAACGCGCGAATGGCGTAGGCCGTCGCAGTGATGGAACTATACTGCTGCGGCACCCGATACTCCCGCGCTTTTACTTGCCCGTCCGGCGCTTGTAAGAACGCAAGTAACTGGATCTCCGCGTCTGTCAACCGATCCGCCGGGTAGCCCTGGGTCGTCAAACTATCAAGGACATAGCCAGTAATTTCCGGCACCGAAAACCCGGTTCGTAAGTTGGGAATCGTCCGCGACTCCATCGCCACCAGCACTCGCAACTCCCGATGCGCCGCCGCTTCATCGTAAGGAATCCCGCTCGCCTTAGCCACTGCCAGCGCCGCGCTCGGCTGGTGATTGCTGTGGCAACTCGTGCAGCCGCGGGTCTTCCACACCGCCGGGCCAGTCGTCTGCAACAGCGGAATCGCCCGCGCCAAAGCCTCTTGCGGCGTCTTCGCCCCGGCCGTTGATGGAGTCGGCAACTTCTCCGCCGCGCCCTTGGCCCCGGCCTCCCGCAACATCTTCGCAATCGCCGTATCGCCAAACCGCAGCGCTAACGTCAACGCCGAATTCCCGTCCTCGTCAACGACGTCCATCTTGGCTCCAGCCTTCAAAAGCAGCGCGGTCGCGGCCCCATCCCGGTCAAACGAGATCGCCGTCCGCATCAGCGCCGTATAGCCGCGCACGTCCTGCGTATCCACCGTCGCACCTTTACTCAGGAGTAACTTCATCAGCGGTAAGTGATGCCGAATCGCCGCGTTATGTAGCGCCGTCTCCCGCCGCGCACCAATCTGATTCACCGCGGCACCTTTCTCCAGCAGTAACTCGACGCACGCCACGCAACTTACCTTCACGCTGTGATACACCGCCGGACTCGTCGCCGCCACCTTCGCTCCACCATCGAACAGCGCCCGCAGCACCGCCACGTCCCCCGCCGCCGCCGCCCGGTCGATCGGCGTCAACCCGCCCCGATTCGCCGCGTTCGGGTCGGCCCCGGCGGCCAACAATAGCTTCACCGTTGCAATCGCGCCCGGCCGCCCCGCCGCTACCAGCAACGGCGTTACCCCCGCCGTCGTCGCCGCCTTCGCGTCCGCGCCTTTCGCCAGCAGCAACGACGCCTTCACGTCGTCATAAACCGCAAAGTGCAGCGCCGTATACCCGTCCCGATTCGCCGCATTCACGTCCGCGCCGCGCTCGAGCAGATTCCGGACCGCCCCGGCATCCGCCGTCAGCACCGCGTACATCAATGCCGTCGACCCATCCGGTTTCGCTGCCCGGGCGTCAATTGTCGCCGAGTCTCCCTCCCGCAAAAGCAGGAACGGATCGGCCGCCAACAGCGGCATCGCGAACAGTACGAAAAATTTCATGGCGCTGAGATATCCTATCAACACCCTCATGCAAAGACGAGCCTTCCTTGCCGCCCTCGGTGCCACCGCCCTTGTTTCGGCCGCACCCGCCAAGCCCAACGTCCTCTTCATCGCCGTCGACGATCTCAACGATTGGATCAGTTGCCTCGGCGGTCACCCTCAATCGAAGACGCCGAACTTCGATCGCCTCGCCGCCATGGGGACACTCTTCACAAGCGCCCACTGCGCCGCCCCGCTCTGCAACCCCTCCCGCGCCGCGCTTATGACCGGCATTCACCCTTCCAGCTCCGGCGTCTACACCAATAACCAACCCTGGCGCGGCGCCAAACTTCTGGCGAAGGCCGTCACCCTGCCCCAATACTTCACCGCCAACGGCTATCGCTCCATCGGGTCCGGCAAAACGTATCATGATTCCTACGCCGACCCCGAAAGCTGGGAAGCCTACTTCCCCACGAAGAAACAGCAGAAGCCCGTCGATCCCAAACCCGCCAAACTACCCGCCAACGGCCTCCCCGGCGGCAACCTGGATTGGGGCCCTCTCACCGTAACCGATGAAGCCATGGGCGATCACAAAGTCGTCGACTGGGTCACCGGGCAAATGAACGCCAAGCAGGATAAGCCGCTCTTCCTGGCCTGCGGCCTCTACAAACCTCATCTCCCGTGGCACATTCCGCAGAAGTATTTTGATCTCTACCCGCTCGATTCCATCATCCTGCCCAAAATCAACGGCGACGATCTCGACGACGTCCCCCCCATCGGTAAGAAGTTCGCCAAGCCCAACGGCGACCATAAGATGGTCACCGACGCCGGTCTATGGAAGCAAGGCGTCCAGGCCTACCTCGCCGCCATCGCCTTCGCCGACGCCGAACTCGGCCGCCTGCTAGACGCCTACGACAAAAGCGAGTTCAAAAAGAACTCCGTCATCGTCCTCTGGAGCGACCACGGCTGGCATCTCGGCGAAAAACTGCACTGGCGCAAGTTCTCGCTCTGGGAGGAGGCCACGCATAACGTACTCATGATGGTCGCCCCCGGCCTTACCAAGCCCAACACTCGTTGCGACCGCACCGTCAGCCTCATGGACGTCTACCCTACCCTCGTCGACCTCTGCGGCCTCCCCAAGCGACCCGAACTCGAAGGCGTCTCCCTGCGTCCGTTACTTACCAATCCCAACGCCGCGTGGGACCGCCCCGCCGTCACCACTTACTTCCGCAACAACCATTCCGTTCGCTCCGACGCCTGGCGCTACATCCGCTACGAAGACGGCACCGAAGAACTCTACGACCGCGTGAAGGACCCCCTCGAATGGAAGAATCTCGCGGCGGATCCCAAACTCGCCCCCGTGAAACTAAAACTCGCCAAATGGCTTCCTACCGTTAACGCCGAAAACGCGCCGTCCGACGGCCGAGGTGGCGAATGAACTTGGTACCATATTCCGAGGAGATTACCCTATGAAGATTAGTTCGATCCTGACTGTTACCGCCGCTTTGGTCATGTCCGCCGGTCTGGCCACGGCCGCCGAAAAGACGATGATGCACTGCTTCGCCTTTACCCCGATTGAACCGGCCACCGACGCCGAGTGGAAGGCGTTCTACGCCGCCACCGATGCTCTGCCGAAAAACATCCCCGCTATCAAGATGGTGTGGGCCGGCAAGCTCCGTGGGCCCCTCGCCACGTTTACCGTTGACCCGGAAGCCCGCAAGAAACTGGTCGCTGGCGAGAAAGACGTCGCCTCGACGAAGACCAACCGCGTCGTCCGTTCCTACGGCGCCTGCTTCGCGATGGAAGGCGGCCCGGACGCCCTCAAAGCCTACACCGCCGCCCCGTATCACAAGGTTTGGATGGCCGCCTACGAGAAGGTTCGCGTCGCCGGCACCACCACCTACGACATCCTCGCTCAGTAACGTTCCCGCCGCAGCGCTTCTACGGATACCCCCGCCTTGGGCGGTGTCCGTAGTTGAGCGGCTTGCTCCCGCAGTTGTCGCGCCTTCTTCTTCTCGCCGGCCTTCTTCTCCGCTTTCGCTCTCGCTTCGAGCACCATCCGCCGCAAAAATAACCCTCCCACTCGGTTCCGTTCCAGGGTTTCCTGCGCTCGTTCTAACCACACCCGCGCCCGCTCCGTCGGCACGAGCGTTGCCGCCTGCCACAACGCCGTCGCATACGATAACGGATCGCTCTCCAGTCGCGGCAACACCGCTTCCATCTCCGACAACGCTTCCGCCGTCCGCCCCTGCTGCGCCCACACTGTCGCCCGGTTAAACCGTGTTCGAGCCTCTTCATAACTGCCTGGCACTACCCCCAGTAACGACTCGCCATACGCCGCCTCCGCCTCGCCCCAGCGCCCCAGCCCTTGCAGCGCAATCCCCGCGCCATTCAACCATTCGCCCGTCCGGCGGAATGCCAGCGCCCGCTCGCATTCCGCCAACGCCTGAGCATACTCCTGCTGTTCTACATACAGCGCGGCCAGGTTGCCGTGCAACACCGCCTCGTCCGCTGGATTTCGTTCCCCTGGTCGCAACTGCGCCCATACCCGCAACGCATAACGCAGCCGTACTTCCGCCAATGCGTACTCACCGGCTGCTTGCGCCTGCTGGGCCTGCTGGTTAGCGGCCACCACGGTGCCGCGCTCCGCGGTCTGCGCCGCCAAGGTCGAAATCAGAACAGAAGCAAGAGTCATCCTCATGCTTCGAATTTGCTCCCCTACTTACCCCTAGCCAAACGTTCCCTTTTTGTAACCCCAACAAAAGAAATGAAATATAAATTTCGTTAGGGCGTGAATCGGTATCCCAATCCTCGCACCGTAACCAAAAAACGGGGCTCCGAAGCCTGCGTTTCCAGCTTTTGCCGCAGCCACGTCATATGCACATCCACCGTCCTCGTCGAGATGCTTGCCCCGTATCCCCACACGTTTGCCAGAAGCTCCTCTCGGCCCACCACCTCGCCCGGACGCTCCACCAGATACTTCAACAACTGATACTCCTTCGCCGAAAGAGTCACCGTCGTCCCCGCCCGTTTCACGCTCGCCGCCGCTACGTCCACGCTCACTTCGCCAAACTGCAACTCCTGCGTCGTCCGCCGCAGCATCACCTCCAACCGCGCCACCAACTCCGCCATCGCAAATGGCTTCGTCAAGTAATCGTCCGCTCCCCCGCGCAGCCCCGCCACCTTGTCCGCCGTCTGGCTCCGCGCCGTCAGCATCAATACCGGCATCCGTTTCCCCGCCGCCCGCAACTTCGCCAGCACCTGCAATCCATCCATCCCCGGCAACATGCCGTCCAATACGATCGCGTCGTTCTCCCCCGCTAAGGCCGCCACCAATCCGCTCGGCCCGTCTTCACACGAAGTCACCGTGAAGCCCTCGGCCCGCAAACCGTCCGTGATCGTCAGCACCAACCCCGGTTCGTCTTCGATCAAAAGGATTCGTTTCATTCTGCCGGGATCTTCACCGTGAACATGCTTCCCGTCGGCGAACCGTTCCGTGCCTCCACCGTCCCGCCGTGCCCTTCCAGGATTCGCTTCACTAGTGCTAATCCTAACCCGAACCCCTTCACTTGATTCTGCTTCGTCCGCCAACCCCGATAGTAAGGGTCAAAAAGGTGCGGTAAATCCTCGTCATCGATCCCCGGCCCTTCGTCCTCCACCCGCACCATCACCATGTTCCCCTCCCGCCAACCGCGTACCGCCACCCCGCTCTTGCCGTGCTTCACCGCGTTTTCCACCAGATTCCGCAGCGCCAACTGTAGCGCCATCTCGTCGCCCATCACCGGCAGCGGCTCTGGCAGATCCACCGTCACCCCCGCCTCGCTCTCCGCCGCCGCCAGCGCCACCTTGCGCAAGTCCACGGGCTCTCGCGCAAACGTATGCACCCCCGCAAAACTCAGCACCTGCTCCACCATGCGCGTCAACCGTTGCCCCTCGCTCCGCACCAGCGCCCCATAGCGCTGCACCTGCGCCGGGTCCTTCACCACGCCCCCGGCCAAGTTCTCTCCCGCCGAGCAAATCACGGCCAGCGGCGTCTTCAAATCGTGCGTCACCCCGGCCGTAAACTCCATCTGCAAGTGTGACAATCGTTCCGCCCGCCGGGCTACCAGCGCCAGCGCGATCAACGCCGCCGCCAGCAACACGATCGTTGCTCCACTCAACGCCAAGTTCCGCCACCGCGCTCTCGAAACCACCGCCTTCAGTGTCCCCCCCCGCAGTCCGGCTTCGAAATGCCACGGCGTCCGCCTTCCCGGCGGTCCAACCGAAAGCACCTCCGCCGAAGTCTCCCATTCCGTTTCGCCCGTCGAATACACCACCCTTTCCGGTCGAACCAGTCGAAAGGCGTAGCGCTCCAAACCGCGGTCACCAAAATGCTTCTGCAGCAGTTCGGGTAAAAAGTGTTCGCGAAGATACGCCATATTCAGCAGAATTTCGAGGAATCCGCCCGGCGCGCGCAGCACCCACAAGTCAGGTCTCTGCTTCGGCTCCTCCTCTGACCAGCGAACCGACAAAATGATCGGCGGCCCATCCCCGGCTCTCCACCTCTCCACCCGCTCCGCGAAATCCTCCGGCCGAGGCCCCTCCTTTCGGGGTGGCCCACCGCGTGGACGCGGCAACACCGGCCCGAGGCTATCCAGCACGGCTCGATCAAACTCCTGGGCTACCTGCTCGACGGAAGCTTCGAGCCCCGCCTGCCGCCGCCCGAACTCCGCTTCGCTGATCTCCCCGATCCACCCATACTGCAGCCACCCCAACGGAATCAGCAGCAGTAACGCCGCGCCGAGAATCCACTGACCAATTCGCACCTCTCTACATTTAGCAAACCCTTAACCAACCGGTCTCTTCTATTTGCGTTTAACCCTACAGAGGCGGTTCCCGCCCAACCCCAAAACTAGAGGATTCCCATCATGAACATGACAAAGCTATCTCTTTTGGCCCCTGTCTTCGCCTTGGCTGTCGCCTTTGCCCAAGGGCCTCCCACTCCCGGCGGCTTCGCCCCGCCCGTCACCGAACTGAAGACTTATATGAATCTGACGGACACGCAAATCACGTCCATCACGAACTCGAACCAGGCGCTCATGACCGCCTCCCGGACGGTAATGGAGCAGATCCGCACCAAGCGCACTGCCCTCCAAGCCTTACTCACCGCCGGCTCCACCGACGCCGCCGCCCTCGGCAAATTGCTGCTCGAAATCCAAGCCCTCGAAAAGCAAATCACCGACAACCACACCAAAGCGCAAACCGCCGCCGTCAGCTTCCTCTCCGCCGATCAAAAGACCAAGCTGAAAGGGCTCGAAGACGCTTCCAAGCTCCGCGAAGAGATCGGCGAGGCCTCCCGCTTGAACCTGCTCGCCGCGCCCGCCCCCGGAGCCGCCGGGGTCCGTCAAGGCCCACCCAACGGCTTCCGCGGCCCCCGGTAAGTTAGAAATCCAGCCGCATCTGTAACACCACAATCCGATTTCCCCCGGCCGCCGTGATCCGCCCGAAATTCACCGAGTTCATATCGACGTTTGGGTCACTCCACTGCGGCCGGTTCAACGCATCAATCGCATCCACGCGGACCTCCATATTGAACCGTTCGTTCAACGGAATGCGCTTCGCCAGATTGATGTCGAACCGCAACTCCCCCGGGCCTTCCAGAAACCCCGGTGCCAACGTGCCTAACTGCCCCGCCGTCGGATTCACGAGCAATATCTTCCCACTCGCATCCGCAATCCCCTGCAGCGTACTCCGACTGCGAATGTTGTTAATCGCTGTGATACTCGCAATCGACGGGTCCGGCACCGTCTGCAAACCCGAAAAATAAATCACTCCATTCTCCGTCTTCGCCGCCGCCCCGGTTCCCTTGCTAAAGGGCGCCACCGCTGACGCCGTATTATCCCCAAACGTATTGTAAGAAGCCCGGCCCGACGTAATGCTGATCGGCGTCCCCGAAAACGCATTGATAATCCATCCAAACTGCCACCGGCTCAACGCCGACCGCATCCAACCTGTCGTCCGCCCTCGCAACGGCAGCACGTAAGTCCCGCTCGACCGCACCATATGCGTCCGATGAAAGCTCATCCGTCGCTTGTCCAGCTTCCAGTTCCGCAAGTCGCGGTAACTGTCGATCATCTCCTCGCCGTCGCCCTCTTCCTCGCCCAAAGCCTTGGACCACGTATAGTTCGTCTGCAGCGCCAAACCCTTCGAAAATCGCCGTGAAACTTCGGTCTGGAACGAATGCCAAGTCGAACTCGCAAAATTCCCCGTCAACCGCGCTGAATCAAACTGCGGATTCGGCACCACAAAATTCACCGGCAGCCCCGCCCGGCTGATCAACCCACCGCGCGTCCCCGTGTAAGTCGTCGTCGTATTCAACCAATCCGCCAGGTTCGCCGCCGTATGAAACGCCAAATACCCTTGCGTCGTCGTATTCGTCCGCACCGCGTCGGACCCCGTAATCCGCACCCCGTCCACCACCCCCAACCCCGCCACATTGATACCTCGAAAAATCTGATCGAACAACGGCGCGTTACCGCCCCGCTGCGTCACCCGAAAAGCGTCCAGAATCCCGTTCTCGAAGATATTCGTCTCGTTCACACTCGTCCCGCGAACAAGCCGTGTCCCCTTGCTGCCCACGTACCGCACGTCCCAAACCATGTTCTTGGCCAACTCCCGCTGCAACGAAATATTCCAATTCTGGATGTACGGATTCCGCAGTTTATCTTCGAAAACCCGCACAATCTGGGTCCGATCTGTCAGCGGCACCGTCTCCAGCGGCTTGGTCGTGTTCGCCAACGGCAGCGCCACTCCGCGCAGGTCGACGTACCGGTCCGGGTTAAACACCACCAACTGCCGCAGCCCCGGCTGATCGCCGCTCACCGCATCCGCAATCCGCAGGGAGTTCCGCTCGTAGTTGATCATGTAACCCGTCCGCAGCACCGTAGTCTTCTTAAACCAAGGCAGCGCCCAACTCAGCCCCACCGCCGGCGCGAAGTTATTCCGGTCCTGCGCATGGAGCGCCTTGTTCGGATTCGCCGATCCCGGTCCCACTAACTCGACGCGCGTCAACGCCCCGTTCAGCCGCCCCGGCTGATACAAATCCGCAAAGCTCGATCCGCTCAACCCGAACACCCCGGCTTGGCCTCCCACCAGCGATGCCGTCCGCCCGTTGGCGTCGTACGGCACCCCGTAGTAGTCCCATCGCCCCCCCAAATTGAGCGTCAACCGCCGATGAATCTTCCAGTCGTCCTTGAAGAACATCCCATACTCCCGCCGCTTCCAAGTCCGCTGCTTCACTTCACCCGGAATGAACGCTGGATCGCTCCCTCCCGGCGAATTAAACGCCTGATTCACCCGGCTCACCGACCCAGACAACTCATTGATCAGCGCAATCGCCGGCGTCAGATTCAGCCCAATCCCCGGCAGAGCATCCAATCCCCGCACCACCGCCGTCCCGCTCCCCAGCACTGCCCGCGGCATCACGTCGGTCGAGTTAAATCCGTTACTCGAGCTAAACCGCACATCAATCCCGCCCTTGAAGTTATGCTTCCCATTGATGTAAGTAACGTTATCGGAAAACTGATACAGCGGCGAGATCCGCCCCACCGGATTATCAGTCTGGTTGATCGGGTCGGTCACCGAATCAAAGTCCAGCACATACGGCGTTCCGTTGGCCTTCGGTAGCAGGTCCAGATTCTTTCCCACCTCCCACCCCGTGTAAAAGCGCAGCGCCGGACGCAACACCCCCGCCCGGAACTCATTCAGCAGCGTCGGGCGCAAAGTCGACGTCAAATTAACCGTCCAGAGCCGATCCGTGTACGTCGTCTCACCCGATGGCGCATTCGGAAACGGTGCCTCCGAGAACAAGTTCGCGTTTGCCTGGTCTTCTTTTGTATAACTCACGCTCAGCCGGTGCGCTGAATTGAAGTTGTGATCCACGCGTAAGTTCCACTGGTCCCGATTCTGCGAACTCGGCCGCTGCCACGTAAACCCCGCCGTGTTCAGCCCATCCCCACTCCGAAAGTTATTCGGCAGCGGCGTCAGCCCGATCATTCGTCGAATCGTCCCTGTCGGGTCAGCCACCGTTCGGTTCGGATCGATGCCAAACAAACTCACAGTCTGCAGAGCGCCCGTCGCCGTCCGCGGGGCCACCGGCTTGCCATCTAAATCCACCGTCGCCAATGCCGCCAACGCGTTCGCGTTCCGCGCCCCCGGGAAGTAGCGAAACAGTCCCTGCCTCGCCGTCTCCGTGTAAACGGTGTTCGTGATATTGCGCCGCTCCCGAATCCGCTGCCCATCGAACAGGAAAAAGAAGAACGTTTGATTCTTCTTAATCGGCCCTCCGATCCGCCCCCCGTACTGATTCCGTATCAACACATTGCGCGGTGAAATCGCCGCCCCCGTCGTCGGATCGTTCCCCCGCGAGTTATTGAACCAGTTATTCGCATTCAACACCGTATTCCGATGCGTCTCAAATAAGCTGCCCTTGAAGCGGTTCGACCCCGATCGACTCAAAATCTGAATCTGCCCCGACCCCCGTCCATATTCGGCATCCGCCGGCGAGGTCACCACCCGAAACTCCTCCACCTTATCCACCGTCGTCGTAATCGGCGAAGAGACACCCTGATTCAAACGCTGGTCCTGAACGTTAATCCCGTCCAGCGTAATGTTCAAAGCCCCCCGCCGCGACCCGCCAAAATTGTCTCCCAACAGCCCGGCCTGTGTATAAACCAAGCTCAACGCATCCCGACTCGGCAACGGCAAATCCAACACCTGCTGCGCATTCAACATCCCGCCCACTGATGACGTTTCAAAACCCAACGCCGTGTCCGCCGCCGCCCGCACCTCCACCACCTCACTCGTCGATGCCAACTGCATCGGAATGTTCAGTCCCTGCCTCGCCCCTACCTCCAGCCGTAACCCCTCAATCGTCACCGTCCGAAATCCCGTCCGCTCTGCCGTAATCGAATACATTCCCGGCGAAAGCGCCGGCACAACATAGGTTCCGCCTTCCCCCGTTTCCACCCGTTTCCCAATTCCTGTGCCCGTGTTCTTTGCCGTCACCGTGGCCCCCGGAATCACCGCCCCCGCCGGGTCGGTCACGGTCCCCGTCAACACTGCATCCGTGCCTTGCGCCCACAGACCCATCGCCATCCCGAACCCGACCCACAATCTGAGCATCTTTACAGGATAATGCGAGTAGTGATGCTATCCCGCCGCCATCTTCTCGCCCTCGCCGCCGCGCCCATTCTGGCGCAAGACGAATCCGGTTTCTCTCCTCTCTTCGACGGTCGAACCCTCAACGGTTGGCACGTCAAGGAAGGCCCTGAATCCGCCTTCACCGTCGACGACGGTTCCATTCTCGTCACCGAAGCCGCCAACTCGCCCACCTGGCTCGCGACGGACAAAGTCTACGAAAACTTCGACCTCCGCCTCGATTTCTACGTCAAAGGCTGGATCGATTCCGGCATCTATCTCCACGCCCCCGAACACGGCCCCGCCATCGACTGCGGCTACTGCGTCAAGCTCTTCCACAAAAACGACGATCCGCCCAAGCCCGAGTCCATGGGCGCAATCTTCCCCCATGTTGCTCCGACGCTTACCAACGTCAAAAGCAAGGGCGAATGGAACTCCCTCCGCATCGTCCTGGAAACCCGCAGTCGCTCAAGATTCGGGCGGTCGAATGGCACCCGGCTCGGCCCGCCGCCGATGCTCGATCCCGCGAGACTGCGCGTCTGGTCGAACGACGTTCTCGTCCAGGACATCGGGCTCGACCAACACCCGGAACTTCAACACCGCCTCCGCTCTGGCCGCATCGGCCTTCAGTCGCTCTCCTACCCCATCCGCTTCCGCAACCTCCGCATCAAGGAACTACCTGACCGCACCCCCTGGGAATCGCTATATAACACTCCCGCCGACTTCGAGAAGAACTGGTTCGTCGAAGAAGGCAAAGCCAAGTGGATGCCCCTCGGCCCCATCTTTCGCACCGACTTCAACGGCCACCTCGCCAGCAAGAAGAAGTATAAGGATTTCCACTTCGAAACCTACATCCGCGCCCGCAAAAACTCCAACGGCGGCATCTTCTTCCGCTCCGAAGGCTCCGGTGCCAAACCCCACTACGAAATCCAAATCCACGACGTCGAAGGCGCCGTCTATCCCACCGGCTCGCTCTATGGCATCCGTCGCGCCAAATATCCCCGCCTCGTCCCCGAAGAATGGTTCCTCTTCCAGTTGATCGTTATCGGCACCCGCTGCGTCGTCCGCATCAACGGCGAAAACGTCGTCGACTATAACCAACTCGATCGCCTGGAAGCCGGCCACATCCTCCTCCAGGCCCACCAAAGTGCCAGTTGGATCGAATACAAGCAAATGCGCATCTGCGAAATTGAAACGACATGACCCGAACCTCTCCCCTCGCCTTCCTCTCTGAACAAATCGAGTCGTTCCGCGCCGCCGGCACCTACCAACGCCTCCGCGAGCTCGAAAGCCCCTGCGAGCCCATCAGCCGCTACGACGGCCGCGAAGTCATCAACCTCGCCTCGAATAACTACCTCGGCCTCGCCAACCACCCCAAGCTCAAAGAAGCCGCCATCGCCGCCATCACCGCCTACGGTGCCGGCACCGGAGCCGTCCGTACGATCTCCGGCACCATGGCCATGCACATGGAACTCGAACGCCGTATCGCCGCCTTCAAAAACGTCGAAGCCTGCGTCGTCTTCCAGTCCGGCTTCACCGCCAACGCTGGCACCGTTTCCGCCATTCTGTCGAAGGAAGATCACATCATCTCCGACGAACTCAACCACGCCAGCATCATCGACGGCTGCCGCCTCTCCCGCGCCAAAATCCACGTCTTCCGCCACGCCGACCCCGCCGACGCCGAAGCCAAACTCGCCGCCCTCGAAGGCGTCCCCGGCCGTAAGCTCCTCATCACCGACGGCGTATTTTCCATGGACGGGGACATCGGCCCCCTCCCCGGACTCGTCGAAGTTGCCGAAAAATATGGAGCCATCATGATGGTCGACGACGCCCATAGCTCCGGCGTCCTTGGCCGCAACGGCCGTGGCACCGTCGACCACTTCGGCCTCCATGGCCGCGTCGAAATCCAAGTCGGGACGCTTTCCAAGTCCATCGGCGTCCTCGGCGGCTACGTCTGCGGCAGTAAGGATTTCATCGACTATCTCTGCCACCGCGCCCGGCCGTTCCTCTTCTCAACCTCCCATCCCCCGGCCGTCACCGCCGCCTGCCTGGCCGCCTTCGACATCCTCGAAAACGAACCCGAGCGCATCGACGCCCTCTGGGCGAACACCCGCTACTTCCAGGCCGAACTAGCCGGCCTCGGCTTCGACACCGGGCGATCGGAGACGCCCATCACCCCCATCATGGTCGGCCAGGCCAAAACCGCCCACGCCTTCTCCTCGGCACTTTTTGACAACGGTCTGCTCGCCACCGGCATCGGCTTCCCCACCGTCCCCGAAGGCCGCGCCCGCATCCGCACCATCGTCACCGCCACCCACACCCGCCCCCAACTCGACCGTGCGCTCGAAATCCTCTCGCGCACCGCCAAGTCAATCGGCTTGCTCTAATCGATCCTCGGAACGGTACCCCCCTAAAGTTCCTCAGGTCTTCGACCGATACAGTAGATATGCCCGAAGGCTATCTCCGCCCCCGTCTTGAGGCTCTCCGCCGCCATCAAAACCCTGATGGTGGATGGGGTTATTTCCCCGGCAAACGCTCCTGGCTCGAACCGACCGCCTATGCCCTCCTCGCCCTGCAGAAAGATAGCGAGTCGCCAGCGTGGCAAAAAGGCTGGCGGCTCCTTCGCTCCTGGCAGCGCGAAGACGGCGCTTGGCAGCCCAACGGACACGTTCCAGAAGCGCATTGGGCCACGGCACTGGCGATCACCCTCCACTGCGCCAACAAAGTTCACGACGCCGCCTTCCGCAAAGGAGTCGATTGGCTGGTCGCCACGTCAGGTGCTGAAACGAGACTTTTTGCCCGACTCTTCGCCATGGTCGCCGAATCTCCTACCGGCCATGATCTGAAGTTCCGCGGCTGGCCCTGGCGTCCGGACGCCACCGCTTGGATTGAGCCCACCGCCCACACGCTCGTCGCCCTCAAGAAAGCCGCGAAGCAAATCAGCGGCTCCGAACTCAGCAAGCGCATCGTTCTCGGCGAAGGCATGATCCTCCGGCGCCGTTGTAGTGATGGCGGATGGAACTATGGGGCCAAGGCCGCCCTCGGCATCGAGTTACCGTCGTATCCGGAAACTACCGCCCTGGCACTCCTCGGCTTGCAGGGAAGTCGCGAAGCCGATCTAACTCCCGCTCTCCGCCACGCCTATCATCTCTGGCAGGACAGCCGTTCTCGTTGGTCCCGCGCCTGGCTGGCCATCAGCCTCCGCTCGTTTGGCACCGCCCTCCCGGAAGAACCGGAAAGCCAACAACCCACCCACGATCTCATCCTCACGGCGCTGGAAGCCCTCGCCACCCCCGAAGGTGGTCACCGCTACTTCCGGCCCGACGGAGTCACCGCGTGAAACCCTGCCTCACTCGCCGAGCGTTACTCCCCGCTGCCGCTGCCGCCGTTCTCGCCTCCTGCCAGAAGGCCGCGCCGACACCCTTCGCCGGCACCTCCCCCGTCGCCGTGCTCAAAGCGAAAAGCTACCAGGAAGATCTCGTCTCCCACATCCTCACCGGCATCCGCCTCTGCGGGCTCCAGGTTAAAGATGCGGATGGAATCCGATCCGTGCTGGTTGAGATCGCCGAAGGTCCCGGCCACCGCCGCGATACGCTCGGCCTCGCCGACGAGGCCGGCTATTGGAAGGGTGTCAAGAACTTCGAAGACAATTTCGTCGACCTCAACCGCGACGACGTGAGCCCCATTAAAAACTTCGCGGGCCAGGAACAGTTCTTCTTTCCTAATACTGTTCTCGCGGCCGATCTCATCGTTTCCATGCCGAAAATGAAGACCCATCACTGGGCCGGTACCACCCTTTCGATGAAAAACTTCTTCGGCCTCGTTCCCGGTGCCGTTTACGGCTGGCCGAAAAACACCCTCCACTACATCGGAATCGCCGAATCCATCGTCGCTCTAAATCGCCAATTCCGCCAGACTTTCGCCATCGTCGATGGCATCGTCGGCATGGAAGGGAACGGACCCATCCAGGGAACTCCGAAGACAGCCAACGTCTTGGTTTTCGGGAAAGACCTCGTCGCCGTCGACGCCACCTGTTGCCGCATTATGGGCATCGACCCGGCCAAAATCGAATACCTGACCATGTCCGCCGACTTCGGCGCCACGAGCGCGGCACAAATCCAACAACGCGGCGAGAACCCCGCCGCCGTCCGCACGGATTTTCAACTGATGCAACAATACCAGTCGCTGCGCCTCGCTTAACCCGTCACCCGCGCCACCACCAGCGTCATATCATCATGCTGCGGGAATCCCGCGGCGAACGCGTCCGCGCCCTTCATAATCTCCGGGATCAACTCACCCACTCCCATCTCGCGCCGCTCCTTTACCCACATCGCCAACTCGTCCTCCCCCCACTCCTCATCCGCGCTGTTCATCGCCTCGCTAATGCCGTCGGTAAACCCAATCAGCAAGTCGCCCTCCATCAGCGTAATCTGGCTCTGCTCGTATACCGCCGGGCCGAACAAACCCACCACCGGCCCTCCCGCTTCTAAGTGAATCCACTCCTCCCCCCGCAGAATCATCGGCGGATTATGTCCGCCATTCACGAAGTTCAACTCCTTAGTCGCCGGATCAAACTCCCCATAAAAGAACGTCGCATACCGATTACTCGGCGACAAATCAAAAATCAATTGATTCAGGTTCGACATCAACGACGCTAAGTCCCGATTCCCCGCCATCGTCTGCCCCCGCAGCGACGCCTGCAAACTCGCCATCAGCAGCGCCGCCGGAATTCCTTTGCCCGAAACATCGCCAATCGCGATCCCGAATCGCCCGTCCGCCAACGGTAGGAAATCGTAATAATCCCCGCCCACCCCGCGCGCCGGTCGACAATACCCTGCATACTCCAAACCCGCCACCGGCGGCAGTTTTTGCGGGAACAGCCGTTCCTGCACCTCTCGCGCAATCTCCAACTCCCGGCTCATCATCATACGCTGCGCCACCTCGTTCGCCACCGAAGCCGTCAACCGCGCATTGTCCAGCGCCAGACCCGTTTGCATCGTAACCGACTTCAGTAACCGAATGTCGTTTGTCGAATACGGCTCCTCGCTCCGCTTCGGGCCCAACGCCGCAAACCCCAACAATCGTTCCTGCCCATGCAGCGGAAGCAGTAACTCCGACTCACCCGCTTTCAACCACTCCCGATCCAACTCCCCTACCGGTTCCCGATACAGCCATGACCCGCGCTCCTCCCAATAAACCGACAACGGCGCTCTCGCCTTGTCTAACGCCGCCACCAATCCCGCTGGCACCGCCACTCCCGCCGTCGGATACACCGGGGCGAATCCTCCCTCCTTCAGCACGATCACTAACTTCTCCACATGCAGCGCCGCCCCTACTCGTCGACCCACCGTCTCCACCAGAAGCTTCGTCTCCACGATTTTCCTTACGTCGTCCCCCAACCCCGCCAATAACTGCTCCGAGTCGTAAGCCTCTCGAAAAAATCTCCGATCGATCGCTCCTTTCGCCCAGGTCGCTCCCCGTTGTAGTAACAGTACCGCCGTCACCCCGCCGGCCACCAGCGTAATAATCTTCGGCCGGTTGTTCTTCGGGTCTTCTACCAATTTCAAAACTGTCAAAATAATCGCAATACTGATCGCAATTTGAACCAGTCGCATGCCCCGCTGCGCCAACGCGTACTGCAACCCCTGCCGGATGACGACGCCCACGCCGAACGCGCGCTGCACCAGCACGACGTAAGCCAAGGTCATCGGAAACCCCGCCATCATCACAATCCCAATTGCGAGCCCCAATTCGCTCTGCACTCGAAACAAAATCTGCGCCAGCAAGACAACCAGCAACGGTGCCAGCGCCGCCCCGCATCCCTGCAAAATCGTTCGAATCCTGCGACGTTGGTCCGGATCCTTCACGACCCCGGCCTTCCAACCCAAAACAAAGAAAAACAGGCTCACCGTCGCCATCTGCACCGGCATCCGCAAGCGCAACATTCCGAAAAGCCAGTCCAGGATCCCGGAGCGACCCATTGATTCCGCGTACCCAAGATAAGGAATCGTCGCCAACGCACCCACCAAAACCAGCATCGGGCCGAAAAACACAGACTTCAACCATGGCGCCCGGCGCTCCAACGGAAGTGTCACCGGAAAGAACCAAGCGAACGACGCCATTCCCAATGGCCAAGCTAACGCCAAAAAGGAATGCACAACCCGCATGGCCATCGAACTGCTCGTATATTCTCCCAAGTCCAACGCATGCGCAAAGCTTGCCATCATCCCCAGGAGCAGCCAAGCCACCCCATCCCGCGGGCGCATCCATACCGTCCAAAATCCGACTACCAAACACAACAGAGGCATCGCCCCGGCGACCACCCCGACATACACCCACCGTGTCCAAGACACCTCACCGGGTTCCGTCCGGGCGAGGCGCCAACTCACCTCCCGCGACTCCCCGCCTCGGCTTACGGTCACCGTCATCTGGTCGCCAGGAAACCGCGTCGCCACCGCCCGGTCTAACTGCGCCGTCCCATCGAACGGCTCTCCACCCACGGCCGTCAGTCGATCGCCCGCCACTAACCCCGTCCCCTCCTCCACCGCCACCACCGTCGGCCATGGCGCTCCCACCCGAAACCCTAACGACGTCTGGTTCGCCGGTCGCCACAATTGATCAAAGACATGCTGCATCACCGCCGCCTGGTAGCCGAACAAAACCACGCCCAAAACCGCCAGCAAGATTCTCATGATCCGTCATTATCCCCTAGAATGCTAAGCTAAAAGCTGGTGCGGAACGCTAGCTCCATCCTCGTCGCCTTCGTGCTCTTGCTTTCGGCCGTCTCCACCTCCTGGTGCGCCGCCGATTGTGCCGCCAAGGCCCTGAGCCCCGGGCGCTGCCATCACCAGGAAACGGTTAAGCTCTGCGACGACCCCACCACCGTCGTCCCCGATGCCGTCCTCCCCACGCCGACCC
>JAPKZA010000001.1 GCA_026394015.1 Acidobacteriota bacterium
GACGTGGACGACGGGTTCAAGCGAACTTGGCCGCGTTCTAAACGGTGGTCTTGACCCGCACCTTGACCTTGCGGCCTTAATGATGGGCATAACGTATGACGAAGCGTTACGCCGAAAGGATGCGGGCGACGCAGAAATCAAGCGCAACCGAACAGCCGCAAAGCCCGCCAATTTCGGCTACCCCGGCGGTTTGGGGGCAGATGCCTTCGTTGACTACGCCCGCACCTACACAGGCGGCGAATTGCGGCTTACCACCGAGCGCGCCCGCGAGATGAAGTCCTATTGGACGAAAAAATGGCCCGAAATGCAGAAATACTTTCGGTTCGTTGATAGTCAGCAACGCGGCGAAGGCTACATGGTGAAGATGTTTGATTCGGGCTTGGTTCGGTCAAATTGCAGTTATACCGCCGCCTGCAACTGCTACTTTCAGGGCTTGGCCGCCCACGGCACCAAGCGCGCGCTGTATGCCGTAATGCGCGCCGCCTACAACAACCGTAAAAGCGCACTCTACGGCAGCCACCCCGTCATGTTCATTCACGACGAAATTATTGCCGAGGTTCCGCAGGACGAATACCACGAAGCGGGAACCGAATTAGCAAACATCATGTGTGGCGAGATGCAAAAGGTCGTTCCGAGCGTTCGGATTACCGCGTCACCCGCCGCCATGCGCCTATGGAAGAACGGTCGGCTTATGCTTTGGGAACCGAAAGCGTCGTAAATCCCCTTAAACGAAAATTTCGGTGTAAACGGCGTTTCCAGAAAGGCAATCGTATCTGTTTGTTTCGGTAAATGCGCTAACGGGCAATCCTGTCTCTAGTTTCGGGTCGTCCATTTGTGTATCTTGAGACTCTAAATACACCGTTAATTTTACCGTACTTGTCATAAACGAATCGGGAATGTAGTAAAGGTATAAATTTTTACCCTCATTTAAGCCGATATAGTCGGGATAAAGGTATACAGTTGAGCCGTCCGCCGATGAAATTTCTGCGGGTGAATTTTGGTGAATCTTCTTATCAGAAAAAACTAGCAGAAGGTAAAATTTTAGATTCTTTTGAGCGTCCTCAATCGAAGTGTTATTCGCTTTTGCGTTGACTTCATCCCACATGACCCCTGCGGGGTCATCTTTGAAGTGTTTTTTGATACTATCTTTGACCGACAACACAGCGGCGACGCTCGCGGGTTTACTCGAAGATTTACCCGAAGATTTACCCGAAGGTCGCAACACAAGATATGCGAGTGCCGCCGCGCCACCGAACATGAGTAGTTTTTTAGTGTCCATGTAAATCCTATTAGGCGGTCACTATGTAATATTTCGCGTTGCCCGAAAGCATTTCTTCAAAATTTGTTTTCGGAATAGCGTTAGCGAAGATGCTAACGTTTTTGCCACCGTTAACGCTAAAAACGATCTTTGTAAGAGGCTTACCGTCCAATGTCGTTGGGATCGGGATCATAACAAGCGGCAAAGGCGAACTAATGTCAGCCGCCGACCCAACGGAATCTTCCGTTTCAACGTGGGCAATGGGGACTTTGCAAAAGTGCCGCCTGTGGGGGTTATCCCCGCGTCAACGCCTAACTGATAAAGAGCCTCAAAAGCGTCTTTAACTCCCTCGGCGGTTTTTTTAATTTCGTCTTTGATGATATCTCTAGGATTTAACATCTTGGCGAGTAAAAACACGGAGGCAAGACCGCCACCGATCCATAAAACCTTTTTGGTATCCATGTAAACCCTACTGATGCAGCCAATCTGGACGGTACGGCACGCCATACGTCGAATTTTGAATCCCGTCAGGTGTGTAGAGAATCGGGTGACCCGTAGCAATCTCTGCAAGTCGGTCGGCACGCCTCTCGGCACCCTTCGTCGTATGCAGTTGCTCGTCTACCGCGTGACCCAATTCGTGCCGAACGATCCCGCACAACGAGTGGATGCTTATGTTCAGCGACGACCACATAAGATGCACACAGTTATCTTTCGAATCATACCACGCCATATCGCGCGGCCTCGGATTTTTCACGAAATGCTTTGTTTCCATGATCAGTCCCACGTCGA
>JAPKZA010000415.1 GCA_026394015.1 Acidobacteriota bacterium
ATCAGCCTCGAGCGCGGATCCTCTCCCAACTCTTTCCATTTCTCATACTCGGCCCACGGCTTCGCCAGATACGCCCTCACTGGCCGGTCCAAATCCAACTTCCCTTCCTCCACTAACTGCATCACCATATAGGCGAATGTCGACTTCGTGAACGAGGCCCCGTACAGCACCGTATCGCTCAAGAGCGGTGCCGCCGCCGCTGCATTCCGCATTCCGTAAGTCTTCACATAGGCAAGCTCATTCCGGTTCAGAACGGCAAGCGCCAACCCCGTCACTCGACCGGCCCGCATGTGGCTCTCAACCACTTGGTCGATCGCCGCCGGGATCAGTCGTTTTCCATCCAACCGCTCGACCTCTTGGGCGCTTAGTCCACCCGCCAGGCATACCAACAATCCGCAGAGCCGCATGGTTAACTCTACGCGGATCCCGCCAAATTGTTCCCGCTATCCCTCCGCGTGGACGAGTCGACCGAGCAGATCCGCCTCTTCCCGCAGACCCCGTACTTGGCTGAACATCACCTCGCTCGACGCCGAACTCTCCTCGGCGTGCGCCGCTGTGGCTTGGGTCAACTGGCTCATCTGTTGCAATGCGACGTTGATCTCATGAAAGCCGCGCGCTTGCTCGCTCCCGCCCTTCACGACGAGCGCCAAGATTGCCTCCAACTTGCCGATCCGGTCTGTCACCTTGCCCACTGAAGTCGACACCTGGCCCAGGCTCCGGCCCCCTTCTACTGACAAGTTCACCGACTCGTCAATCAGGATCGCCGTATCCTGAGCCGCCTTCGCCGCACGCTGCGCCAAGTTCCGTACCTCGTCCGCCACCACGGCAAACCCCAATCCGGACTCCCCGGCCCGCGCCGCTTCCACTGCCGCATTCAACGCCAGAATGTTTGTTTGAAACGCGATACCGTCGATCACTTTAATGATGCTCGCCACCTTCGCGCTCGAGGCTTCAATCGCGCGCATCGCGCCACCCATGCTGTCCATCCCTCGGCTCGCCTCCCCAATCACTTCGTCCACCTGCCGGATCAGCACTTCGGCATCTCTCACCGACTGCGCGTTCTCCCTGCTGACGTCATGAATCCGGTGCGACCCCGCGGAGGTCTCTTGAATCGACGCGGCCTGATTCGAAGCGTCACTAGCGAGACCTCGGCTGGCCTCGGCGATCTGTTGCGCCGCCGCGACCAACTGGTCCATTCCGCCCTTCACTCTCGTTGCCACGCCCGTCAGAAGGCTCGTCATTTGGGTCGTCTGTCTCGCCACCCAAATCCCAAGGCCCACACAAGCCAGCACGCTGAAGATCGTAATCCACCACGCCCGTCGATAGCCTTGGCTCGCCGCCTCTCGGGCCACGCGCACCACGCGATCACTATTCTGTCGATTCCAGTCGAGGACTCGGCCTGCCACAGTTCGCAGATCCCGGTAGGCTCCCCAGCCGCGTTTCCAATGTGCGCCGACCGCCTCCGCCCCGCGATTCGCCCGACTCGCCTCCAGCACGTCCTCCCGAAACGAAATTCCTATTAACCGCAGCGGAGCCGGCATCCCCGCGAATAGCCGACGATCCTCTTCCATCGTGATCGTCCCGTCGTATTCCTGCATCGCCTTATCGAGGGCTGTCGTGCGCTCGGTAATCGCCCTCTCGGCCTCCTGTTTCTCGAGCGGGCTCGTCGACGCGATGTGTTGCAAAATCGCCCTTTCAATCGATTCGCTCGAACTTTCCATCCGGCCAGCCAGGGCGAGGCCGGGAATACAGTCCATCGACATCAGCTCTATCTCTTCGCGCAGGCGGTTTGCCGTGTAGATCGCCGATCCCCCGGCCAGGGCGGCGAGTGTCACCACGACAAGTATGAAGCACGCCATCCGACGAGCAAAAGTAAAGGTCTGTTTCCGCAATTTAGCGTCCTCTACCCCATCTCCTCGGCCATTTTGCTGCAAAGCTGAGGAGATGGGAGGAATAATGCGACTAGTTGGGGAGGACTACCCCATCAATCACGTGGATCATCCCGTTCGATTGGTTCACGTCCGCCTGCGTCACCGTCGCCATGCCGCCCTTCTCATCGGTCAGCATCAACTTGCCGCCCTTCATCGTCGCGGTCAGCGTCCCGCCCGCCACCGTCTTCAACATTGCCTTGCCACCGCCCATCTTGATCGCCTTCTTCAAGTCCGCCGCCGACATCTTTCCAGCCACGACGTGGTACGTCAAAATCTTCGCCAGCGTCGCTTTGTTCTCCGGCTTCAGCAACGTATCCACCGTCCCGGCCGGCAACTTCGCAAACGCCGCATTCACCGGCGCAAACACCGTGAACGGCCCCGCGCTCTGTAAAGTAGCGACCAGGTCGGCCGCCTTCACCGCCGCCACCAGCGTCGTGTGGTCAGCAGAATTGATAGCGTTTTCGACGATGTTCTTCTGGGGGAACATCTCGTGGCCGCCGACCATCGGGTTCTTAGCAAATGCCGAAAACGCCAATAAAACAAGGGAAAGAGGAGTATTGAGTCTCATGCCCTGGTATACGAAGCGTTCTCACAATCGGATGATCCATTCTTTCCGATAAAGAAACCACGCCACCAAATACAGCCCCAACACGTGCGCCAAGCCAAAGCACATCGAAGCGAACGCCGGCGACCCCAGCGGCACGAACACCGCTTCATACACCGGTTGCCGCCAACCCGACAGGTTCCACAGTCGAGCCACCAGCCCGCTCAGCGCGTACACGACAATCGCGTTCGATCCGTAGTGCACCAACGGCGTCGCCCAGCGCTTCCAACCCTGTCCATCAATGAACCAGTAAAACGCCCCCAACCCCAACTGCGCCAGCCCCGCCGTCACCACCGCAAACGACACCGTCCAGATCTTCTTGTTGATCGGCATCGCCAACCCCAGCCCATAGCCCGCCACCGCCAACAACACACCCGTAGCCAACAGCCAAGCGCACTTCTCCACCAACTCCCGTTTGCTCCGCAGCAAGTGCCCCGCCAATGCCCCAAACAACACCGTCGCAATCGCCGGCAAAGTGCTGACAATTCCTTCCGGGTCCCACACCCTCGCCGCTTTGTAAAGGTGCCCAGGCAGAACCATCCAATCGATGTACTGCGAGAAGTTCCCGATCGGCTCCAGCACCCCCGGCCCGAACCCTGGCACCGGGTAGAGCGTCATCAACATCCAATAAGCCGTGCAAACGCCAACAATCACCGCCGCCTGTCCCTTCCAAGTCGTGTAGAGGAACACCAGCGCCCCGATCAAATAACAGACCGCAATCCGCTGCAGCACCCCCGGAATCCGAATCGTCGTCAAGTCATAATTCGGAAAGCCGGCCAGCAACAACCCCAGGCCGAAGATCAGGGCGCTCCGCCGCACCGTATGCCGAATCAGCGCCCCTTTATCGCCGCCTTCCTCCACCCGGCGCGCAAACGAAAACGTCATCGCCACGCCCACCATCCACAGAAAGAACGGAAAAATCAGATCCGTCGGCGTCAGCCCGTGCCACTCCGCATGCAACAAAGGCGCATAGGCCCCCGTGTGCGAGCCCAAATTGTTCACAAGCATCATCGCCGCGATCGTCGCTCCGCGAAACGCGTCCAGCGAGATCAGCCGCTGCTTTGTCGATACAATATTGGCCAAGTAGGTATTATGCAACGTCTCCTCGCGGTCGTACTCGTTCTCGCCTCGGTAGCTCTCGCCGAATCGGTCCCGGAACAGGCCGCCAAAATCATCGGCGCCAACTGCACCTCCTGCCACGGCAGCGCCCTACGTGTCTCCGAACTCGATCTCCGTACCCGCGAATCCATGGTGAAAGGCGGCCAACGCGGCCCTGCACTGGTCGCCGGAAAAGCCGACGAGAGCCGCTTGTATCGCTTCGCCGCCGGCCTCGACCAACCCCAAATGCCGCCCGGCAAAAAGCTCTCTCCCGCCGACCTCGCGACGCTGAAATCCTGGATCGATTCCGGCGCCGAACTCTCCGCCGCCCCGGTCGCCTCCGGGTCCCTCGCGGCAGCGGAAGACCGCCCCATCACCGAAGCCGAGCGCAAGTTCTGGGCCTTCCAAAAACCAGTCCGCCCCGCCGCTCCCGCCCCTAATGCTATAGATCACTTTCTGGCGCTCAAATGGAAAGACAAGGGGCTTACCCCCGCCCCGCGCGCCTCCAAGTCCGTCCTCGTCCGCCGCGCCTATCTCGATCTCGTCGGCCTTCCGCCCACACCCGATCAAGTCGCCGCCTTCGTCAACGATACCCGCCCCGACGCCTGGCCCCGCCTCGTCGACCAACTCCTCGCCTCGCCCCACTACGGCGAACGCTGGGCCCGCCATTGGCTCGACGTCGTCCGCTATGCCGACTCCGGCGGCTACGAATACGACCGCGACCGCCACAACGCCTTCCGCTATCGCGACTACGTCGTTAACGCCCTCAACTCCGACAAACCCTTCGACCGGTTCCTCAAGGAACAACTCGCCGGCGACGAACTCTACCCCGATGATCCCAACGCGTGGGTCGCCACCGGCTTCCTCCGCCTCGGCCCCGAAAACAACGTCAAAAACGAACAGACCCGTCTCGATGAACTCGATGACCTCGTCGTCACCGCGTCGAACGGCCTCCTCGGCATGACCGTCGGCTGCGCCCGCTGCCACAATCACAAATTCGACGCCATCGCCCAAAAAGACTACTACCGCATGCAGGCGGTCTTCTTCCCGCTCAAGCCCCTCGAACGGCCCCTCGTTGACCCCGCGGCCGAAGCCAAGGTCAAAGCCGAATCCGCCGCCATCGACGCCCTCGCCAAACCGACCAAGGACGAAATCAAAGCCCTCGAAAAACCCTTCCGCGACCGTATCATTGCCCGCCGCCACGCCGCCCGGCCGGACTACCTGAAACTCGCCATGGAGACCCCCGAAGCCCAGCGCACCGAAGGCCAAAAGCTCAATGTCAGCCAGTTTGAACGAAACGTCGCCAACATCTACGAAGACGATCTCGTCCGCGAACTCACCCCGGAAGCCGTCGCCGAGCGCGCGCAACTACTCGCCAAAGTCGCCACCTTCGACAGACAGAAGCCACAGTTGCCCACCGCGATGACCATCACCGAGCCCGGCCGCGTCGCGCCCCCGTCCTACTTCCTCCACCGCGGCGGTGCCGGTGCCAAAGGCTCCGTCATGACCCCCGGCGTCCTCTCCGCCGCCGTCCGCGAAGACTGGCCTTTCCCCGAAGCTCCCGCCGATGCCAAGTCCACCTTCCGACAACCCCCTCGTCCCCCGCGTCTGGGTCAACCGCATGTGGCAGTTTCACTTCGGCGAAGGCATCGTTCGCACCCCGAGCAACTTCGGCAAAATGGGCGATCGGCCCACCCATCCCGAACTCCTCGACTGGCTGGCCACCGAACTCATCGCCAACAACTGGAGCGTCAAACACCTCCACCGGTTGATGATGAACTCCCAGGCCTATCAAATGGCCAGCGACGATTCCGACGCCAATCGCCAGCTCGACCCCGACAACAAACTCCTCTGGCGCATGCCCCGCCGCCGCCTCGAAGGAGAGATCATCCGCGACTCCATCCTCGCCCTCGCCGGCACCCTCGATACCAAAATCGGCGGCCCCGGCGTAATGCCCTACATCGACCCCGCCCTCTTCCAAGCCAGCTCCAAACGCACCTGGGTCGGTCGCCCCGTCGACGACCCCTCCACCAACCGCCGCAGCCTCTACGTCTTCTCGAAGCGGTCCATCCCGCTCCCCCTGCTCGACGTCTTCGATAAGCCCGACACCATCACCTCCTGGGCCCGCCGCAACCGCTCGACGATTGCCCCGCAAGCCCTGATTCTGATGAACAACGAGTTCGTCCAACTCCAGGCCAAGCAGTTCGCCCAGCGCCTCTCCCGCGAAGCCTCCACCGCCGAAGCCCAAGTCGCCCGCGGCTACCAACTCGCCTTCGGCCGCGCTCCGTCAACCCGCGAAACCGCCCGCGCGGTCGCGTTCATCAGTGCCTCCCCCGATGGCCTCACCGACTTCTGCCACGCCCTCTTCAACGTCAACGAGTTTGTCTATGTCCCCTAAGCGTCTCTGGTCCCGTCGTGAACTGTTAATGGCCGCCGGCGGCGGCATCCCCGGCCTCGCCCTCGCCAACATGCTCGGCCCCAAGGCCCCGCATTTTCCCGCCAAAGCCAAGTCGGTCATCTCGATCTTTTGCTACGGCGGCGTCAGCCAAATGGACACCTTCGACCCCAAGCCCATGCTCAAGCAGCGGGCCGGCGAAACCATCCCCGGCAAGAAAATCGTCCCCTCCCAGGGCAGCCCCGGCGGCCTCATGCCCGCCCTGTGGGAGTTCAAGAAATACGGCCAATCCGGCATGGACGTTTCGACCCTCTTCCCCCATGTTGCCCAGAAGGTCGACGAGATCGCCTTCATCCGTTCGATGCACTGCACCTCCAACGACCACGGCCCGGCGCTGTACCAGATGAACACCGGTTTCATCCAGGCCGGTTACCCCTCCATGGGCAGTTGGCTCACCTACGGCCTCGGCACCGAAAACCAAAATCTCCCCGCCTTCGTCGTCTTCACGGACCCCCGCGGCGGCCCCATCGGCGGCGCCCCCAACTGGGGCAACGGCTTCATGCCCGCCGCCTACCAGGGCACCCCCTTCCGCCCCACCGGCAACCCCATCGTAGACCTCCGGCCCCCCAAAGACATGACCGACCAGCGCCAGCGCCGCTGGCTCGATTTCGTCGGCAAAATGAATCAGGACCACATCGAACGCAACCCCTTCGACACCGAACTCAGCGCCCGCATTGAGTCTTACGAACTGGCCTACCGGATGCAGACGAGCGCCACCGAAGCCGTCGACGTCGACATTGAATCCGCCGCGACCAAGCAACTTTACGGCATCAACGAAAAGCGAACCGAGTACTTCGGCCGTCAGGCGCTGATGGCCCGGCGCCTTGTCGAACGAGGCGTCCGCTTCGTCCAACTCTACTCCGGCGGCGGCAACTTCGGTGACAGTTGGGACGCCCATTGGGACCTTAAAGAGAACCACGAGGAGCACTGCGGTGAAACCGATAAACCCATCGCCGGCCTCATGACCGACCTCAAAGCCCGCGGTCTACTCGACTCGACGCTCATCATCTGGCACGGCGAATTCGGCCGTCTACCCATCTCGCAACGCATGAGCGGTCGCGACCACAACCCCAGCGGCTTCACCGTCTGGATGGCCGGCGGCGGCGTCAAGGGAGGCACCTGCATCGGCGCCACCGACGAGTTCGGCCTCGAAGCCGTCGAGGATCGCAAGTCCGTCAACGACCTCCACGCGACCATGCTCCATCTGATGGGCTTCGACCACACGCGCCTTACCTACCCCCACAACGGCCGCAATATGCGACTGACGGACGTAGAGGGCGAAGTGATCAAGAAGATCGTCGCTTAAGCTCTTCCACCGTGAACCGTCGCGGGATATGTTGCTGGCAGTTCCAATCGAACGCTTCCAGATGAATCAGGATCACCCGCTCTAACCGCGCCGCGTACACGGGCATCTTCAGCCGTTCGATCATCGCTGGGGCCTCTGGCCCTTCGACGATCTCGACGCGGCCCAAAACCTTCAGCCGCGCCTGATTCGCGTAGTCCATCAAGAACAGCGACACCCGGTCGTCATGTTTCAGGTTGCCCACGCTAATGTATTGGCGGTTGCCGGTGAAGTCGACGAAGCCCATGATCTTTTCATCCACCACGCGCAGGAACCCCTCCGGGCCACCGCGAAACTGGATGTAAGGCCATCCGGTCTCGCCCACGCTGGCCATGTAGAAGCCATCGCGGGCGGCGATGAACTCTGCCTCCGACGGGCCAAGCACATTGGTCTCCGGACCGTACGCCACCATGCGCGAGTACTGCGCCAAGCTCCCATGCTTGCCCTGCTCCGCTGTTACACCCGGCGTAAAAGCCAGGCTCCCAAAGTTTTTAGCCATTTCCTGATCTCCTCAAGCGAGCTCTCGAATCGTCTACTGCCGCTGGCCGCCCGCTAGCACCAAACTCTGCCCGGTAACCCAACCGGCTTCCGCCGACGCAAAGAACACCGCCGCCCGGGCAATGTCTTCCGGTTGCGCGATCCGGCCCAGCGGAGTCTGACCCTCCACCATCCGCTGGAAATCTCCGTTCGCAAATCCCGCGGCTTGAAGTCCCTCGGTCTCCACCATCCCCGGGTTCAACGAATTCACCCGAATCTTCCGCGGGCCAAGCTCCAGCGATAACGACACCGTAATCGCGTCCACCGCCGCCTTCGTCGCGCTATAGACGGAACCGTTCGCCATCGGCATCGTTCCGGCGATGGAGCTGATGTTGATGATCGAGCCGCCCTCCGGCCTCATCATCCGCACCGCCTCCTGGGTCGTCAGCAACAGGCCCAAAACGTTCAGTTCGAACTGCTTGTGGAAGTGCGTCGCCGTAATCGCCTCCAGGGGGGCAAACTCGTAAACCCCGGCATTATTGACGAGGATATCGACCCTCCCATAGGCCGCCTTCGCGGCGGCGAAGAGTCGAGTAATCTCGGCTCCGTCCGCTACATTGGCCTGCACGGCCATCGCCTCGCCTCCGCCCGCGGTGATCTCCGCCACGACGGCATCCGCGCCCACTTTGCTGGTCGCGTAGTTCACCACCACTGCGGCTCCCGCCGCTCCCAAGTGCCGCGCGATCGAAGCACCGATGCCCTTCGACGCCCCGGTAACAACCGCTACCTTTCCCTGCAAAATAAATGGATTCATTTCGTACCTTCCTTCTGATGTCCCATTAAACCGACGATCAAATTCGCGATCTGGTCGCCGTTAGTTTCGAAAGCAAAATGGCGCGCATCGAACAGATGAATCTCCGCCTTCGGCAGATCGCGCTTGTACAGTGCCGCGCCCTCGGCCGGAAAGTGAATCGTCACGTTCGTCCGGTATCTCGTTGTTCCCCGGCCGATCCAATCCCACCTGGTCCAGCATCCACGTATCCGGACTCCGCAGCGTCGGGTCCGGCATACCATGCGTGTACCGCCACTTCGTCACGTCCAAGGCGAGAAACTTTCGCAGCGGTGCCGCGTTCACCTCACTCCTCTCCTTCCAATCCGAGGAAGTCGAAAACTGATCGAGAGTTTCCGTATAGTTTCGAAAGGTGTAGTCGAACTTGTCCCGCGCCGGAGCGATGACCGGGTGGGTCTTCGCCAGCACCGGAATAAGATTCCGAAACATCGACGAAGACGTCGGGAAGCCATGCAAGAGTAGGATCACCGGCGCAATCGCCGATCCGGCCTCTCGGCAGAAAATGCCCAATCCGTCGATCTTGGCCACCCGGTGATGGATCGGGTGGGCCTCTTTCGGTTCGGCCGCAGTCGCCGTGCCAACAGAGGCGGCGATGATCAAGAGGGTGTATTTAAAGTTCATCACACTTTTCCTTTACTAACGCTTCTGCAGTCGAGCCGCCAAATCCTCATTTCCGCCCAGAAGGCGGAAACAAAAGCCTTTCGGCCGCAATCCCGTCCAGGCACCCGGCGAGACCTCGAAGTTCCGTCACGAAATCTGGTGACCGCTGCATGCACCGTAACTTCCAACGCGCCAATTTCGAATGCAATTCCGGCAGCCCGCATTGGCCATCAAAATGCCCCGTTACCGTCATGACCGACACCATTGCCCTCACCGACCAGAACTTTGACGCGATCATTACCCGCGCTCCCCGTCCCGTCGTCGTCGAATTCTGGGCGATTCGGCAACTGCCCGCCTCCGGGCACTTGGCCCAACTCCTCGCCGGACAGGCGAGCGTCACCCGACTCGATGTCGACGCCAACCCGGAGCTCGCCCTTCGCCTAGGCGTCAAGTCGCTCCCCGGGTTCGCGGTTTTCTCAGGCGGACAGTTGGTCTACCAAGGCGGGTAGACAAACCTATGCAGGCAGCGCCAACTCCACCTTCGGGAAATCCACCTCGGTCTGAGCGACGTTGTTGAAGTAGTTCGTGAAGATGTTCAGCGCCACATTCGACACGATCTCCACAATCTCGGCCTCGGTAAATCCAGCCGCGCGAACCGCCGCTATTCCCTGGTCGTCTACCATCCCTTTATGCGCCACCAGGTCATGCGCGAAATGCAACGCCACCGCCGTCTTCGGGTCCGACGACGTCGCCCGGCGACTGGCGTCCAACTCGTCCTTTGCCAATCCCGCCATTTTTCCAAGCAAAGTGTGCGCCGAAAGGCAGTACTGGCAGCTATTCGCCTGCCCAACCGCAATCGCAATCTGCTCGCGCAGTTTCGCGGAGAGCACCCCTCCTCCCAGCGCGCCGCTGAAGCTCAGATAGCCCTCCAGTACGGCCTCGGACTGCGCCATTGTCTTCATCATGTTCGGGGTCATCCCGATCTTCGCCTTCACGGCGGCCAAAAGTTCCTGGGCCTTCGGTGTCGCGGCGGCAGGTTCCAATGCGTGGATACGACTCATGTCCAAATTCTCCTTGCCATTGGTGAGGGCAATCGCCGTGCCAACTCCCGCCGCCGCCTAAACCCATGAAACCAAAAGAGCGCAAAATGTCCGACCACCAAACCCCGTGGCCGAGCACCCCGAATCCTCGCGGCCATCACGAAAGCCCGTGATCTCCGGTCGCGTGTTACCCTGCCAAGGTGTACCTCGATCTCCTCTCTCGCGTGGCGCTGAGCTTTGCAGAATGCGGTGACCTGGGCAACACCCTATCCCTCATCGTCGATGGACTCGTCGGCGACGCCGGCTTCGCTCTCGCCCGCATTTGGATGATCGAAGATGCCGCCAAGTGCGGCGGTTGCCGCCACCCGGAAGTCTGCGGTGACCGTGGAAAATGCCTCCAACTCCGCGCCAGCGCCGGCCGATCCATAGTCGACCGGAGTCAATCGTGGAATGGACTCGACGGAAGATTCAGCCGCTTCCCCCTCGGCAGCCGCAAAATCGGCCAAGTTGCCGCTACCGGGAAGCCGGTCATTCTCGCCGACCTCGCCAGCGAAGCCGCCTGGGTGGCCGACGCCGCCTGGGTCGCCCGCGAAAAGCTCGTCTCCTTCGCCGCCCATCCGCTGATCTTCAAAGGCGAAACCCTCGGCGTCCTCGGCATCTTCAGCCGACAGCGAATGTCCACCGAGGAACTCGAAGGGGTTCGGCTCTTCACCGGCCAAGCCGCCATCTCCATCAGTAACTCCAGCCGATTTGAAGAACTCCAGGACCTCCGCCGCAAGCTGGAGCTCGAAAACACCTACCTCCAGGAAGAAGTCAAAGAAGCGATGGCCTTCAGCGACATCGTCGGCCACAGCCCCGCCCTCGTCCGCATCCTTCAGGAAGTGGACTTGGTCGCCTCCACCGATGCCTCCGTTCTCATCCTCGGCGAGTCCGGCACCGGCAAAGAGTTGATCGCCCGCGCCATCCACGAACGCAGCAAGCGCCACGCCCGCCCATTGGTCAAGGTCAACTGCGCCTCCATCCCCCGCGAGCTCTTTGAAAGCGAATTCTTCGGTCATGTCAAAGGGTCCTTCACCGGCGCCATTAAAGACCGCGTCGGCCGCTTCCAACTCGCCGACCAAGGCACCCTCTTCCTCGATGAAGTCGGCGAGATCCCTCTTGAACTCCAAAGCAAACTCCTCCGTGTCCTGCAGGAAGGCGAGTTCGAACGGGTCGGCGAAGACGCAACCCGTCGCGTCAACGTCCGCGTCATCGCCGCCACCAACCGCGAGCTCGGCCGGGAGGCCGAAGGAAAACGCTTCCGCGAAGATCTCTACTACCGCCTCAGCGTCTTCCCCATCGTCGTCCCCTCCCTCCGCGAACGACGCGAGGACATCCCCCTCCTCGCCGCCCACTTCATCCGACACTCCTGCCGCCGCATGGGCCTGCCGGAACCCCGCCTGCTCGACCGCCACGTCAAAATGTTGATGGCCTACGACTGGCCCGGCAACATTCGAGAGTTGCAGCATGTCATCGAACGCGCCGTCATCCTCGGCCGCGGCCAGTCGCTGCACCTCGATCTTCCCGACCAATCCCCTACCCCCACCCCCGCCGTCTCCCCCTCCTCCGTCCTGACCATGGACGAGCTCCGAGCCCTCGAAACCGAAAACTATCGCCGCGCCCTCAAGCAGGCCGGCGGAAAAATCTACGGCACCGATGGAGCTGCCGCCCTCCTTGGCCTTCCTGCCACCACACTAGCCTCCCGTTTGAAGGCGCTCGGCATCCACGAGGATCACTAGCCACCACGAACCTTCGCGCCCGAACCACGAAGTCCCGTGACAACCCTGGCGCCACGTTCTCTCACCCTTCCCGTGATTTGTTATAGTTACGTCCAATTCTCCGTTTGGCATCTCACGTGCCCTTGAGGAAAACCATGAAACACCTCTTCCTCAACCTCTCCGCCGCGGCCCTCCTCCTCGCGGCCTTCTCCAGCACCGCCGCCGCCGAACAGCCCAGGCTCAACACCCTCGGCCATAGCGTCGCCGTCGGTGCCTTTGATCCGGTGAGCTATTTTCCCGAAGGCGGCGGCACCCCCAAGCGCGGTCTCATCGGCAACGCTTTTGAATATCAAGGAGCCACCTACCGCTTCTCCAACAAGGAAAACCTCGCCAAATTCCGGCAAAATCCCGCCAAGTACGCTCCCGCCTACAACGGTTGGTGCGCCTGGGCCCTGGCCGCTCTCGACAAGGAAGTCGACGTCGACCCGACCAGCTTCGTCATCCGCAACGGCAAGCTCTACCTCTTCTACAAGGACCCCGAACTCGACACCCGCGCCATGTGGCAGAAGGACGCCGAAGGGTTATTCAAGAAGGCTGAAACCAACTGGAACAAGCGGTAACCAACCATGCCCATGCAATACGCCACGACCGCGATCGGCGACCAGGACATCCCCCTGGCCGCCGACCCCGCACAGCAATACATGTTGGCGACCTACGCAAGCGAGACCAACAAAGTCGTATCCGCCTGGCAGAGCTTCGAAGGCAAGGACCTCAGCTTCAGGCCGCACCCGAAATCGAGCACCATACAGGAGATCATGCGGCACCAACTTCTCTCGGAACGCCGCTTCTTCGGCGAGTTCCTCGGTACCCCCGAGCCCGCCCCTACTCTCGTCCTGCCGACCGACCAAACCCCGTGCACCTTCGCAGCGCGTCTGGTCGAACTCGCCCGCCCGCGTCTCGATTTCCTGGCCCGCCAGTCCAACCCGTGGTGGTACGAAACGGTTCCCTTCTTCGACGTCGAACGCGAGCGGATGTGGGTCTTCTGGCGGCGCGTTCTGCACACTTCTCACCACCGCACCCAGCTCACCGTCTACCAACGGCTCATGGAGTTGCCAGTCCTCCCCACCTACGGCCCCACCGCGGACGTCACCTGGGAAGGTGCCGACCCGACGCTCTCCGTCGAAGCCGCCGGCAGAAGCTAGCGGGGCCACGTCGCCTTCTAACTCCCGCAAGAGTCATGCGGTTCAACCGATAGGGGAACGCACTCCGCGCCCAACTCCGCGGGACGGCAGATATCGCCGTCGGCGGCACCTATTTCGGTCGCGATGCTGGTACTGCGGGGAACTCTTGTCCGGAAACTTTCGGCCCCCAATCTGCGACTTCACGGAGGTCGAAGAAGGCAACCAATTCCTCTTCCAAACCCTGGAAAATCAGGCATTCTCCGTCTATGCAAGAAGAGGCTGCGATCAGGGGTTGGGTATCGCCGCTTTTGAATAAAACAATGAAGTTTTTGTTGGCTAAGCCCATCATCAATTCCTTCAGTAAACGGCGGTGTATCGTCCTCTGCGGCGCGCCGCTTTAGGCAGGCAGTTCAACCTCGATCTCGGCGAGGGTTGATGTCAGGGAGCGATCTGCGCCCAACACATCCCAGTAGAGCGGAATTGCCTCCGTGGCGCGAGTCCGCAGCTCCTCCACCGATTTCGTTTTCGAACGACCTCTCGAACGTTTAGCGGCACAGTTCCAGTCTAGCGGACAGCAGTAGGACAGTAGAATCGCGCCCGATAGACGGCTTGGTGGTGAATACCCTCCCACCGGCAGACAATAACCCAGCCTGCAAGTGCGAACTAGATCATCACCTGACCGTCCACGACAGTAATGGACTCTCCGCCGATCCACACGGCAAGGGGTTCGCCCTCTTCGCACGAAACATGAACGCGGCCCGACCGGCCCATCACGGTTCCTTGCGACGCGACATAAGTCCGCGGCGCCGATCCTCGACCGATTAACCATTGGGCGATTCCTGCGTTCAAGCTCCCGGTGACAGGATCCTCGAACGGCCCATCGGAATAGGGGAAGGCCCGAACTTCGAACGCCAATGGCGACGGGTCGGGATAGGGCCCGACAACGCCGACGTCCAGTCCCTTTAACGCGACCGGATCGGGCCGGAGAGCGAGGACGCGTTCCGCACTGGGGAGGAGCAAGCCAATCCAGCGCGGGCCATTGACGAGCCATTGGTGATCGACCACTTCGTCCGGCGAAAGGCCAAGCCCTTGGATGAGCAAGGCAAGCGTTTCCTCCTCGACGGCGCCCGTACGAAGCAGCGGTGGCGCGGCAAAAGCCAGCCTGTTTGGTTCGCGCTGGATTCGCACCAAGCCGGCCCCACATTCCTGGACCACGATTCCCTCTTGACGCGGTTTGCCACCTGCTTCGAGCCAAGCGTGGCAGCTACCCAAGGTCGGGTGACCTGCGAATGGCAACTCGGTGGTGGTGGTAAAGATACGCACCCGATAGTCAGCCTCAGGTCTCGTAGGCGGCAATAGGAACGTGGTTTCGCTCAAATTGGTCCAGGCCGCGAAGGCTTGCATGGTGGCATCGTCTAAGCCAGCCGCATCGACGACGACAGCCAAAGGATTGCCCCGACAAGCTTGCGAGGCGAACACATCAACTTGCTTAAAACGCCGCGAGAACATAGTGAGTTTCGCTAGCTTAGCAGATCCAGCCCGCTCGACCTCTCCAGGGAACAGCACTCGGCCATCACGGCGTCAACGCCCAACAGGGAGCCGCATAGTAACCCCGGCCGCAGAACAAACTGACACAAACTCACAGAATTCAAACTGCGGGTAACACTCTCGCTGCGCCGGGATAACAATGTGATGACCGGACCTTATGCCGGGTCGGCCTTAAAACCGAAAGTCCGGTACTCCCACTTCACTTCCTCGCCGCGGACCCGCAGGACGCCGTAGCCCTCGGCGAAGCCCAACCGCTCGCCCTTCCACCAATTGCCGCTGACCGCTCCAGAAGTGATGAACTGAGCACCCTTGTAGTGCACCGTCTCGCAAATATGCGTGTGGCCCTGCAGCACCACTTTCAAGTTGCCCTTGCCGAGGATCTCAGCCACGGCGCTTCCGTTTGCGATAATGATCCGGTCCATGGCGTCACCGCTGTAGTTGAGAATCTTCGGGGCCGCCGACAGGATCGGAATATGGGTCAGCACACACAGCGGCATGCGACCCGCCTTGGCGACATCATTCTTGAGCCATTCCAATTGATCCGGCCCGATGTTGCCCCGAAAGCTGCCGGCGGGAGTGATCTCGATCGAGTCGAGAACAATGAAATGCCAACCCTTGTGGTCGTAAGAGTGATAGAGCGCCTTGCCTTGCCGATCTTCAAAAAGCTTCTTGCCGCGAAGCGGGTCGCTGGCCGAGACCCCGGCTTTCGGGCCCGTACCATAGACGTCGTGATTCCCAATCGTGGCATGGGTCGGCACGTCCAGCCGTTTCGCGGTTTCCGTGAACAGGTCGAAAAGCTTCTTTGATCGATCCGCACCTTGGTCCGCCGCGTCAAACACGAGGTCGCCACCCAGCAGGGCGAAGTCGGGCTTCAGCTTCTTCACCTCGTCGAAGCACATCCGACAGCCTTCGCTGGCACGCATTTCCGGTTGAATGTGGGTATCGGTCAAATGAACGAACGTGAAGTTACCCGGCGCCGCTTGGGCCGAAGGCAGCAGGGTGGCCGCGGCCATGCCCATCAGATCTCGTCTACGCATATATCAGAAATAGCAGCCCACTCTTACAGGTGAGTTACAGGACAAGAAATTAACTGCCTCTTTACGATATCGTCATAGTGGGCCGCTACCATCGGGATTCTTATGACCCGAGCGCTCTTCCTCTTGACTTGTTTGGCGATTTGCCCGCTGCACCTGCTGGCGCAGGCCGAAGCCGGCGTAGCCACCCTTTCCGGCGTCGTACTCGATCCCAGCGGCGCGGCCGTGCCCGGGGCCAAAGTCCGCGTCCAAAGCGAGGAGATGGGAACGCGGAGGTCGCTCGAAACCAGCGATGCAGGCCTGTTTACCGCCGTTCGCCTCCCGGCCGGACGATACGAAGTCGTCGTCGAAAAGAACGGGTTCAAGACCATCCGGCGCTCCGGCTTGGTCCTCAAGGTCGGTGCCGTACTCTCCTACGACGTCGCTCTCGAAGTGGGCAACGCGGCCGAAACCGTCAACGTCACCGCCGAAACCCCGCTCATCGAATCCACCCGCAGCCAGACCAGCACCAACGTCGATGAAAGGCTCGTCCGCGATCTTCCCATCAACGGACGCAATTTCCTCGACTTCACCATCCTCACCCCCGGCGTCGTCAAAGATCCCCGCACCGGTGACCTCGCCTTCGCCGGCCAGCGCGGACCATCCAACAGCCTGCTCGTCGATGGCATGGACGCCAACAGCAGCTTCTGGGGCCAAAGCGTCGGCCGGGCCGGCTTTCGCAATCCCTACTCCTTCAGCCAGGACTCCGTCCAGGAATTCCAAGTCAACACGAACGCCTACGCCGCCGAGTTTGGCCGCGCGTCCGGCGGGGTCGTCAACGTATTGACCAAGTCCGGCACCAACCAGCTTCACGGCACCGGCTTCTGGTTCTTCCGGGACCGCGCCATGAACGCCAACACCTTCTTCAACAACCGGGCCGGCATCGTCCGCCAGCCCTACCACTTCAATCAATTCGGCGGCAACCTCGGCGGCCCCGTCGTGAAGAATCGCCTGTTCTTCTTCTACAACTATGACGGCCAACGGAACAACAGCCCCATCGCCCTCTTCTTCCCCATCGCCATTCCCGGCGATGCCCTCTCCCAACAGGCCGGACGCGAACTCAGCCGCTATCTCACCCCTTACTCCATCGGCCAGAACAACAACATCCACACCGCGAAAATCGACTGGAATGCCTCTCCCCAGCGAACCTTCAGCTTCCGCTACAACGCCCACCGGTTCACCGGCGTCAACTATGAATCGCCCGGCGCGCAGTCCTCGGTCGACCACACCGGCGACACAATTCTAAATACTGACAACATCACCGCCACCCACACCTGGGTCCTCGGCGGCAACAAAGTCATCGACCAGCGCTTTGTCTATCTCGACGAGCGAAACCCCAGCACCACCAACGGTCAAGGCGCCGAAATCGTCGTACGGCAAAGCGGGGTAACCATGATGACCTTCGGCAATGCGAACTTCCTGCCCCGCTTCGTGAATCAGAAAAAATACGGCGTCGTGCAGAGCTTCAACTGGAACGTCGGCAGCCATAGCCTGAAGTTTGGCCACGACTTCAAATTCGAACGCGCCCAGCAGTTGAACAGCAATCTGTTCTTCGGCCAATACACCTTCGACAGCCTGGCGGACTTCGCCCAGCGGCGGCCTTCCTCCTTCGCACAAGCGTTTCCGGGAGCCGGCACCTCCGGCGGCAACACCTTCCCCAACGCCGACGAGTATGCCTTTTTCGCCCAGGACGCCTGGCGGGTCTCCCAACGCCTGACCCTCCATTTAGGGGGACGTTACGACGCCTTCTTGTACGAAGGGAATCAGATCCGGAACCAGGATGCGAACCTCGCGCGGAGCGGCTTCCAGACCGGCGTGATGCCCAGGGACTTCAACAATATGGCCGGGCGGTTCGGCTTTGCTTACCGGCTGGACCGGAGCGGAAACCACGTGATTCGAGGCGGAGCAGGGATGTTTTACGGTCGGCTGCCGGGGCTCGTCGCACGCACGATTCAGGCCCAAAACGGCCTTCAAATCAAGACGTTGACCTTGACGGGCGCGGCGATGCCGATGTACCCCGCCACGTTCCAGACCGCGCCCAACGTGTCCGGTGCCGTGCCGGACATCTTCGTCATGCAACCTGACTTTTCTGATCCGCTTACCTATCAATACAGCATGAACGTGGAGAGTCGCCTGGCACGGGATCTCGCCGTGACGGTAGGCTACCTCGGCGTCAACGGCGTCGGACTCAGCCGCATTCGCGATATCAACCAATCCGGGTCCGAGATCGTGCAAGCCAGGTTCGCCGACGGGACCCCCATTACCGTCACCCGGCGGCCGGGCACCACGAGCCCCATCCGCCCGAACCCCGCCTTCGGTCGCATCAGCATG
>JAPKZA010000233.1 GCA_026394015.1 Acidobacteriota bacterium
AATGCCCAGCGTCTCGACGCAGTGCAGCGTCGAATGCGGATCGGCCCCGGTGGAGTAGTTGCGCAGCGTGGAGGTGCCTTCGGCAATCGAGGCCAGAATCGCGTAGCGGTGCGAGATGGATTTATCGCCGGGAAGCCGGATGGCGCCGCTGATCGCGGACGCGGGTTGAATCGTTACCTGCATGCAAAACCTCTATTGTAGAGGGTTTCGCGTGACTAAGCGCCGATTGCGAATGCCGCCGGCGAGCTCAGCTGCAAGGGCCGGGCCGGGCGCAAGCGGACAAACCGATAGCCGACGCCGAATATCGTCTGGATGTAGTCTTCTCCGAATTGGCCCAACTTCCGGCGTAGTCGTCGAATGTGGACGTCCAGGGTGCGGGTCCGCGTGCCGCTGCGGTAACCCCAAACGGTTTCCAGGAGCACCGTGCGAGGCATCGTTTCGCCTTCGTTTTGCGACAGCATCGCGAGAAGTTCAAACTCCTTGCGCGTCAGAATTAGCTTTTGGTCGTCGACCCGGACCGTGGTCCAGTCAATCGAGAGATGGTCGTCAAGGAAGATTGTCATGGTAGCTCCCACAGTTCTACTGTCGATACTACGGGGAATACCCCCCTCGGGTCGTCTCCAGGTTGTAAAAATCTTGTAAAAGCCGTCAGGGTTTGATCTGTTAAGCGAGGTCGAGGAATCTGTAGGCTTCCTGGCGCACCTCCGAGGGGAAATCGTGGCCGCAATCTGGATACGCAGTGACGAGGCGCCCCCGTCGGAACAGGCCTCCCACAGCCCGGACGCAGTCCCGGACGCCGCTATTGTCAAAATTGTCGTCCTGCAGGGGTGCGTTGATGTACAAAGCACGACCCGCCATACGCCGCAGCAGATCGGGAAAGTCCCAAGGCAACTCGCGCGGACTATTGTGAAAGACCTCCCGGACCCGCGGCATGTAACGGTCCTGGTCCCAACCTTTCAAATTTCCGCCTTTATACTTGGCCATCGCGGTGAAGCCGCAACTCGTCACCGCCGCCCTGATCCGTTCATCAAAAGCCGTGACAAAGAGCGTATTGTGGCCGCCGAGGGAATGCCCAATCGCGACAACCGACTTGGCCCCTTTCTCGATCAGCAAGTCCACGCCACGGCGGTGGTTCACGATGCCCTTCATCGTCCCCGATGCCAATCCCACCCCGAATACCTCTTTGGCAAAATCGGTGCTGTCGTCTCCAAACGAGGGATAATCCGGCGCCAGGCAGAGGTAGCCCCGTTGCGCCAGCTCCTGGGCGTAGCGGAGGTTCGGCTTGCCGCCCAATCCGACGGGCTCATCCTTGCCGATCTTCGTCGTTTGATGCAGGCACAGCGCGGCACGACCGGCAAACTTATCGGGCGTCAGCAACCAGGCGTAGACGGGGTTCCCGGGCTTGGCACCGTAGCGGATCTTTTGCCGACGGAAGCCCGGCTCCACCAGGGCCTCCCCCAGCATTTCCACGGCCACCTTCCCCTTTTCTCGGGGTGGTAACGCCCCCGCCACCTGCTCAAAACCGGTTACCTTGCCGAAGGCCGGGCCGGCCAGTAGGAAGCCCAAGTCACGCCGAGAGATCATCCCTCTTTTATAGCGCTCTTAGCGCGGCTCTTATAACGGAAAAAGGCCGCCACCCGGAGGCAGCGGCCCTTTTCGTTGCTGCATGAGAGTTAGAACCGATAGCGGATCGCCATCTGCATGATGCGGGGATCCCGTGCCGAGGTGATGACGCCAAAATTGGTCGCCCCCAAACCGGTGGCGGGGTTATTGAAGTTCACGGTGTTGAACAGGTTAAAGACCTCCCAACGGATATCGACACTCTGCCGTTCCGTAATCCGGAAGCCCTTCGACAAGTTGAAATCGGTCGTGAAGAATCGCGGCCCATAAGCCGTGTTCCGGGCCGCATTCCCCGCCGTGTTGATGGTCTGCACCGCGTACGCCGAAGCACTCAGGAAGCGGAAACGGTCGGTCTTCGGATCAATCCCCGAATTCGCCTCGCCGACCCGGTTCGGCCGCAATCCGCCGCCGTTCCGGCCGAAGAAGGTGTACGCCCGACCCGTCGCCGGATCGATGCCGTTACCGTTCAACCCGACATTGATGGGCAATCCGGTGCGCCAGTTCACAATCGAAGAGGTCCGCCAGCCGCCGAGTACCGCATCGGTCGCGCGGTTCCAACTGCTGCCGAACTTCTTGCCTTTTCCGAAGGGCAACTCATAGGTTACCGCCGTCGTGTATTGCAGCTTCGGGGTCTGGTCCAGGTCAAACCGGTCCAGGAGCTGCGGCGAAGCGCCTGCATCCCAGGTTCCTGCCTGGTCAATCGCGCTCGCCCAGGTAAAGCTGGCCAGGGCGTAGAGTCCGCCGCTGAAATTGTGTTCAAACTTCGTTTGCAACGCGTTGTACCAGCTGTTGGCGCGGCTCGCACCGGTCTGAATGCCCTGCCATTGCGGAAAGGGCCGGTTCGCCGGAACGGTACCATCGACTCCGAAGGGGGTCTGGTTCCGCTCGTACAGGCCAAACAGGTTCGTACCCCGGTTGCCGGCGTACGCGACTTCCCAGGTGCTCGCCTTATTCACCCGATACTGCACCGCGAGGTTGAACTGTTGGATCCGTCCGCTACGCTGGTTCTGTTCCCGCGTCCGTAGCCCAATGTTCCGGCTATCAAAGTTCGAGAGCACTCCGTTCGGCAGCGGATCGCTCAACCGTACCGGTGCCGGGCCTGTACCCACCCGCTGCAGCGTCGGCTGAATCAGTTGCGGCGGGTTGAGCGCTAGGCTGGCTTCGGAGCCATAGATGTCCTCGGTGTTGTAGAACAGCCCGTAGCCGCCGCGCACGACCAACTTCTCTTCGATGGCCTGCCAGGCGAAACCCAACCGGGGCCCGAAGTTGTTCTTGTCCGGAGTGGTGAGGTATTTATCTTTGTCGGATGTGAAGACGAGGTTGCCGGTGGCGGGGCTGAAATTGATGTTCTTGTTCGTCCCGCTGCCGTAGAACGGCGTCGTATACTCATACCGAAGTCCCAGATTCAGGGTCAGCGTCCGGCTCACCTTCCAGTCGTCTTGAACGAAGAAGCTGTAAGCCTGCTGCAATTGCTTCACTTCCGGCACGGTGTTCAACTGCACGCTATCGGGAAAGCCGAGCAACAAATCGCCCATCGCGTCATTGGTAAATCGGCCGGGGAAGTTATAAGCCGGTGACCGTCGGGTAACGTCCACGAAGCTGTTGTCTTTCATCCGAAGTTCGAACCCGCCACGGACAAAGTGCTTCCCGGCGGTCATGGAAACCGTGTCGACGATCTGGTTCAACTTCGGGGTCTGAAATTGCGGCCGAAAATTCCGCGTTCCCAACTGGTTGTAGTTTGTCGGGTTGATCAGCGGCAGTCCACCAACCTGCAACATCTCCGCGGGAAACCCACGGAATCCAAACGCGTCAGCTTTGGTCTCGTTGACCGTAGCGTGTGCAAACTCGGCGAAGGTGTCGTTGTTCCCGTACCGAAGCGTATTCACGATCCGCGGAGAGACGGTGTAGGTCCATGCCAACGCCAGGCTTCGGTTCTCGTTGAACTGTGCACCCTGGTTACCGACGCCGTCGGCGAGGCCCGGGAAGATAGCGTCCCGGTTAAACTTCTGCCGCAGGTAGCTGAACCGACCCATTACCTGGTGTTTCTCGTTCAGGTTGTAGTCGAAGCGGGTATCGAACTTGTGCGTGTTTTCCTTGCCGTCTC
>JAPKZA010000369.1 GCA_026394015.1 Acidobacteriota bacterium
CCCAAGTCTGGATCAACAAACCGAAAACCTCGGACGAAAATCCTCGCTAAATTAACCTAACTTGTGTCTCAAGGTTGTTGACACGCTACGCCGTCGACGCGGGCGCTTTCGACGACGTAGTAGTAGAGGGTGTTGGCTTTCTTCTTGGCAACGAGGGAGGCCATAGAGGGTAATACTAGTATTCCTTAACTGGGCGCACAATTCAACCCGCATGGTCACTCTATCTATATGACGACTTTCTATACAGGGTAATACGCTTTGTTCGGGGGAAGGGACGCGCTAACCCCCTGCTCCCATTGAACTTCCTCGCCACCCACCCAGAGCATCACGCGGATTCGCAGTAAACTACCGCTAGTGTATCGGATCAAACTCGGACTTGTGTCCCGTCGCTGCGTACGCTATCCCTATGAAGGTCACCAGCACAGAGGTCGGAAGAATTTGTTCCAGATCGTCGAGCGGTCCTTGCAAGGCGAGTTCGTCGAGGTGCTTCACAAAGGCCGAGCGGTTCGCCTTGTGCCGATCGACAGACCGAGCAAAATGGCAAATCTGATCCAGCGAGACTTTGTTTGCGGGACGCTGGAGGATCTGGACAAAGCGCAAAGCGGACTTGATGCGGAAATGCGAAACGAATGGGAGGGGAAGTGGGCGTCCAAACTTTGAGCTCCTACTTCGATGCCAACATTGTCGTTTCCCTATACCCGGGAGCCGGGTGATCGCATCATCGTCGCCAACGCAATCGCGAACAACGAAGCTCCCTTGGTCACCTCGGATCACCTGATAAACGCCGAATACCCCAACGCGATCTGGTAACTTACCCCACTTTCTTCCGCAGCACCCAAGTAGTCATCGCCCGCAGACCCTGAACCACCGTCGTCTTCAACGGCTCGGCCCACTCTCCCCCCATTCGCTCCGTCAGCGTTTCCAACAACGCCGCGTCCACCAGATATCGCTCCGATCCATCCGGCGACCGGTACCGCCGTCCGTGCACCAGCTCCACTTGGGTCTCCATGCCGATCGTCGATCCCAGACGACAGAAAAAAAGACCCCCGGGCTTCAGCACGCTCCACGACCCCGCCAGCATCGCCTCGAAATGCCCGTCGTTAGCCGCAAAATGCAACACCGTGTTGCTAATCACCACGTCCGCGCAGCCATCTGCAAACGACATCTCCTCCACGGCCTCAACTCGAAAATTCGACTCCGGCAACCCCGGTGCCAACGCCCGGACGCTGGCTACCGCCTCCGCATTCGTATCCGCCGCGAACACCTCGTAGCCTTCTCGCAGCAGGTAGACCAAGTTTCGGCCATAGCCGCAACCCGCGTCGAGGATGCGCATTCCCGGAACGATATGCCCCTTCAGAATCTGGTCAAAAAGGTAGATATCAATATTCCCGAACTGCTCTTGGAGCGTAGGCGTAGGCATGCTCTCCAAGTTAGCTGATAAATCCATTCCGAATCGCAAACCGCACCAAATTCCCCGTCGAATGCAGCTTCAGCTTCTCCATCAACCGCCCCCGGTGCCCCTCCACCGTATACACACTCAAGCTCAACTGATTCGCAATGTCCTTATTCGTTCCCCCCTCCGCGATCAACCGAAGCACCTCCCGCTCCCGCGCCGTTAGCAGATCCACCGGATTCGTCACATGCTTCCCATAGTCCGTCAACACCGCATCCGCCACCGAAGGGCTCAAATGCGCCTCCCCCCGCGCCACCGCCCGCACCGCATCCCGATGCATGCTCAAGGCCAAAACACGCGTCCGCGGCGAGACTTCGTCGACGTCTCCGCCGGCATGCCCCGTCCGTTATCCTCAATCCGCAGCAGCACCTGGTCCCCCGACGTATCCGACCGCACCTTCGCCTCCGTGGCCCCCGAGTGCCGGGCGATATTCGTCAGCGCGTCCTGCGCAATCGGAAACAGTTGCGTCTCCTGGTCGTCGGCCAACCGTTTCGGCTGGTGAGAACTGTAGTCGGCGCTGATCTGCGTCCGCTCCGCAAACCGCTCCGTCAGCCACCGCAGCCCGGCGTCCATTCCATCCGCTTCAACATACTCTTCAAGCCCGTCACCGATTGGCCCAGCTCGTCGTGCCTTTCCTGCGAAAATCGTCACGCCACCACCTCCTGATCCTGTAGCATCTGCCACGAAACCCGGTCCAACTCCTCTGCCTGCCACTCCAGCCGCCGAAACGCCGGCCGCGTGCTTTATCGACGCCGCATCGGCAATCGCCAGCACCAGGCAGACCCCCAGAACGACCTCGAGCTCCCCTTCCAGCTCCGCGCCCCGCCCCGAACTAACAAAACCAGCTCCTGCGCGTTTTCATGGATCGACCGCGACCCCTGGTAGCCCACGTAAGTCGCCGCGATCACCAGAATGATCACCAAGAAGGCCAGAACGCGCAACCACCCTCGCGCGGGGATTGGGAATTGGCTCCCCTCGCCGCATGCGGAATAGTATGCCGACCGTGTCGGCTCCCGGAGAGTGCCCTTTGCTGTTTCCCAACACTTGGAAGTCCGACCTCGGATCCGGTTTTCTTATCTTTCTGATCGCCCTCCCGCTCGGCCTCCTCTTTGACCTTGAGCATGAACACCACTACCACCTCTCTAACCACCTCTTCCACGTCGGTCCGAAGTTTCTGATTCGGTTGCCCGGCTCTTTGTCCAGTTCCATCGCCTTCCCGGACTTCGCCGTGATCTTCGGAGCCATCTCCATCAAGTACATCATCATGGACTCTCTCGTCGGCAGCATCGAATCGCTTCTCAGCGTCTCCGCGGTCGACTCGCGCGACCCGGAAAAGAAGTCCAGCGATAGGAACCGGGACCTGCTGGCGATCGGTATCGGAAATACGATCGTTTCCTCCCTCGGCGGATTGCCGATGATTTCCAAAATCGTCCGCAGCAGAGCGAACATCGACAACGGCGCCAAATCGCATCTCTCTACTTTCTTCCTCGGGATGTTCCTGCTGCTATCCTTAGCTTTGATTCCCGGCCTACTGATGAAGATTTCGCTCGCTGCGCTGGCTGGAAGGTTGATCTCCACTGGCTTTCGCCTCGCCTCGCCCAAGGAGTTCCTCCACGTTTATAAGATCGGTTCAGAGCAGCTCTTCCTGTTCGTCACGACGATGATCGGCGTCGCAGTCGGCCTCGTGATGGCAGTGGATGCGAGCGTTGAGACTGTCACCATCCACTTCGAGAACGCCTGGGTGGTCGATCACACGGTGCTCGAAAAGCGGCACGGCATCGAGCGTAGTTGGACCGCCCGACGGAAAGCGAGACCGGCGGTGGCGGCTTGAGTTCCGATCCCGACCCGAAAGCTCACCTGAGCCATGTGCTACACCACTTGGCTCACCTTCTGCCGGCCCAGGGCCCGATCGGCGTTTTTATCCACCACAACACCCTGCACGCCTTCCAGCATCTGCCGTTTGAAGAGGCCGTCATCGAAGCCTCCCGGATCTTTCAAACCGAACCGTACATGACGGAGGAAAAGTATCGGGAGGCGATTCGCGTGAACCGGATCCAAACCGAGGACCTCGACGTCGTTCTCTCGAAGGAGCCGGACGCCGAGATCCTCCCCGGACTCAGCCGACACCGGCTTTGGGGAGCCATGCTCCATCCGGGCGTCCGCTGCTTTGACGCCGATGGCATCGGCTGGCGCCTGGAGGAGGGCGATTTAGCCTCCGATTTCGAACAACCGGGCTCAGAAGCGCTCTTCCTGGCCTGCCTCGGGCGCACGGAAGAGCCGGAGGCAGCGCCGCTTCGCAGCGCCAGCGAGGTCCATGAAATCATCCATCCGTGGCTGATTCGCCTTTCCTCGGTCTTTCTCGATCAAGGCATGTCCTATTGGCCCATGCCCTGCCGTGAAGAAGGGTTCTACCCCGCCGTGCGGAAGCTCCTGGCTCCGCGAGGCGCCCTCTTTCCCCGTGGCTTGGCCGGGCTCGATCAAGCATTCCGCACTCAATTGGAGAATAACCTCACCGCCGCCGACGTCGTGCTTGCCTACCTCGGTCCGGACCGGAGTACCTGGGAAACCCGGCTGCAAAGCGAACTTTTGGCCATGCCTGGTTGGCCCGGACTGTTTTCGGAATTGGAGAAGGACCCGGCGCTTTTTCCCCACGAAGCCGTCCCTTGCTTGCTACTTGATTTTGTGGCCGTACGATTGACGTTCGACCATGTGGCCGCGGCGAATTGCCAGGCGGCACCTTCGGCCGTCCCCTTTGACGCCCCGGCGGCTCGGATGGCCCGCGCCGCCGGGCTCTACGACGCGGCCCGCCTCGCGAAGCTTTCGGCTTCCGACGTTGCCCAGTGTTCCGCCGAATTCTGGGCCCGGTTCGCGACCGAGGTCGAGTCCTTCAACGGACTCGAGCGCCGCCGCCTCTACCATGCCGCCTACGAACGATGGCACGAACAGGAAATTCTCCTGGGACTTGCCAGCCACCGCCAGAACTGCCCGCCCGGGAAGCGCCGCCTCCGTCCCGCCGCCCAAGTCTTCTTTTGCATCGATGATCGCGAAGAATCCATCCGCCGGGCGCTCGAAGAGGTCGACCCCCTCGTCGAAACCTTCGCCGCGGCCGGGTTCTTCGGCGTTGCGGTCGACTACAAGGGCATCGACGATGCCCACGGAGCCGCCTTCTGTCCCGTGGTCGTTAAGCCGAAACACTCCATCTGCGAACTGCCGACTGGCGAAGATGCCCACCTCCACGAAAAACGGATCTCGCGCCGCCGCCTTTCCGCCCGCATCAGCCGCAACTTGTTCGTCTCCTCCCGCTCCCTCGTACGCGGTGCCATCAGCACCGCTATTCTCGGTACGCTCTCCTCGATTCCGCTCATCGCCAGAATCCTCGCCCCGCGCCGCTACGGAAAGCTGCGGGACGCGCTCAACCGGGCCTTCTTCCCCGAGCCCCGCACCGAACTCACCCTCATGCGCAACGATGACGAATCGCAACAGGCCGTCGAAGGCCTGCTCCTCGGCTTCGCCATCGAGGAAAAGGCCGATCGCGTCGCTAGCATCCTCGGCCCCGCCGGGCTCACGAAGGATCTGTCCCGCCTGGTTCTCATCCTCGGCCACGGCTCCACCAGCCTCAACAATCCGCATGAATCCGCTTACGATTGTGGCGCATGCGGAGGGCGCCGGGGTGGTCCCAATGCCCGGATTTTCGCCGCCATGGCCAACCACCCCAAAGTCCGGAAGGAACTCGTCTCCCGCGGAATCACCGTTCCCCTCGGTACCTGGTTCGTCGGCGGCTATCACGATACCTGCAGCGACGATATTGTGCTCTTCGACACCGACGCCGTTCCCGTCACCCACCACCTGGACTTGGCCGTCATCCGCCAGTCGCTCGACCTCGCCCGCGCCCGCAACGCCCGCGAACGCTCCCGGCGCTTTGACTCCTGCTCCCCCAATGTCGACGCCGCCGCTGCCCTCTGGCACGTCGAAGAACGCTCCGAACACTTGGCCCAACCCCGGCCCGAATACGGCCACTCCACCAACGCCGTCTGTGTCGTCGGCCGACGCGACCTCACCCGTGGACTCTTTCTCGATCGAAGAGCCTTTCTCGTCTCCTACAACCCCGAAATCGATCCGGAAAACAAAAGCCTCGCCGCCCTACTCGACGCCGTCATTCCGGTCTGCGGCGGCATCAGTCTCGAATACTACTTCTCCTCGGTCGACAACGAAAAATACGGTTGCGGCACCAAACTACCTCATAACATCACCGGTCTCATCGGCGTCATGAACGGCCAAGCCAGCGATCTCCGCACCGGCCTAACCCTCCAAATGGTGGAGATTCACGAACCGGTTCGCCTCCTCTTCGTCATCGAAACCACCCCGGAACGCCTGGAAACAGTCGTCATGGCCAATCCCACCTTCAAAGAATTTGTCGTCAACCGCTGGATCCGCGTCGCCACCATGGACCCGGCCACCGGCCAAATCCAAATCCGCCGCGCCCACTGCTACGAACCGCTGACGGGAGCACTCCATCCGCTTCCCACCGCCTCGAACTCCCACGATTGGTATACGGGAAAGCAAGGACACATTCCGATGGCCGCAATTCAGCCAGCCGAATTCCGGAGCTTAAATTGACCAATTCTCAAGGGCTCCTGCTCGCCGTAGTCATGGCACCTGGCGCGCTGTTTGCGCTGTTCTCCTTCCTCTGGCTCCTCGGCTGGACCCCGCCCGAACGCTACCTGACGCGCGTCACCGCCGTCGTCTACCTCCTCTCCTCCGTCATCGTCGCCGGGCTAACTTGGTCTTTATACGCGAGCGGCGAAACTGCTATCACCATCTCCCTCGGCGATTGGTTTGTCGTGCACAACTACCACTTTCCGCTCGAACTCATGGCGGACCGCCTGTCGCTACCCTTCCTCGCCCTCACCGTCATCCTGGTCGGCTTAATCGGCCAATTCTCCGCCACCTACCTCCATCAGGACCCCGGCTTCGAACGGTTCTACATCCTTCTCCATCTGTTCGCCTTCGGTGCCCTGGTCGTCTTCGCGGCCGGATCGTTTGACCTGATTATCGTCGGTTGGGAGATGGTCGGCCTCACCTCCGTCCTCCTGATCTCCTTTTTCAACTACCGGCGGGGCCCCGTAGAAAACGCCCTCCACGTCTTCGTCGTCTACCGTGCCTGCGACATCGGTCTGATTACCGCCGCCTACCTCTTACACCACTTCGCCGAAACATCCTCATTCGTCAACGGCATGCCCCATCTCACCGATGGCCACGCCTCCCTCGTCGGCCTCTTTCTCCTGCTCGCCGCCGCCGGCAAATCGGCGCAGGTCCCGTTCTGTGGCTGGCTCCCCCGCGCCATGGAAGGGCCAACCCCTTCCAGCGCGATTTTCTATGGTGCCCTCTCGATCCACGCCGGAGCCTATCTCCTCTTGCGGTCTCAATCGATCCTGCTTGCGTCCACTACGGCGTCGGTCGCCGTCATCGCGATCGGCACGCTCACCGCCATCCACAGCACCTTCGTCGGTCGCACCTGCGCCGATGCCAAAACCTCGCTGGCTTGCGCCTCACTGGCCCAACTGGGCGTCGTCTTCGTCGAAATCGGCCTCGGCTTCACCTGGCTCCCCGTCCTGCATATCCTCGGCCATGCCATGGTCCGGACGCTCCAATTCCTTCGCGCCCCCTCCATGCTGCACGACTATCATCAGGTTCACGCCGCCTCTGGAGGCCACCTCGAAAAGACCGGCCGTCACTATGACTACTACCTTCCCGAACCGGTTCGCATCTGGCTCTACCGCATGGCGATGGACCGGGGCCACCTGGACACGCTTCTCGAAAACGTTTTCATCCAACCGCTCCTGCAACTGTCGAGAGGGTTGGCCCGCCTCGACCGGATAGGCCTGACGAAATCCGAAGGTGCCGCGAACGTACCGCCGACCATCCACACCACCCTGCGCGCGGACGAAGGAGTAAGAAATGGCTGATCTGTCCTTCCCTCTGATCTCCGCGGCCGTCGGCATCCCCCTGATCGCTGCCGCGGTCGCCTTCACATGGGATACCCGCGCTCGGCTGGCCGGGATACTCGGAGCCGCCGGAGCCACCCTTTGCTCGGCTAAGATCCTGCTCGAAGTCAACGCCGCGGTCGGCCAGCGCCTGGCTGAACCGTGGGCTTTCGGCTTGTTCACGGCCGACTCCCTGAACGCGACCTTCCTCCTCCTCTACTCGCTCCTCACCCTCGGGGTCGTCGTCCTCGCCCCGCGCCGCGATACCAGCGCCCGGATCACCGGAGCCACCCTCTTCCTCCTCGCCGCCACCCTTTCCGCCTATGGCGCTGACAACCTCATCGTCCTTGGCGCCGCCTGGGTCCTCAGCGCCCTCCCCTTGATCGTCGCGCCGTTCACCGGCACCTGGCGCCCCCGCGCCGGACTTGCCGTGTCCTGCCTGGCGCTGCTGGTCGCGATCGGCATCATTGTTCAGTCCGCTCAGAGTGGCGGAGATCTGGAGCCGTTCTCGCTGGCCTCTCTCCAAGGCCACAACTACGGAGGCTCCGCCGCCTTCGCTCTCCTCCTCATCGCCATCGTCTGCCGCAAAGGCATTTTCCCCGCCCATGCCTGGATCGAAGACGCCGCCGAAGCCGGCCCCGTCCTCCCCGTTTGTCTGTTCATCAATGGTCACCTTGGAGGATTCCTTCTCGCTCGGGTCGTCATTCCAGACTTTCCCCTCGTCTCCCTCGGTGCCTTCCCCATCCTCTCCGATCTCGCCCTCCTCACCGCCCTTTACGCCGCGATTCGGGCGGTGGCCGAAACTCGCGCCCGGCGTATTCTGGCTCTGCTCGTCCTTAGCCAATCGGCCTGTATCCTCGCTGGCCTCGAAAGCGCCACCCAGGAAGGAATCACCGGAGCCCTTGTCCACATCATCGTCGTCTCTGTCGCCACGGCCGGCCTGTTCAGTGTTCTTCGCTTGATGGAAGTCCGCTTCGGCCGTACGTTCACCGCCGATCACTATCTCGGTCTGGGCGAGTACACCCCCCGCTTGGCCGTCTTCTTCGTCGTCTGCGGTCTCGCCCTCGTCGGCCTGCCCGGCACGCTCGGCTTCTGTTCGGAGGATTTGCTGATTCATGGAACCCTTGCCAGCCACCCCCAAATCGGGCTCCTGCTCCCAGTCGCCACGGCGATGAACGCCGCTAGTCTTTTCCGTCTCTTTTCGAAGCTGTTTCTGGGCAAGGCACGCGGCACCATGCAGGGCATCACGGACGCGCTTCCGCGCGAACGCTGGGTGCTCACCTCCATCGTCGTCTTCATCGTCGCCGCTGGCCTGATGCCCAGCCGAATCGTGACTCTCCGCACCAACGCGGCCCATGCGATCAGCCAGCTGTGGGAAAGCCCTAAAACGTCGCCTTCAGCCCAATATGCACCTGCCGCGGAAACCCGCTTGTCGCGGTAATTCGGCCAAACAGGGTGTTCGTCGGGTCCGTATTCGGGCCCGCCAGATTCGACCGGTTCAGCGCATTCAATAGCTCGCCCCGCAGCTGCAACCGCACCCGCTCCGTGACCCGGAAATTCTTCAGCGCCGAGATATCCCAAGCCTCCTGCCCGGGGATTCGGACCCCGGAAAAGCGCGTCGACAGCGTCCGCACATTCGAGGCCAACTGCTGGGCCGGCACCCGGTTGAAAATCCCAGTGTTGAACCAATTGTCCAGGGTCTGCGTCTGCGCCGGTAAAGACCGGATATCGCCGGTCAGCAGGAGGTTGCCAAAGGAAATCGGAGCCCCCGTATTGCGCTGCCAAACCGCCTGCAGTTGCCAATCTCCGACCACCGCGTTCGCGACGCGTCCGGCCGAATCCCAGAAGGGTCGGCCTTTGCCGACCGGGATCTCCCAAATCCCGCTGCCGGTAAACCGGTGCGTCCGATCGAGATCACTGATCACCTCTTCCAGCTGCGCATCGCCGCCGTTGCGGAACGAATTCGCCTCCATCAACTTCGACCAAGTATGGCCCAGGTTCACGGTGAATCCCTGCGAAAAACGCCGCTCGACCCGGGTCTGCAGCGAATGATACCAACTGTATCCAATCGACAAATCGGTTGCCAACCCGCTGAACTGCGGATACGGGCGCAACAGTTGGGACGCGGCAACGGTGCGCCCTGCAATATCGGTCAACGGCAGCGGGAAAAACGGATTATTCACCTGCCGCGAGAGCCGGTCGATCGTCGCTTGGTCCCGCTCCGGCGACCGGCTCAACTGCTCGTTCGGAATCGGATTCAGCGGGCGGTTGACCTGCAACGCCGTGCCCCGGTTGCCTACATAAGTCCCCTCCACCAGCCACTTGCCCACCTGGTGCTGCAACGATAAGCTAAACCGTTGTTGATACCCGTTCCGCGGCTGCGCGTTGAAAAAGCTGATCGCCCGGCCCACGTCGGTCGACAAGCCGCCCGCCGCCCGCAGCGGCTGCGCCAAACCACCGGGGAAAGGATTCGACAGACTTGAAGAGAACGTCAAACCGTTGTCGGTCGACGGCACGAGTGAATTCCGTAGCGAGAAGCCACTTTGGTTCACCGTCGTCCGGTCCACCCCGAGCGGGACAAAATAGATGCCGTACCCGGTCCGCAGCACCGTCCGCGGTCTTATCTGCCAAGCAATTCCCAGCCGAGGCGCGAAGTTGTTCCGATCTGCCTGCCAAAGGCCCCGCGACTGCCCGGCCACCCCCGCAAACTGGAGCCCCCCGGTCGCCCTGAAATTGGCTACCGGCAACTCCGGAATCGGCGATGCGGCGTAGTTGATCCGCGCCTGTGCTTCGATGGGGTTCGGCGTTCCGAAATCGTAGCCGCGAATCGAACGGTTAAAGCGCTCCGTCGCCGGCGAATCGTAGTCGTACCGAAGCCCGACATTCACGGTCAACGTATTCGAAACCCGCCAGTCGTCCTGCACGTAGAACGCCGAAGTCTTCGATTGCTCCGCCAAGGAATCCACCACGTTCTGCTGTCCGTCGGTCGGCAACCCCAGCAGGAAGCTCGCATAGCCCTGCCCGATCGGAGCCACCGGCGAGTTATCCAGCGGGCCCCGGGTAAACGTGTTGCCGAAAGTAAGTTGCGGAGTAACTAGCGCGAAGTTATAAGTATGTTCCCGGTACAACCGATACTCCGCGCCGAAGCGCAGGGAGTGCCGACTCAGCGACTTCGTAAAGTCCGCCGCCCAGGTATGATAATTCGCCGTCGCCGTCGACCGCGCCGCATTGCTAATCGCCTGTATCCCGGCCGGAGCAATCTGCGTCAGGTACCGCGCCGCCGGGTCCACCGAGTTAATCAGCTGCGAAGAAAAACCCAAGCCGGCCAAGTCGAAATTGCTAGCCAGCGGGATAAACGTCTGCTCCGTTCGCGCAAACCCCCAGCGCAGATTCATCAGGAAACTGGGGGAAATCACATAAACGTCGTCAGCGCCAAACCCCCAGTTCCGTCGAAATCGGTCGGTGCCGTTTGTGCCGTTGCCTAACAGATCGCCCGAACGGAAAAGGTTATACCAACGGTTGTAGCGCAGAAACGCCCGGTGGTTATTGGTGAAGTTGTGGTCCACTTTGGCCGTGTGGGAGCGGTACTCGTTCAGGGAGTTGGGCAGCCGCTGATAGTTGTTCCGCCCGTCCGTTGTTCCTGCGGCGTTGGGCTCCAACCAAAGCGGATTGATCTTCAGCGCCGTCGCATCCAGCCGACTCGTCGGAATCACGTTCCCCGCAAACGGCAGCCGCGCAAACCGGCCCCCCGGTGCCGCCGTAATCGTTGCCGGGTCATAAACTTGATACGAAGATCCCAGCGGCAACAAGCCACTAAAGTCCCCCTTCCGCTGCGCCGGCGTCGGCACCGTGTAAAAGCTGTTCCCTCGCTCGATTCCCGGCCTGGTCAACCCTTCGAAACCATAAATCCAAAACGTCTTGTTATGCCCGTCATACAACTTCGGCAGCACCACCGGCCCGGAAAAATTCGTCCCAAACCGATTCAAAATATTCCGCGGATTCGCCTGCGCCCGACGTTCGTCCGTCCGCGGTCCGCCTGCCAGCAACTGCCGCTGAAACAGATCCATCGCCGTCAGGACTTGGTTGTTGTGGAAATGGTAGACCATCCCATGAAACTGATTCGTGCCAGACCTCAGTACCAGATTGATATTTCCCCCCGGCGCGCGTCCCAACGCAGCGTCGTAGGTCGCTGTCTGCACCTTGAACTCGGCCACCATCTCCGCCGGCGGGGCAACTGCGGCGTTCGTACCCCACATCGCCGGCGTCCCGTCGATCGTGAACTCTGTGTTGCCCGGTCGCACGCCGTTGAGCACCCCCTGCGCCAACCGAGCCAACGAAAGCGAGTTCCCCCCCGGCAGTGGTAACTCCAACAATCGCTTACGGTCTACAACTTGGCCAAGGGTTGCCGTCGAAGCTTCGATCAACTGCCTCTCTCCGGTCACCGTCACTGATTCGGTCACTTCGCCCACTTCGAGCACCGGATCAATTTGCAACCGTTCGCCCACGCGGACTTCGATCGTTTTGCGTTCGAACCGTTTGAAGCCCGGCACGGAGGCGGTTAGGGAATAGACGCCCGGTGACAGGTACGGTAACTCAAACAGACCCGCCTCATTGGTCCGTGCTTGCGTCTGGACGCCCGTGCTTGTGTTGCTCGCCAGCAACTCGACGCGCGGAACCACCGCGCCGCCGGAATCCGTCACTCGTCCGGCGATTCGGCCCCGTATATCCTGTGCCGCCGCACTCGAAACCAACGCCAGAAGGAGGAAAGCCGCAAAACGATTCATGTGGATATGTTACGCTTCCGTCAGCTAAGGAGATTTTCGAATGCTTAAGAAATGGATCGCCGCGGTTACACTCACCGCCGTCTCGGCCTTCGCCGCCCCCGGCACTGGCCTCGTTACCAAAAAACTCGAACTCGGTTCCGCCGGCCCCTTGGCCTTCGGCCCCGCCGGCATCCTTTTTGTTGGCGATTCGGCCAACGCCAGCCTGATCGCCATCGATACCGGCGATCGCGCCGCCAACCCCGGTGCCGGAAACATCGAGCTGAAAGGTCTCAATCAAAAGATGGCCGCCGCCCTCGGCACCACCCCGGACCAGATCACCGTCCAGGATCTGGCCATCAACCCCGTTTCCCGCAACATCTATTTCTCCGTCTCCCGCGGCACCACCCCGCTCATCCTTAAGCTCGACGTCGCCGGTAAACTCACCGAGTTGAACCTCGATAGCATCTCCCACTCCCGCGTCAGTCTACCGGACGCTCCCGCTGACGTGAAGGACGCCCGGGGCAACAACAAACGCATGGAGACCATCACCGATCTCGGCTTTGCCGAGGGCCGCGTCTTCGTCGCTGGCCTGTCCAATGAAGAATTCTCTTCCAGCCTCCGGTCCTTCCCTTACCCGTTCGTGGCCGCCACCAAGGCATCGAGCATCGAGATCTATCACGGGGCCCACGGCCGCTTTGAAACCAATGCCCCCGTGCGGACCTTCACCACCTATATGGTCGCCAACAAGCCCCATCTTCTGGCGGCTTACACTTGCACTCCGCTCGTCACAATTCCGCTCTCTGAACTCACCGCCGGGAACAAGGTGAAAGGCAAGACCATCGCCGAGCTTGGCAACCGCAATCGTCCGCTCGACATGATCGTCTACACGAAGGACGGCAAGGACTACATCCTGATGGCCAACTCCAGCCGCGGCGTCATGAAACTTCCCGCCGCCAAGCTCGAAACTTATCAAGCCATCACCGCCCCGACTGAAAAACAGGGCGTCCCCTACGAGACGTTGACCGAACTCAAGGGCGTGCAGCAACTGGATCGTTACGACGCCAAAAGCGCTGTTATGCTGATGCTCGACGGCGGTTCGCTGGATCTTCGGACGGTCGCCCTTCCCTAGCCCAGTGCGCCTGCTTACCGTAGTCCTGCTTGGCCTTTGCGCTTGCGCGGCGGATGTCGCCGTGCGACGGGAAGGCCAAACTTTTCGCATCTCCGGTTCGGCCACAGGGGCCGATATCGCGCTTTATGTAGGCGCCGGCGACGTGCCGCCGGTGTTCGGTTCGTTGCGCACCGACGGGGCCGACGTTTTGTTTCAACCGCGCTTTGAAGTGCCGAAGTCCATGGCCTGCCGGGTGGTCGTGGGCGGTCGCGTTTTCCCCTTCCCCGCCGAACAAACGGCGCCGTTGGCTCGCACAACCAGGGTCGAGCAGGTCTACCCGACCACCAGCGAGATCCCGGCCAATCAGTTGAAGTTTTACGTGAAATTCTCGACTCCGATGCGTCCGGGGGAGGCGTGGCAACATCTCCGCCTTCTCGATGCCCAGGGCCATCCGGTTGATCTCGCATTCCTGGAAATCGACCAGGAGCTATGGGACCGGGACGGGCAGCGATTAACCGTACTGTTTGACCCCGGCCGTATCAAGCGCGGGGTGCTGCCGCTATCGGAAAACGGTCCCGCCCTCGTCGCCGGCCAACGCTATACCTTGGTTGCCGACGCTGAGTGGCGCGATGAACGGGGTGTGCCCCTGGCCGCCGAGTTTCGAAAATCGTTCACCGTCGTGGCCGAGGATCGGACGGCCATCGACCCCGCCCAATGGAAGCTGACCCTGCCGAAAGCCGGCACCAGAGAGCCGCTCGCGATCCACTTCGGGGAACCGCTTGACGCCGCGCTGGTGCTGCGGCTCATCACGCTTCCGGCCGTCGCGGGCCAGCCCGTTCTCGGCCCCGAGGAGCGCGAGTGGCGATATGTCCCCAAAGAGCCCTGGAAGCCCGTCCGTTACCAGATCGCCATCGACCGAGCCCTCGAAGACCTCGCGGGCAACAAAGTCGGTCGGCTCTTTGACGTCGATACGTTTGAGCGGATCACGACGAAGCCGAGCCGCGAGGCCGCGTTTCTATCGTTCCGTATCGAGTAGAGCGATCGTGGCCCAGGCGGTCGTCGAGATATGCTGCGCGTAACTCTGCGCCCCGGGCGGCCGGGTTGTCTCCGGCCAGCCTCCTTCCGTCCGTTGCTGCTTCAGCAGCCAAGCCCGACCCTTCGCCACGGCCTCGTCCGCTCCTTGTCGCTGGAGAGCGATCACTGCCACGGCGGTATCGAATACCTGCGCCGGCAAATCCGGATGCTCCCCCCAGCCACCTTCCGAGCCCTGCGCCCGCAGCAGGTAACTCGTCGCTCCCGCATGGCCAGGAACCGCTAAGAGTTGCGCCGCCGCCTCCACCACGCTCGCGGGTCGCAAGGCCTCCAGCCAACGATCCGTGAGTGCCGTGTCGGTTCCGCAAGCACGCAGCACCTGCCGCGCGTAGTAGGTCGCCAGAGCGGTCCCGTACGTCGCCGGGGAGCCCGAATCAACGGTCCACGCTCCGTCGGCTCCGCGGTCCTTGGCGATGACGGAGGCGGCGGCGCAGATCGGCTCATTGGCTCCTGACGCCAGCAGCGCCGCGCCAAACTGAATCCGCGCCAGCTTCATATCGCTCGCCGCGGGGTCTCCCAGGTTGGAGTCCCAAAGCGCTGGGGTCCCGAGCCAAGCGGTGGTCTCCCGCAGCGCGGCGCTCGTCGGCGGAACTCCGGCCTGATACAGCGCCCGCGCCCCGTCGCCGTTGTTATGGCACGAGAAACAGCCGTTCTCCACTCGCCACCGCGGGACCTCGGCGGTGAGGTAGGCGATGGCTCTTTCGAGCGGTGTCAACGCGGCGGCGAGTAAGAGTAGAGCGAACATCATGCCCGGATCCACCGTTGATATCGCTCGGCAATGTCGCAGGCGCCGCTGTGCAGGATGACGCGATAGCGGAGACGAAGGGTCGCCTTCGCGGGAAGGACGTACTCGCCTCGCGTTCCTCCCTTTTCTTCCGCAAAGCTGCTGGCCGCGAAGGGATTGGCGCTGTTCAATCCGTAGTTACGGGCGTGCCAGCCGGCGGGATGACGAAGGTTTCCAGGATGGCTCAAGATGGCCGCGCCGTAGGGTTTGCCGTCGACAAGCGCCTCGTAATGGGTCCAGGCCGACGGCCGGCCCCAGATCTGCTTGGCCCCGGTTTTGCCTTCAGCGTTCGTGAGCTTGGCACCGCGCTCCTCGCGGAACTCTTCGCGCAGACGAAAGCCAAAGCCGCCGTCGTCCGTGTCGCCGAAACGGAGCTCCTGGGTCGCCCGAAGGGTCATGGCAAAATCGATCGTCCGTTCGTTGCTGCTCTCGGCTAAGGTCCAGGCGGTGTTCAGCCCCGCAACCGTCTGATTCGCTCGGGTCCGCAGCATGTGTTTGGCTTCGATCCGAAATCCGTCGCCGACTCGGCGACCGGAAACACGGGAGGTTCGGATGAACCCGGTCTTACCTTTGATCTCGCGCCAATAGTCCTCTCCGTTGATGACGCCGTGGCCCCACCAGAGGCCGCGATGCCAAGCGTGGTCTTCGGTGTCTCCCTGTCTCTTGGCGACCGGCCAGCCCCGCGACAGGTCGGTGCCGTCCGCGGCGCGGAGTGGATAGAGAAAAGGTTTATCCCACTCGGGACCAATGTGGAGGGCGGCGAACAGCTTTCCGCCGCGGTGGACCTGGGCTTGGCCGGGCTCCTGGCGGAGTTGCCAAGCCGGAGCGGCGGCGGTGGCGGCGGCGGGGAGGGCGAGCAGGAAGTTTCTCCGGTTCATGATCTCTATCGTGGCTTAAGCGCTTGGCCGATGCGAGCGAGGGTGTTGGGCAGGGCTTCGGCGATGAGGGCGTGATCGAGGCCGAGGTGGTCCAGGGCGGCGGACTGGAGGAGGGTGGCGAGGCCGTGGACGGTGGCCCAGACGAAGAGAGCGTCCAGTTGAAGGGCTTCAGGAGAGGTCGCTTTGCCGTGCAGGTGGCCGAGGGCTTCGTGGAGGAGAGTGAACGCCTTTTTCGCTTCCTGCATCATTTTGGGATGGAGGGCGGGGTTCGGCAGAGGCGTGCTGAAGAGGAGGCGGTAGTGGAGGGGGTGTTCGAGGGCAAAGGCGACGTAGGCCTCGCCCATGCTTTTGAGGTCGTCGCCGGGGTGGCCGGTACGGGGGCGGGCTTCGAGGTGGTTCGAGAAGAGGAGGTAGGTACGCCGGACGACTTCGGCGAGGAGATGGTCCGAGCTGGGGAAGTGTTTGTAGGGCGCCTGGTGGGAGACGCCGAGGCGGCGGGCAACTTCGCGGATGCTGAGGCTTTCGATGCCGACTTCGCCGATGATGGCGATGGCTTCGGCGACACAGGCTTCTCGGAGTTCGCGGGGGCGGGGGGTGAGGCTGAGTCCGGCGGAGAGGCGTTTGGCGAATCCGCCGGGGACGACCCGGGAGCGTCGGCCAAGAGCGGCGAGGATGTCGACGCCGTGGGGGGCGAGTTCAACGGCGAGCGCTTCGGCAAGAGACTGGATGTAGGCCTTGGTCGCCGCGTAGTTGGCAGAGCGGGGGGTGCGTTGGAAGGCGACGATGGAGGAGAGGAAGATGATACCTGGGCGACAAAGCGGCGGGCGAAGCCGTGGGTGAGTTCAAGGACGGCGCGGCATTTGAGGTCGACCATTTGGGATTCGGTGGGGAGATTGAGGCCGACGGGCAGGGCCGCGGTGCGGGCGAGCAGCCCGGAGGGGGCGCCGGGGGCGGCGTGATCGAGGTGGATTACGAGGGTTTCGATTTTGTAGTTTTGGCGGAGGTTGGCGGCGGATTTTTCGAGCGCATCTTCGCGGCGGGCTGCGAGGACGAGGTTCAGGCCGCGAGGAGCGAGTTGGAGGGCGATTTCGCGACCGATGCCGGAGGAGGGGCCGTACTTTTGTGGATCGGTCATAAGTAGACCGCGTCAACCGGAGGTTATTTTTTTGGTTTTTTGGCGGTGGCGAGGCGGGCTTCGTAGCAGGCGATGTATTTGTCGGCGGGGACCCGCTTTACGGCTTGTCCGAGGATGTTGAGATCGAGGTCGGCGAGTTTTTTGAAGCGGATGCAGGATTTGCCTTTGTCGAGCTTTTTGCCGGATTTGGCCCATTCGGCCTCGAACCATTCGGTGTCGCCGCCCTCGACGCCCATGTAGAGGGACATGAGATAGACGGCCATGTTGTTTTTCTGAGAGGCGAGGCCGGCGAAGGGGAGGGGGTCTTTGGGATTGCAGTGGTAGCCGGCGGGGTAATGGGAGTGGGGGATGCTGTAGCCGATCATGCCGTAGGCCATTTTCTCCTGGTAGATGGGGTCGAGGTTAGCGAGAATGACGGCGCGTACGGCGGCGATGGCTTCGCGGCGGTCGGGGGGGAGTTCGGCGAGGTATTGTTCGACGGTGGCGGCGGAACTGGTCATGACTGAAGAGAATATCACAGCGCGGAATTCGCTTGACACAGGGCGAACATTAGGCGAAACTGGCGATCTAAGGAGTTACTCAACTATGTCTCTTGCTCAACAAGCCGTCGGCGAATTGGCCGTCGCGCACGAATATTTTAATCGTTCGACCGGTAACCTTACCGAGTCGCATTCGGACTTTGCCCCGGCCCCAGGGATGATGACCGCGGCGCAGATGGTGGCGCATGTGGCGCAGACGGTGGATTGGTTTATCGAGGGGGCCTTTCGGCCGGAGGGTTTCGATCTGGACTTCGAGACGCACATTCGGCAGACGAACGAATACGATTCGTTGGCGGCGGCGCGGGCGTGGTTTGAGAAGTCGGTGGCCGAGGCGTCGGCGACACTCGGGAGTAAGTCAGACGCGGAGTTACTGGAGCTGTTACCGGCGGGTCCGATTATGGGCGGGATGCCGCGGATCGCGATTCTCGGCGCGATTACGGACCATACGGCGCATCATCGGGGGGCGTTGAGTGTTTATGCGCGGTTGAACGGGGTGGTACCGCCGATGCCTTATATGTGATGGTGGGGGCTGCCGGGGGGAGCCAGGCAGCGGATACGGGCCATGATGAGCTCGGCGGCGTTCGGGGCGGATTCGAGTTCGGCGGGGGAGATGGGCGTGCCGAAGCGGACGACGAGACGGTCGGTTTCGTGCATGCCGCAGGGGACTACCGGGAGGCCGAGCTTAGCCAGCGTGACGAAGAGGCGCTCGACTCCCGGGAGGGGCGGGGCCATTTGGAACGCCGTTCCGGCGACGCCTTCGGGGAAGATGCCGAGGGGGCGGTCGAGGGTTTTCGCGTCCTTGAGGAGAGTTCGGTAGCTGCGGGCGGTCAAGGCGGGGTTAGTGCCGGCGAAGGAGACGGGGTAACAGTGCAAGGCATGGGCGACCCTCGGGAGCAGCCAGTCGCCGGGGGAGGGGATTTTCCAGGGGCCGATTTTCACCGGGGGCCAGTTGGCGGTGACGACCCAGCGGATGGGGGGATCCGAGAGGTTGTAGTGGCGCTGGAGGGCGACGGTGATGACGCTACACGGGTGGAGGATCCATAGGCCCGGGCGCTGGTAGTGATTCGGGGCGAGGACGAACGCGGGGCTCGCTGGGAGGTTTTCGAGGCCTTCGATTTGCGGGTCGGGCTTGAGGCAGGGGAGGGATTGCTCGGTGAACGTTTTTACCGAGTAGCGGGTTTTCTCCCAGATGTGAGGGGTCAACGCGAAGACTTGCCGCCAGGGGGTGGGATACTGCTTCACACTTCCCTGCCCTTCCAGATGGCCTTGCGGCCAGTGAGGGTGGTGATCATGCCGTTGATCGCGATGGCTTGGAAGCCGTAGATGGCGAGGGGAGCGAGGAGCGTGGCGGCGCTGCGGTACCAAGGGAACAGGATCACCGAGGGGATGATCGCGAAAAGCGCGGCTTGGCGGTAGAGATGGTCCTGCACGAGCCAGAGGATGACGGGGAGCCAACTGGCCAGGAGCGTCGAGGCCATCACCACTTGGAGGCCGGTGAAGGGGTTGATTTGGAGGAAGCGGAACGAGTTCTTTTGGAAGCCTCGCCAGATGGCTTGGAACCCGTCATACATGCGGACGTTGCCCATGTGCTCGGCACGGGTGACGCGGGCGTGAATGCCTTTTTCGGCGGCTAACTTGGCTAGGGCGACGTCCTCAATGACGGATTGGGCGACGGCGGCGTGGCCACCTAAGCCTTGATAGGCTTCGCGTTTGACGAGGAGGCATTGGCCGTTGGCGAGCCACTGGGTGGGACGGCGATGGTTGACGGCGCTGGTATTGACGCCGGTGAAGTAGAGGGCGAAGGCGTAGGGGAGAAGGACCTTTTCGGCGAGGGTTTCGCACTGCTGGCGGAGGAAGACGCTGGCCATTTGGAGTTCGTGGTCTTCGGCGTATTCGATGAGGCAGGGGGCGAAGACGCGGGCGTACCAGGTGTCGGCGTCGATGAAGAGCAGCCAGTCAGTGGTCGCTTCGTTGGCTCCGGCCATGCAGGCGTTGGGCTTGCCTAGGTGGCCCGCGGGGAGGGGCGGGGCGGAGAGGACGCGGGCACCGGCTTCGGCGGCGATTTTGGCGGTGTCGTCCGTCGAGGCGTCGTCGACGACGATGACGGATTCGGGGGGGAAGCCGGAGATGGCGCGGGCGATGTTGGCGGCTTCGTTGCGGGCGGGGATGATGACGGTGACCGAGGGGAAGTCGAGGCCGATCACGTAGGGAATCTTCGGCAGGCGGGTGTAGTTGTACCAGGCCTTGCGGAGAAAGAGGACGATGCCGAGGGCGGTGACGATGGCCGCGTAGATAGAGGTCATACGGTGATTTTGCGCACGGTGGGTCCGGCGACGCCACTGGGGAATAGTTTGGTTTCTTCGGTGGCTTGCCAGGCGCCGGTAGAATCCTGGGCGCGGGCTTCGGCTTGGATGGCTTCGGGAGCGGAAAGGGCGATCTGCCAGCGAGTCCAGCAGTAGGGGGAGAGGGGATTTTCAAGGGTGGCGTTTTTCCAGTCGCCGAGGGGACCGTCCTTCGAGAGGAGACGGACTTGGACGGCTTGGATGCCTCGGCTGCCCGCGAAGCAGACGCCGACGACTTCGGTGGGGGTGGCCTTATCAATGTAGGACGCGATGTTGGTTTTGGCTTCCTTGGTGTAACCCATTTTAGGCCAAGTGCCGTAGTAGGGCTGGGAGACGAAGGCGATTTCTCCAATCCACTTCACGTTCTTGAAGCCGTAGTAGCGGGGGCAGAGCATGCGGATGGGGAAGCCGTGGGCGCGCGTTAGGGATTGGCCGTTCATGCCGAGGGCGAGGAAGACTTCGTCGGAGAGGGCGTAGTCGAGGGGGAGGGAGTCGCCGTGGCCGTCGGTGCCGATGAAGGCAACTTCTTTGATGGTGGGGGGGAGGGTGGAGCCGTCGAGGATTTGGCGTAGAGGGAAGCCGGACCATTCGGCGGTGCCCATGAGGTCGGATTTGATGGTGTTGGAGATGCAGCGGAGGGTGACGTAACGCTGCTGGCGTTTGGCTTGGAGAAGTTGGAGGTAGGAGAGAGACAGGATCTCTTTGCCATCGACGGTGAACTTGAGGCGCCAGGTGGCGGGGTCGATCAAGGGGTCGATCGAGTTTTTCGACATTGTGTAGTGCTGGCCGATGGCGGTGACGGCTTTGCGGGCGAGTTTGTGGAACTGGTCGACGGGGGGGGTGAACTTCCAGAGGTCGAAGGGCTTGGCGGCGCGGGCGGCGAGGCGGGCGTCGCGGAGGTAGCCTTCGACGGCGACGGCAATTGTCGTGCTGGACATGACGGCGGAGAGGAGGCGGCGGCGGGAGGGCGAGAATTTTTCGACGCGGGGGGCGGCGAACCAGAGGGCGGCGAGAGCGGGGAGCCAGAAGGTGGGGGAGGCGAGGCCGAAGATAAAGTAGTAGACCGCGGCGACGGGTGCGATTGCTATATAGCGCCAGGAGAGGGCGACGATCGTCATGGCGAAGCCGAGGGCGAAGAGGCCGCCGGTGAGGGCGAAGGGTTTGGCCCAGGGGCCCATGGTTTCGAGGAGAAGGACGCTATAGGTGTTCGGGGTGCGGGCCATGATCCATTCGCCGATGATTTCGGTGAAGAGCGGGACGGCGAACAGGTAGTGGCAGAGGTAGTGGACGAGCAGGCCGAGGGCGGTGGCCAGCGACCCGCGTTCAATGGCGGTTTTCATGATTGGAACTGGCGGCGGACGAGGGCTCCGGCGGTAATGCTGTATTTTTTCCAGGACGGGACGACGGCTCGTTGGGCGTAGACGTTATAGTCCATTTTCTCAATTCGGCCGAGGATGTCGCGGTAAACTTTGGCGGCGATTTCGACAGCGAAGCGGCCTTCCGGCTTGAGCAGGGGGATACCCGGGAAAGATCGCTCGTAGTAGCCGCGGGCGCGGTCGATTTGGAAGCGCATGAGGGCGTCGAAGTTGGGGCCTCGGCGGCGGGCGAGGAGATCGGCTTCCGAGTAGTTGAAGCGGGCGAGTTCGTCGGCGGGGAGGTAGATGCGGCCGCGGTCGGCGTCTTCGGCGAGGTCGCGAAGGATGTTGGTAAGCTGCATCGCGATGCCGAGGTCTTCGGCGTAGACGAGGGCGTCGTCGCGGAAGCCGATGACGTGGGACATCATGAGGCCGACGACGCTGGCGACGCGGTAGCAGAAGAGGCGGAGGTCGGCGAAGTCGGCGTAGCGCACCTTTTCGAGATCCATGCGCATGCCTTCGATGAGTTCGAGGGGGTACTCTTCAGGGAACCCGCATTGGCGGCGGGTGTGTTCGAAGAGCATGAGGACAGGGCTTTCGACGGTGTGGCCATTCATGACGGCGAGGAGCTGTTCGCGCCAGGATTCGAGTTCGCGGCGGGCTGCTTCGAGGTCCGGGTTTTCGTCGACGATATCGTCAGTCGAGCGGCAGAACCAGTAGACACCGTAAGCCGCCTCGGCCAAGTGGGGCGGGAAGAAGCGGGTGGCGAAGTAGAAGCTTTTCGAGCCGGCGGCGGTGGCGGCGGCGGCGCTTTGCTTCCACTGCGCTAGGTGTTCGGAATCCGCTCGCATATGAGTTTTTCGGCGATACGGGCCGAACTGAGCACGCCGGGGACGCCCGCGCCGGGATGGGTGCCGGCGCCGACGAAGAAGAGGTTTTTCACGTCCTCGCTTTCGTTGTGAGGGCGGAACCAGGCGGACTGGGTGAAGATGGGTTCGAAGGAGAAGCCGGAGCCCCGGTAGGTGTTGAGCGTCGTCTCGAAATCGAGGGGGGTGAAGCACCGCTCGGTGACGAGGCGGGATTGGAGACCGGGGAGGTAGTTATCCTCCATATACTTCATGACGAGGTCGCGGAAGGGCTTGGCTTCCTTGGTCCAATCGATGCCGCTGAGTTGGTTGGGGACGGGGATGAGGGCGTAGAAGCAGTCGTGGCCGGGGGGGGCCATGGTGGGGTCGGTTTTGGAGGGGCGGTGAAGATAGATGGAAAAGTCTTCGCCGAGGATCTTCTTATTGAAGATGTCGTCGAGGAGTTCTTCGTAGCGGCGGCCGAGGAGGATGGTGTGGTGTTCGATGTTTTCGTAAGTGCCGCGCGTGCCGAAGTAGATGACGAATAGACCCATGGAGTACTTCATGCTGTCGAGCTTCTTGTTGGTCCACTTGGCGCGGGAGCGTTCCGGGAGCATTTTGCGGTAGGTATTGGCGACGTCGGCGTTGGACACGACGGCGTCGGCGGTGTGCATTTGGCCGACGTCGGTATCGATGCCGGAGGCGGTGCCGCCGCGGGTGAGGATGCTGCGAACGGGGGTGTTGAGATGGATTTTGCCGCCGAGTTCCTCGAAGAGTTTACCGAGCGCGGCGACGACGGCGCCGGTGCCGCCCATGGCGTAATGGACGCCCCATTCGCGTTCCAGGTGGTGGATGAGGGCGTAGATGGACGTCGTCTGGAAGGGGTTGCCGCCGACGAGGAGAGGGTGGAAGCTGAAGACGCGCTGGAGGAGGGGGTCTTTAATGTAGCGTTTGACGAACTGGAAGACGGTTTTGTGGCTTTGCAGGCGGATGAGGTCGGGAGCGATTTTGACCATATCCATGAAGTTCAAGAAGGGGACGTCGGAGAGTTCGACGAAGCCTTTTTGGAAGATGAGCTTGGCTTGGCGGATCATCTCCTGGTAGCCTTCGACGTCGCCAGGAGAGAAGGCGGCGATTTTGCGGATTGTTTCCGCTTCGTCGGCGTTGTAGGAGAAGCTGCGACCGTCGTGGAACTCGATGTTGTAGAAGGGGTTGACGGGGACGATTTTGACGTAGTCCTTGATGTCGCGACCGGCTCCGGAGAACAGTTCGTCTAGCATGAAAGGCGCGGTGATGACGGTGGGGCCGGCGTCAAAGGTGAAGCCATCCTGCTGGTAGACGTAGGCGCGGCCGCCTAGCTTGTCGCGGGCTTCGAAGAGTTCGACCTGGTAGCCACGGGTTTGGAGTCGGACGGCGGTAGCGAGGCCACCGAAGCCACTTCCGATGACGATGATTTTTTTGAATTCGAGAGGCATTGAGCGGTTAGGCGACGGACTTTGCTTCGAGGTAGTCGAGCATTTCGGAGATTTCAGCGGACTGGGGGCCGAAGGGGGTGAGGAGGGAGCGGGTATCGGAGAGTTGGCGTTCGAAGGGTTCGCGGGAGGTGGCGTGGCCGTCGTTGAGATCGTCCATGAGCTGGTAGGAGATGCCGAATTCGAGGCCGAGCTGGGTGGTCTGTTGGCGGAGTGGTTTATCGAGGGGAGAGCCGAGGAGGCCGGCGCGGGCGGCGAGTTTGAAGAGGGGGGCGGTTTTGAGTTCGGCGAGGCGGCGGGAGCTGCATCCGGGGGAGGCGAGGTCCATGGCTTGGCCGCCGACGAGGGAGTTGCAATCGAGGACGCGGAGAAGTTTTTGTTGGAAGCAGCCGAGCATTTCGGCTTCGGCGGGGCAGGTGACGCCTTCGGTGGCTTGGCGGGCGGCGAGGGCTACGAGGCTGAAGGCAGCGAGGAGGGCGGTGGCCTCACCGAACTGGCGATGGACGGTGGGCTGGCCGCGCCGCATCATTTCGTCGTCCATGCAGGGGAGGTCGTCGACGATGAGGGAGGCGCAATGGAAGAGTTCGATGGCGAGGGCGCCTTTGGTGACGAGGCGGACGTCGGCGTTCGCCATGCGGCCGATGCGGAGGGCAAGGACGGGGCGGAGTCGCTGGCCTCCGTTGAGCACGGCAAAGCGCATCGCCTTAAAGACGGGATTGGGGGCCGGACCGGAGGAGCCGTCGAGCGCCTGTTCGAGGGCGTCGTCGACGAAGTTGCGGTCAGCGACGAGAGTGGGCAAAAGTGCCGAGCTCATCATGATACTCCGTGAGATGATTGGGATTCGCGATTTGGTGTATTTTTGATTATCGCAAGGATTAAGAAAAATGCGTGAGATGACTATCAGCCTGTCGCCGGGGGCAATCGGCGTAAAAGCGACGCAGGATCAGGCGATTGAGTTCGCTCATTATTATGGCTACGAAGCCGTAGAGCCTTACGGGGAGACGCTGGCGGGGCTTTCACTGTTACAAATAAAAGACTTGGCCGCGAAGGTACAGTCCCAGCGGCTGGTGTGGGGTTCGGCGGGATTGACGGTGGAGTATCGCAAGGATTCAGCGACCTTTGAGGCGGGAATGGCCAAGTTTCCGGCGGTTTCGAAGGCGTTGGCGGCGGCGGGGGTGAAGCGGGTATCGACGTGGATCATGCCGGGGCATGAGGAGTTGACGTACACGCAGAACATGAAAATGCATGCGGAGCGGCTGCGGGCGATTGCGACCGTTTGTAAAGATAATGGGCAGCGATTGGGGTTGGAATACGTAGGGCCGAAGACGCTGTGGACTTCGCGGCGCTTTCCGTTTTTGCATACGATGGCGGAGTGTAAGGACTTGATTGCGGCGATTGGGACGGGGAATGTGGGGTTTGTGCTGGATTCGTGGCATTGGCAGATGGCGGGGGAGAAGGCGGCGGAGTTAAAGACGCTGACGAACGCCGACATTGTGTCGGTGGATTTGAACGATGCGCCGGCGGGGATTGCAGCGGACCAGCAGATTGATTCGCAGCGGGAGTTGCCGTTGGCGACCGGGGTTTTGGACGTGAAGACGTTTTTGAATACGTTGAATGAGTTGGGGTGCGATGCGCCGGTTCGATGTGAGCCGTTCAATGCGCCGTTGCGGGCGTTGCCCGCGGAGCAGGCGCTGACGAAAGTGGCGGATGCGATGAAGCGGGCGATGGCGTTGATTGCATAATTTGGCTGCAACCGGTTCGCCGGTTCGAGCATCCTATAATCTGAACACGAAAGGGGAGTAGATCGGATTCCCACTGGTTTATCGTCAAGACGGCGTGAGAGCGCCCGGTAACCAGCGTACTTGCAAGAGTATGGATCAAGACCTTTTGTGCCAGCCGTAGGGGTAATCGCCGACGGTTGGCACAAAAGGTTTTTTGCATTTTCTGGAGGCAATATGAACACGTTAAAGACTTATGTACTGCTGGCGGGGCTGACGGCGTTGCTGGTGGCGGTGGGCGGAGCGGTGGGCGGCCGGAATGGATTGGTGATCGCTCTGGGTATGGCGGTCGTGATGAATTTCGTCTCGTACTGGTGGTCTGATTCGATTGTGCTGAAGATGCACAATGCGCAGGAGATCACGGCGGGAGACGCGCGGGAGTTGTTTTCGATGACGCAGGGGTTGGCGCAAAAGGCTGGCATCCCGATGCCGAAATTGTACGTGATTCCGGACGATTCACCGAACGCGTTTGCGACAGGGCGGAACCCTTCGAAAGGTGCCGTGGCGGTGACCGAAGGGTTGCTGCGGGCGCTGAGCCGGGATGAGATTGCCGGGGTGATTGCGCATGAATTGGGCCATATTGCGCATCGGGATACGTTGATCATGACGGTGTCGGCGACGATTGCTGGTGCGATCAGTTCGCTGGGTCAGATGGCGATGTGGGCTTCGATATTCGGGGGCGGGCGGCATGACGACGAAGAGGGCAGGAGCCCGATTGGGGGCATCGTGGCGATGATCGTGGCGCCATTTGCGGCGATGTTGATTCAGATGTCGATATCGCGGTCGCGGGAGTTTTTGGCGGATAAGGCGGCGGCGGAGTATACGGGCCAGCCGCGGGCGTTGGCGAACGCGTTGGAGAAGATTGAGACATGGTCGCACCAAGTGCCGATGACGCAGGGTTCACCGGCGGTGGCGCACATGTACATTTCGAACCCGTTTTCGGGGGGATGGATTGCGAGCATGTTCTCGACGCATCCCCCGACGGCAGAGCGGGTGGCGCGGTTGCAGGCTATGAGCTTGAGCCGGTAAGTTCTCGGCGGAGCAGGGCGCGACCGCGATGGAGACGTTGCTTGGTCGCGTCCGTCGAGAGGCCGAGGATTTCGGCGGTTTCGGCGGTGGAGAGTTCTTCGCGGTCCCGGAGGAGCAGAACGGCGCGGTAGGTATCGGGGACTAAACGGAGGGCGGCTTGGACTTCGGCGGAGAGTTCGTGTTGAAGGAGTTGGGCTTCGGGGTCGGGGTCAGAGGTGGGGAGGGGTAGGGTTTCGTAGGGGATTTCGGCGACGGGGGCGAAGACGCTTTTGCGGCGCATGGTGAGGCAGCAGTTGCGGGCGATGGAAAACATCCAGGGTTTGATGCGGTTGGGGTCGGCGAGCTGATGCCAGTTTTGGGAGACCTTTAAGAGAGTGTCCTGGGCGACCTCTTCGGCATCTTCGCGTTGGCCACACATGAGCCAAGTGTATTGGAAGACTTTGCGCTGGATGGTTTCGAGGAGGGGGGAGAGGGCGGCTTGGTCGCCGGCGAGGAGGCGCGTGGCGAGTTCGACTTCGGTGGGATTCACACCACCAATGCTAGCGTCTCCACGGTGAGCGTGATTTCGGGAGTGACGAGGAGAGTGTTTTTGACGAGGCACTTTTCAGCGGTGCGTCGGGCGCCTTCGAGGTGGGCGGGGTCAGAGACTTGGGGGATGACGACGCGGATGGCGAAACGGCCGAGGCGGGCGGGGGCGGTGGCTTTTTCGGCGTCGACGAAGACTTCCATGCCTTTAGCGGGGAGGTTATTGCGACGGAGGTATTCGGCGGCGTAGTACATGGCGCAGGTGCCGAGGGAGGCGAGGAGGAGTTCGGGCGGGGTCATTCCTTCGTCGGTGCCACGGTTTTCGGTGGGCTGGTCGATGATGATTTGGTGGCCGCGGGTTTCGGCTACGCAGCGGGCATCGGTTTCGTAGGTCACTTTGCAGGTCATCATTTCTTAGGATGCAGTTGCAGGCTGGTCGGTGACAAACCGCGTGGTGATAGATCCCCTATCGGTTGGGAGACTTCGAGCGTGACCCGGTTTTACGGCACAAAGCCATGGCCTGGAGCGGGACGGCGGAGCCGATTTCGATTCGAAGCCAATTTCCCGCGGAGTGTCGCTGGCTGGGGCGGTCGAGACACTTCGAGTGAACCGGTGGAGTTTAGGTTTTCAAAGATCGAAATACGGTTCGAAGTCGGCGGGGGAGGCAGCGTGCGGCGCTTCTCCTGGGCATGGTGCAGGTTTTTGAGACAGCGTTGGTGGCTTCTTTCGATGGTCGTGACGTAGCGCTGCATGTTGCGATAAATCACGTAGGCTGGTCGGTGACAAACCGCGTGGCGATAGATCCCATATCGGTCGTGACACTTCGGGCGTGACCCGGTATTGCGGTACAAAGCCATAGCTCCGACCGGGACGGCGGAGCCGATTTCGATTCGAAACCAATTTCCCGCGGAGTGTCGCTGACTGGGGCGGTAAAGACACTTCGAGTGAACCATGTGGAATCTCAGTTTTCAAAGATCAGAATTCGGTTCGAAGGCGGCGGGGTTCTACGAAACGAAGCCAGGTCAGCAGCGGTCGGTGTAGGCCGGGGTGCTAAACGGGACGGTCGGAGCGAATTGCGGTTCGAAGCCAACCTCGGGCAGCGGATGGTTGGCGGCGGCCACTTTGACTTCCTCCGGCTCCGGTTGCACGGGCGGCGGGGGCGGCAGAGTGCGGCGCTTCTCCTGGGCATGTTGCAGGTTTTTGAGACAACGTTGGTGGCTCCTTTCAATGGTCGTGACGTAGCGCTGCATGTTGCGATAAATCACGTCGTTCGGGACGCTGGCAAACGATACGGCGATCAGTTGATCGGGGTCGGATGTGACAGCTTCGTCGCCGTCATTCTCTTCGTTGAGGTAGTTGAAGGTGTCTTCGGCGAGCAGGTTGAGCGTTTTCGCTTCGACGCGGCGGGCGCGGTTGAGCCGCCATTGGGCTTCGGCTAGCTGGTCGGTCAGCATCCGCTCTTCCGATGTGGCGGGGCGGTAGGCATCGACGATGTCGGTATGGAGCGCGTCGAACTCGGCTTGCGATTCGCCGCGGATGAGAAGCGAGGAAGAGCAGAGGCCGTGAGCGAGACGGTTTTGGCTGGACGCCGCTTTGCCCTCGGGCGTACGGGGGCCGGTTGACTTCATCGCATTGCGGCGGTTGGCCATCGCTTGGGCTGCGGCCTGTCGTTTGGCGGCTTCGGCGGCCATTTCGGCCTCTTTGTCGGCGACGATTTTGTTGATGATGGCGTCGCGGTTGGCAGCGTAAAATTCGTTAGACATGGTTGAATTCTCCAGGGTGTAGAAATGGAAAAGCCCGCTCCGCCGGAGGTTCGGCGAAAACGGGCTTTCCTGAAAAGAATCTTACCCTACCGGAGAAGGCCGTTTTGCTCTGTGCGTCGGTAAGTGATTCAAAACAGGGGGAAGATATATTTTTTTGGCCTGTGACAGGCCTAGGCCGTCTAGGTATCTTTCGTCGATTTGGACGCGAGTACGCCCTGCCGCGGGAGAATTGGCATCATTGATGCTATGCATATGGCATGTCCGTGCGGACGACAATTGTACTTGACGACGACGTAGTGGTGCGGCTTCATCAGAAGTCGAGATGGCGAGAGATTCCGTTTCGGGAGGCGCTGAACGGTGCCGTTCGGGAAGGGCTTTTGGCGGCGGAGCAGCGGCGGCAGCAACCGGTTGCGTTCCGTGTTGAGCCGTTTTCGGTTGGACTCCGCGAGGGCTTGTCCTACGATAGTATTTCTTCGTTGCTCGAGATCGCGGAAGGCGAGAAAGGGCGTTGATCGTACTGGACGCGAATATTTTGCTGTATGCGTACGACGACCGGTCGCCACACCACGCGGCGATACGGGAATGGTTGGAGAAACTTTTGTCGAGGGAAGAAACCGTTGGGCTGCCTTGGTTATCGGCGTGGGCCTTCGTGCGAATTATAACCAACGCTACAATCAGTGAACGGCCGTTGTTGCCGGCACAGGCCTTGGCTGTTTTGGGAAAGCTGCGCGATCATCCGCACATCGTGATGGTGAATCGTATGCGAACGACTAACCCCAGCCTTCCCTCGTCCCCCGCCGTGTGCTGACGTATAAGGGTGAAACGCCCCCGCCGCACCCGTCAGGAGCTCCTCGTTTTGGCCCAGAACTTCGCCACCAGCGGCCAGTCCCGCGCCGCC
>JAPKZA010000489.1:0-7133 GCA_026394015.1 Acidobacteriota bacterium
GCCAGAGCGGCGCGCGCGACGGGGAGTTCAGTCATTGGCTAAAAAGAAGAGCGTTTCGAAGGCGGACGACTCGATTGTGATCCGAGGGGCGCGGATGCATAACCTCAAGAATATCTCGCTCGAGCTGCCGCACAACCAACTGACGGTGATCACGGGGGTTTCCGGGTCCGGCAAGTCGTCGCTCGTGTTTGATACGGTGTACGCCGAGGGCCAACGTCGTTACGTCGAGTCGCTTTCGGCATACGCGCGGCAGTTTCTGGACCGCATGGAGAAGCCGGACGTCGATGAGATTCTCGGGTTGGCTCCGCCGATCGCCATTCGGCAGAAGAACACGACGCGGAACCCGCGGTCGACCGTAGCGACTTCGACCGAGGTTTACGACTTTCTGCGGCTGCTTTTCGCCCGGGCGGGCACGACGTATTGTTCCCAGTGCGGCAAGCCGGTGCAGCGGGATAACGTCGACCACGTGGCGGAGACGATGGGCCGTTTGCCGCTGGGATCGCGTTGGTATGCGCTCTTCCCGGTTAAGACGCCCGATAAAGAGATTTTGATGGACCTGCGGCGGCGGGGGTTCAATCGGCTGTATCAAAACGGGAAGGTGAGCGAGTTTTCGACGCCGGAATCGTTGCTGGACCTGGATTTCACGCAGCCGTTATGGGTGTTGGCGGACCGGTTGGCGATCACGGCGGACATCCGCTCCCGGATCATCGACACGGTGGAGATCTGCTACCGGGAAGCTGGCGAGGTGGTGTTTGAGCAGGCGGGGGTGGAGACGCCGGAGCGGATCCGGTTCGCGGAGGCTTTCGCGTGCAAGACTTGCCACCTGACCTATCAGACGCCGGAGCCGACGCTGTTTTCGTTCAACTCTCCGTTCGGGGCTTGCCCGCGCTGTCAGGGCTTTGGCAACGTGGTGGACTACGACCTGGACCTGGTGATTCCGGATCCGACGGTTTCGATTCTATCCGGGGCGATTGCGCCGTGGACGACTCCGGCGTACCACGAGTGGCAGGGTCGGTTCGTGAAGCGCTACAGCAAGGCGGTGCGGTGCGAGGTGCCGGTGATGGAACTGCGGAAGGACGAGCGGGACCTGCTCGTGAACTTCCTGCGGAATGAGTTCTTCCCGGAGCTGGAGCAGAAAAAGTACAAGGTCCAGATCCGGGTGTTTCTGAGCCGTTACCGCGGCTATAGCGAATGCCAGGAGTGCGGCGGGGCGCGGCTACGGAAGGAGGCGCTGAACATCCGGATCGGCGGCAAAAACATGGCCGAAGTGACCCGGCTGAACATCGCCGAGGCGCACGCGTTTTTTGACGCCCTGGCGCTGGCGCCGGAGCAGCAGACGATTGCGGGCAAGGTGCTGGTAGAGATCCAGCAGCGGCTGAAGTTTCTGAACGATGTGGGTCTCGAGTATCTGACGCTGGACCGGCTATCGGCGACGCTGTCGGGCGGCGAGGCGCAACGGATCCAACTGGCGACGTGTTTGGGGTCGAGGCTAGTGGGCGCTTGCTACGTGCTGGACGAGCCGTCGATTGGGCTGCATTCCCGGGATACGGAGCGGCTGATTAAGATCCTGCATGAGCTGCGGGACTTGGGCAACACCGTGCTGGTGGTGGAGCATGACCCGGATGTGATGCGGGCGGCGGACCATATTGTGGACTTGGGGCCGGGGGCGGGCGAGCACGGCGGGAAGGTGACCTTTGAAGGCTCGTTTGCGAAGCTGCTGGCCAACGGCGGCGAGTCGCTGACGGGGAAGTATCTGAACGGCGAGATGACGACGGCGCTGAAGGTGGCGCGGCGGCCGGTGAACCCGAAGAAGGTGGTGGCGGTGCGTGGCGCGCGGGCGAACAACCTGCGGAACGTGGACCTGGAGATCCCGCTGAACATGCTGGTGGTGGTGACGGGGGTGAGTGGGTCCGGCAAGAGTTCTCTGGTGCATGATGTGGCGTTCAAGGCGCTGACGAAGGAGTTGGAACGGCAGGGCCCGCGGAAGACAGCGAAGGAGGAGAGCGAGGAGTTCGCCGGGGCGGAGCGGCAGGTATGGAAGAGCGTGGAGCGGGCCCATCTGCTGAACCAGATTGTGCTGGTGGACCAGAGCCCGATTGGTCGAACGCCGCGGTCGAACCCGGTGACGTATGTGAAGGCGTTCGACATCATGCGGGAGCTGTTTGCGAGCACCCCGGACAGTGATCGGCGGGGGTATACCCCGGGGCATTTTTCGTTCAACATTCCGGGGGGGCGGTGCGAGGTCTGCCAGGGCGACGGGACGGTGACGGTGGAGATGCAGTTCCTGGCGGACGTCGAGTTAGTCTGCGAGGAGTGCCGGGGGACCCGGTTTAAGCAGGCGATTTTGGACGTCAAGTACAAGGGCCTGAACATCCATCAGGTCTTGCAGTTGACGGTGATGGAGGGCTTGCGCTTCTTTGCCGAGACGCCGAAGTTGAAGGGCCGATTGCAGGTGTTGGCGGATGTTGGTTTGGGCTATTTGCGGCTGGGGCAGTCGGCGACGACGCTGTCGGGTGGCGAGGCGCAACGAGTGAAGCTGGCAGCGCACTTGGCGCAATCAACGTCGGAAGGGACGTTGTTCATTTTTGACGAGCCGACGACGGGCCTGCATTATGACGACATTCGGAAGCTGCTGGACAGCTTTCAGCGGCTGATCCACAACGGGGGGTCGATTCTGTTGATCGAGCACAACTTGGATGTGATCCGCGCGGCCGACTGGGTGGTGGACCTCGGTCCGGAAGGCGGCAGCGCGGGAGGCCGAATTCTTGGAGCCGGGACCCCAGAGCAGATTGCGCTGTTGCCGGGATCCCACACGGGGCACTTTCTACGCAGCGAAGGATAGGTCGAGCTGGCGGCCTTCGGCGATGGTGACCTTGGGCCGGAGGGCAGCCTGCTCGCCGGGCTTCGGGAAGTTGAGCGCGGCATGTTCGCCGAACAGCTCCCGAGCGCCTTCGTCGTAGGCCCTGGCGGCGGCCCATTCGGAGCGGAACTCGCCCATGGGGTAGGTTTTTCCGTCCTTCTTGACGGCGGCGCGCCACAGGCATTGGTCTTTGATCCAGGAGACGCCTTTGTAGTCTGACGTTGTCTTCTTCGACGTTTTGCGAACGGAAGCCGCAGCATGGGCGCAATTGAGCAGGCCGAGATTCGCGCGTCGGCAGTTCAGGCGGTCACGGTCGTGATAGACCGGTTTGCCGCGCTTTGGGGTATCGGGGCCAAGCACGAACCGATAAAGCGCCATTTCTTGTCCGTCGATTTTGGTTTGGACGTAGGTTTGTTTGAGTCGCCAGGTGTGGGCGGCGCATTTGGCGAAATCGGCGGCATCGATTACGGCATAGCGCCCATCGGCGAGGGGCAAGTACCCGGTGTCGCCATTGATATAGGGCTGGAGTCTGGAGATGCGGTCCAGTTCGAGGCCGAGTTTGCCGAAGGCCTCGTAGAGGAATTGGAGCTGCAAGAACCGGGCTTCGGCGGCACGAGGGGCTACGGCGACGCGCAGATTGGCGAAGCGAACCTGCCAGACATTGTTTCTTTGGTAGAAGGTGATACCGCGGTCGTTATTGCCGGGTTTTGCGAGTCGATTGGTAAGGCTGAGCCAAATGGTTTTGGCTGAGAACTTAGTCAGATCTAGGGAACGGCCATGGAATTCCATCACACGGCGGCAGGCCTCGAGGGGCGCGATCAGTTCCTGGGGTACGGTTAGGTGTTGCATTGTCATTTTCTCCGCGGCCCCCAATAGAAAACGCCCCGACTCTTGGGGAGCCAGGGCGTGTGGGGTACCGCTGTTTGCAGTTTATCGGACGGTCAAGCAAAAACGGATCGGCGGGGGGAGCGGAATTCTCTCTATTTGCTTGATTGATTAGGAACTTATTTTTATTTTCATGCCTTGTGAACGGCATTTCCGGGAGGCGAAAAAAACGTGGAAAAAGAGGTTGGTGCCGGGCGCATGGCGGTATTTCCCGACGGGGCTTGTGGCGTCGCACGAGCAAGGAACGACGGCGCCAATCCGCAAGCTCTATACCAGCCAGAACAGCCCCACCGGACAAACGAATCGCGGAGATTCGCCGCCACTCACGATGAGGCGGTTATTCCGGGTTACAGTGCGACCGTGCTCGCTTGGGCAGGCCTGCTGAAGCAGCTTTTGGTGGCGATCTAGAACGATGACCAGCGGATCGACTGCTTAGCCAGGAAGCATCCAGACTACGCCCTCATTCCGATTACCCCCGTTGGGCCAAATCAAAGCATCAAAGTGGGCCAAATGGAGCTGCCAGAACCGCCTCCAACTCCGGCTGTAGAAGGGGCAGTACACCCGCTCCACGAATGACGCGAAGGGCGTGTGGTACCGCGATTCCCTGAGTTGTGATGAAGTTGTGCGAGCCAGCGAATGGGTCGAGGCCAACGTCGCCGGGCTTGGCGCAGAGGCGCAGCGGGTCGCGCAGGAGCTCGACGGGCTTCTCGGCCTCGTGCCGTCGCGTCGCGGGGTTAGGCTCTTACTCACTCAGGAAAACAATCTGCTCGTACCGGTTCCAGGCCCTACACCCCATGCCGATGGCGACCGTGTCCCCTATCATGAAATTGCGTTACGACGAGTCGGCATCCACTTGCGACCTTGTTGCCAACCCCTACCTCAGAGCCCCGCCCGGGCATGGCAATCATGCCATCCCGAGGGGGTGGGCCCGGCGAGCGTGGACAGGTAGGGGCCATACTCGGGGCCGTGTCCGGGCGGCTTGCGCGCCCACCATGGATAGGCAGGCGTCAAGGCGTCGCGGTGCGGTCAACTCCGGTCGATACGGGCGCGAATCATCCGGGAGAGCTCGTGGTGGGCTCGAGCCTCCACCTCTCGACCCACCTTCTCAAGGACGATGGCGTAGGCCTCCTGAATCGTCGCATTATACGGAGCGCGCTGGGCCGCCGGCTCGATCAAAGGAAGTGCCTCGGCCGCCCGGTTGTCCTCGATCAACTGCCAAGTGACTCGACAAGCATCTGCCAGCCTTGCTACCTCGGCCTCGCCCGCTTCGAGATCAACATCGACCTCTCGTACGGACAGGATGCCGCATTGGCTGTGACGAAGCGCTCGCGTGGTCACCGGGTCGAGCGATGTGGGAACCAGGGGATTAAAGCCCCGACTGCCGATAACCAGCATCCCTGCGTCGTCCGCGGCGTCGAGTATTCGTTCGGCCGGGCTTCCCGTCAACACGTCCACCGCGACGTCGATCCCGTTTAGCTCGTGCTGGGCAAGCATCTCATCCAGTTCCCGGCGTGCCTCCTCAACCGATCGGCCCTCGTTAGACGAGTTGTCCGATAGGACCGTCATGACGCGGAGAGGGACCTCGAAGAGCCGAGCCATACGGACGGCGGATGCGAGCCCGAGCTTGGATGGCGAGCTGAGGTTGATCGGGCAGAGCACAGGCCGCCGAACGACCCGCTCCCCCCGCACGACCCAGACGGGGACAACGGCGCGGTAGACGATGGCCTCCACCGCGGAGCCCACAAGCCATCGCCGGATGGTCGCCGGCCGACCGCGGCCCGTGATAATGAGCTGAGCGCCGATGCGCAGGGCCGTGTTGATCGTGAGTTCGGCGGGAGCACCAACCGCCACCTCCTCCCGCACATCCAGACCCGCCTTCCAGAGCGGTTGCAGCCGCAGCCCGAGCGTCTGCTTTGCCTTTGCGATCCGGTTGGTAAGACTCGGTTCGCTTTCCAGGCGACGCTTGCCGAGCGCATGCACTACGACAAAAGGGCACTTGAGCCGTTGGCCGAGGTCCAGAGCCGTAGCCAACAACTCATCGGTTTGGTGGTCGAGGGGCAATGCCACGACGACCGGCTTTACGTTGGTCATGATTCAACTCCGTGTTCTGTCTTGGGTATGAGTTCGCCTTCACTAAAAGGAACACTCGTTTCGTCGCGCAAGAGTTCGCGTCCATCCGAAATGCTGGCGAATAGGTAGTAAAGACCAGGGATCACCAGCACGCCGACCACCGTGCCAAGCAGCATGCCGCCGACGCCCGTGACCCCGATCGTCCGATTGGCAATCGCGCCCGCGCCATGGGCCACCACCAGCGGAAGAAGACCGGCAATAAACGCGAAGGACGTCATCTGGATGGCCCGGAAGCGCAGTTTTCCTCCCTCGATCGCGGCGTCTTTGATCGAGACGCCCTCGTTCCGGCGCTGAACGGCAAACTCCACGATCAGAATCGCGTTCTTGCCCAGAAGCCCGACCAACATGATCATCCCGAGCTGAGCCCAAACGTCGTTCGCCAATCCCATAAACTGCAGGAACCAGAAAGAGCCGAAGATGCCGACCGGCAGCGATAGGACCACGGCCAAAGGAATCAGGAAGCTCTCGTACTGCGCTACCAGCACGAGGTAGACGAACACCACCACAATCAGGAAGATGTAGAGTGCCGCGTTGCCCTTCTTCGATTCGTCCCACGATAGGCCTTCCCAGCCCAGACCATATCCGCGCGGCAAGCTCGCGGCGGCCACCTGCTGCACGGCCTCAATGGCCTGACCGGTCGAGTAGCCCTTGGCCGGCACGATCTGAATAGCCGCCGAGGGGTACAAGTTGTATCGGGTGATCTCGTTCAGCCCCTGCGATTTCTTCAGCGTCATGAACGACGAGTAGGCGACCATCTCCCCCTTTTCGTTCCGAACGAAGAGGTCGTCGAGGTCCTTAGGCATCCGCCGGAACTGCGGCCAGGCCTGCACGTAAACTTTGTAGAACTGGTTAAAACGAACAAAGCCCTGCTCGTAGGTACTGCCAATGAGAATGTTGAGGTTGTTCAATGCATCCTGAATAGACACCCCCTTCTGCATGGCCACATCGTTGTTGATGACCACCTCGTACTGCGGGTAGTCGGACGCGTAGAACGTGAACACACTACCGACTTCTTTACGTTTCTCGAGCGCGGCGATGAACCGGTCGTTGATCTCTCCCAGAAGCTTGTAGTCGGCTGTACTCGATTGTGTTTGATCCAGCACGCGCATGGCGATCCCGCCTGCCGCGCCGAAGCCGGGAATCGCCGGAGGCTCGAAAAACTCGAGCTTGACGTCCGTCATTTTGCGGGTCTTTTCCTTGAGGTGTTCGATGATCTCGGTCGATGTCTGTGCTCGTTTGGACCAATCATCGAGGTTGA
>JAPKZA010000489.1:7169-15639 GCA_026394015.1 Acidobacteriota bacterium
CCGCGACCCTCCGTCAGCACCTCGTACCCCGCAATCGATGTCACGCTGCGGATGCCCGTGATCTCCTTGGCGAGCCGTTCCAACTCCTGCGACTTGGCATTAGTATATTCCAACGTCGACCCGGGCGGGGTCTGCAGAACGGCGTAGATCATACCCTGGTCCTCACCGGGGATGAAGCCTGTCGGTAGAACTTTGTTGGTCGCCACGATGCCGTACGCAAATGCCCCGATGACCACCAGGGTCACCACCCGGAGCGTGACAATCGGCCGCAGCATGCGCCACGCATACACATCGGTGACTTTGTCGACGGCAAGGCTGAACGGCTTTTGAATGAAGGGCACGAGCAGCACGAGAAGCCCGAAGCGTCCCCACAGCTCATAGGCGAGATAGGCGATACCCGCGAGGAACGGGGCCCCCACGAGCGCGTAGCCGAGAAGTGTCCTGGCCCTTAGCCCCCGCAGTCGCTCCCACAGGCCCTTGCGCGCCGCCAAGCCAGCGGGCTCGTGCGAATGAGGCTTCAGGATCATGGCACACAGCACTGGCGTAATCGTCAAGGCAACCACGCCGGAAAGGACGATCGTCGAAGCCATCGTCACGCCAAACTGGCGGTAGAACACGCCTACCGGCCCCGGGAGAAAGGACACCGGAACAAACACGGCGCTCATAACCAGGGTGATGGCGATGATCGCCCCGCTGATCTCCTTGAGCACTTCGATGGTAGCCCGATACGGTGCCAAGTGCGTCTCGGCCATTTTAGCGTGCACAGCCTCGACCACCACGATGGCATTGTCGACGACGATACCAATGGCCAAAACCATGGAGAAAAGCGTGATCAGGTTGATGGAGAATCCCATCAGCTGCAGCACGAAGAAGCTGCCGACCAGCGATATCGGCACCGCGAGCGCCGGGATGATCGTGGAGCGCACGTCACCCAGGAACAAGAAGACCACCAGCGACACCAGGATGAACGCTTCGAGAAGTGTGTGGAGCACCTGCTCCGTCGAGGCCTCAACGAACCGGGACACGTCGTACGCAATCTCGTAGTCCATCCCCGGAGGAAACGACCCCTTTAACTCCTCGAGCGTCTTTTTCACTTCCGCGATCACTTGGGCGGCGTTCGAACCGGTCGACTGTTTCAAGACGATGGATGCGGCCGGACGACCGTTCACGTCGGAATAGATGTCGAAGAACTCCGAGCCAAGCTCGATGCTGGCGTGATACTTATCGCTCTTTTCCGCGCCCTTGCCGTCGTTGCCGACCGGCGGCACGCAGACGTCTTTGAGTCGGAGAATCTCGCCGTCTGGCTTAGCCTTCAAGATGATATTGGCGTACTGCTCTGCCTCGTTGAAACGGCCGACGTACGTGAGCACGTACTCTTTCGACTGGGAGCTCATGCCCGTCGCCTGACCCAGCCGGCCCGGTGATCCGATGACGCTCTGCGAGGCCAAAGCCTTCATCACGTCCTCAACCGACACGTCGTAGGCGCGCATGCGCTCTGGGTTCAGCCAAATGCGCATCGCAAACGTGCGATTACCCAGGTTGACCGGAATACCCATGCCCTTAATCCGCTTCAGCACGGGCATGACGTACACGTTAGCGTAGTTGAAGAGATCCTTCTGATCGGTGTTTGGGTCCGTGCTGTACAGATTGAGATACATCAACATGCTGGGCACGACTTGGCTAACGAGAATCCCTTCGCGTACCACCAGCTCGGGGAGCCGGCTCGTCATGATGTTGACCCGGTTCTGTACGTTCACCACGTTGATGTTGGGATCGGTGCCCGGCTCGAAGAAGATCCGAATCGTCGCCTCTCCGGCGCTCGTCGCGTCGGAAACAATGTAGCGCATCCCTTGGACGCCGTTAATCGATTGCTCAAGAGGAATCAGAACGGAATCAGTCAGGACCTTGGCGCTGGCTCCGGGATACGCAATCGAAACGTACACACTCGGCGGCGCGATGTCGGGAAACTGCGCGACCGGAAGGGTCGCGATTCCGAGTGCTCCCAGAAGCAGAATGAGGATCGATAGGACGATCGCCAGGGCGGGTCGGCGGAGAATTTGTGTAAACATGATGGTTCGTGACCGTCCCTATTCGGCCTTGAATTTCAGGTTTTTGACCGCGTCCGCAGACGCACGAGTCTCGATGCGCTCCAGGTGCTTGCCATCTCGGACCTCGCGCACTCCCTCGAGCACGAACTTTTCACCGGCTTTGAGGCCGTTTTTAATGATGAAGATGTCCTCTAGCTCACGCGCGACAGTGATCTCGCGTTGGTGGGCGACGGATTTCTCGTCGACGACGAAAACGTACCGTCGGTCGAGGATTTCAAACGCGGCCCGCTGCGGGATGACCAAGGCACCGGAGAGCGTTTGGTTGATCAGCAGCGTACCGGTCTGACCGTGGCGCAGAAGGCGTTCCGGGTTCGGAAAGTCGGCGCGGAACTCGATGTTTCCGGTTTCCCTGTTGAACTCGGATTGGATGGTTAGCGTCGTCTCGGCGTTCTTATCGAAGATCTGCCCGTTCGCCAGTCGAAGCTGGATCGTTGCACCGGGAAGCACGAGCTTCCGGGGTGAGTCGACATCGCTTGCTCCCCGTAAGGACTTGAATCGCAGGTAGTCGGCTTCCGGGACATTAAAGTTGACCCACATCACCGTGTTGTCAGACAGGGTCGTGAGGATGTCACCCTCTTCGATCAGGCTTCCCTGCTGCATCAGTTGACGACCCACGATGCCGTCGAACGGAGCGACGATGGTCGTAAATCCGAATTCGGCCGTCGCGCGGTCGAGATTGGCTTTCGCCCGGTCTCGCTCGGCCGTAGCCTTGGCCAGCTCCGGGGCGGACACGAAGCCCTTCCCCGCGAGTCGTTCCGTGTTCGTTAGATTGATCTCAGCCAGGCGCAACTCGGCCTTTTCGGCATCGAGCCGAGTCCGATAGAGGACAGGATAGATCCCATAGAGACGCTCCCCGGCGCGCACCGCTTGGCCCTCTTGCGTTGGGATTTCTTCGAGATACCCCTCCTTCAAGGCGCGGATGTCGATGTGACGCCGGGATTGCATGCGACAGACATAGGCCTGCGTTACGGGCACGCTCAGGACGCTGGGAGTCGTCAGGACGATAGGGCTCGGTTCCTCTTTTTGTTCGCCGCCTTCGGGCTGCTTCTTCGAGCAAGCGCCAGCCAGGAGGCATAGGCCGGTTACGATGAGCGTAGCCCATGGATGCTGTTGTAACTTCATTTCTTCACCCCCTTCGTAAATGTAGGATCGACGTCAGCTCCGTCGGGAGGCTGCAGACCGGTGCTGCGCCAGCCGCCCCCCAGGGCCTGATACAGCGTCACGGTTGCAACCATCTGTTGTTGCTTCATTTCAACGAGCTCCAGCTGTGACTCGAGATATTCATGCCGGGCGGTAAGCACTTCCAGATATTCGGCTCGATTCAAATTGAAGAGTTCAGTCGAGATATCCACCGACTGGGCGAGGCGGTCCACCTGTTGTTGCTTCAGCCCATAGCCTTGGCTGAGATTTCGCGTCAGGCTCACGCGGTTGCTGACCTCGACAAAAGCGGTCAGCACGGCTCGTTCGTAGCGGAGCACCGCCTGCATCTCACGGGAGTTCGCCGAGTAGTAGCCAGCCGTGATTCCCTTCCGGTTGAGCAGAGGCGTCAGCGCTTTGCCGGCCAGTCCGAGGAGAAGCGAGTCGGGCGTATTCACGAGCTTGGCCAAATCGAATGTCTGAAAGCCGACCACGGATTCGATCCCGATCGACGGATAAAAAGCTTTTCTTGCCGCATCGACGTCAAGCCCCGCGGCCTTAAGCTCGAGCTCCGCCTGGCGAACGTCAGGACGATTCGCCAGCAGCTCGGCAGGGACGCCCACCGCCATTGCAGCGGGCTTTCGGTCGAGAAAGTTGGTGCGAGCCCGGTCGATCCGCGTTGGAAACCGACCGGCCAGGAAGTTGAGCTGGTTCTCGGTCTCGACGATCCGTTGCTGGATTTTGTACTGGGAGCTCTGCATGGAGCGGAGGGTGGCCTCGAAGCGTGCCGGAGCCACCGAGGTGGCGCGACCCGCCTCGAACTGCGCTCGCGCGAGTTCGACGGACTTTTCCTGGAGTGTAATGTTGTCGGTGATAATCTGCAGTTGCCGGTCGAGCGCCAACAACTCGTAGTAACTGCTGGAGATCTCGGAGACCAGACGCGTCACCATGAAGTTCCGGCCTTCCACGCTCGCCAGGTATCGATGGGACGCGGCTTTGGCCAGGTTGCGGAGACGCCCCCAAACGTCGATTTCCCACGACGCATACAGCGCGGGCTGGTATTTTTGGAGGTTCGATCCGATGCCAGTCAACTCGTCGCTTTGACCCTGGCTCGTGAACTTTCCGACGCGCTCGGATCCGCTTTCGACCCCGAAACCCACTTTAGGAAGGTACTCACCCCGCCGGGCCATGATTTCGGCGTTGGCGACCACCGTCTCCTGAATCGCCAAGTTGAGCTCCTGGTTGTGCTGCAGCGCCGCATCGACGAGCGCGACCAGCGGGGCGTCCACAAAGAAGTCGCGCCACGGGATCAGACCGGAATTCCGCGTATCGCCCTGCCCGTCAAAGGAGTCGGGCACGGTGCGGTTTGGGGTGTGGGCCACTCTCACGGGGGGCTTTAAAACGCGCGTGCACCCGATAGGCATCAGGACAACGAGCGCAAGGAATGTGGCGGTGAGCGAAAGCCCTATCCGCCCCGTCTTGGCTCCGGACTCTATTTCCGAAATCTTGTTCATTTTCGCTTGCAGCTCCTTGAAACACTTCGTCCATCCGGTCACAATCAGCCGATGGACCACCGCGTCGCCAACGGCTCGTGGTGCGGCAATCCAGGACATTACGCAATTCCCACTGATATTCAGCGGGGGAGACCGAACTTGGGGCTCGAGCCACTATCGGGGGAGCGCATACTCCCTAGTGTCAGGGCGCTACGGCGATCAGACCATCGCCTCGGCAGGGGATATTTTCCAGGTGTTCCGGGGGGATGCGTTTGCGGGAGTCATTGCCCGGGCAACTGCATCCCCCGCGGCGGCTAGGCGGAAGGGGAGCCGCGGCTCGAAAACGCACGCAGTCGAAAGGAGCTTATCGCTCGGTAGGCCGACGATCCGTAAAGGCCCGGTTGGCCCGCAAAGGCGGCTACGTCCAAACGGACGAGGCAGTACTCGGTCTCGTCGTCATCCGTGGGTTCGGGGAGTTCGGCCACCTCTTCGACCACGTCCTTGAGGTGGCCCTCCGCGAAACGGATGTCGAGGGGGACCATCGGCACAGTGGTATGGTTCGGTGCTTCGATTTGCTCGACGCGATCGTCAATCTGTCGAGTAAGCCAGCCAGTGTCTCCCAGCCGAGTCGGAGCGCTGCCGCTGAAGAGAACCATGACAACACAGACGCAAGCAATCAGCGCGAGGTGAAATGCGGCGTGGGCGCTAAGGCTCTGGGGAGATCCCTTCAAGCGAGAATGATAGCATGAATATTGTTTCACGCGAAAAGCCCTACGCCGCGTGGACAGACCTCGTCTTCGGTCGACTGCTCGGTGTTAACAGGTTTCGGGAGAACACGATCGACCGACTCGGCGACAGCTGGTTTATCAGGCTAGACTTCCCAGGAACCCCGTGATACAGTCGCCCCGAGGTAATCGGCATGAAAATCTATTTACTTTCGCTGCTGACCGTAGCAGCCGCTTTCGGCCAATTGACGGCGCAACTGACGGGCACAATCACTGATTCGTCGGGGGCCACCGTTGAGGGAGCGGCGGTCACGATCACCAACGAGACTACCGGAATCAAATGGGAGGCGCGAACGAACCCAGGCGGCACCTACACCGTGCCCTTCCTGCAGCCGGGCGCTTACGAAGTCAAAGTCTTCCGGGCCGGATTCAAAGCGATTACCCGCTCGGGGATCCGTCTGCAAGTAGCGCAGACGGCCAGGCTAGACTTCTCAATGGAAGTCGGCGCCACATCGGATTCCGTCGTCGTTACAGACTCCGCACCGCTGCTTGATGTTGGCACAAACGCGATCGGAGGTCTCGTCGCGGCGGACAAGGTGGAAAACTTGCCAATTAAAGGCCGGAACTCAAGCGCATTTATGATGCTCGTCCCCGGAGTGAGAGCCACCCGCGCCACCACCGGCGGTCCAGTGCTTGAAAGCCATTATCAGTTCTTCTCAGTCAACGGATCCAGGCCCGGACAGAATCAGTTCACGCTAGACGGCGGGAACAACACCAACGTTGGATTCAATAGCCCCGAGTACAGTTCACAGGTTGAGGCCGTTCAAGAGTTCAAAGTGCAGACAAGCATCTACAGCGCAGAATACGCCAACGCCGCCGGAGCGGTGATCAACATCGTTACAAAGGGAGGAACAAACCACTTTCACGGCAGTTTGTTCGAATACTTCCGCAACGACGCACTTGCCGCAACAGACTTCTTCTCTAACGCCGCGGGTCGCAAAAAACCCATGCTTCGCTACAATCAGTACGGCGGAACCATCGGCGGGCCGGTGATAAGGAACCGGACGTTCTTCTTTTTCGGTTACGAGTCCCTCCAATTGCGGGACCCCGTGATCACAACGACAACCGTGCCGACAGCCCTGCAGAGAGCCGGAGACTTTTCGCAAACTTTCACCAACACGGGGGCGCTGATTACGGTGCATGATCCATTCACGACGCGCGCGGACCCTAACAACCCGGGCAAGTTCCTTCGAACGCCGTTTGCCGGAAACATGATCCCAAGCAGCAGGATCAGTCCGACGGCGCTCAATATTCAGAAATATTATCCGCAACCAACGTCACCGGGCGATCCGGGAAGCGCGCTGAACAACTTCTTTTTCACCGGGCCGCGGACGCGACCAGTGCAGGACTACACGGTTCGGGCCGACCATCAGGTGAACGCAAGTACGATGCTAATGGGCCGATTCTCGCAATCGACCGTCACCATTACTAATCCGCCAACTTTTGGGAAGGAAGATATTGGCAGCCCCGGATATAGCCGGAATCCGCAATCCCATCCCTCGGCGCTGGTGAAGTTGACCAAGACATTCGCACCAACTCTGTTTGGCGAGTTCGTCACTTCTTTCAATCGGTTCAATTTCGACCGGCGGGGTTTGTCGAACGGATTCGACCCCACGCAGTTAGGGTTCCCTGCCTACCTCGCGGCCAACAGCAAGGCGTTGGGCTTCCCAGCGATTGGCATAGAAAGTATGTCGGGTCTGGGCGGCTTCCAGAATGAACATGACGCCTACGACCGTTACGAGGGAAAGGCGAACATTTCCAAGCTGAAGGGCAAGCAGACGCTGAAGTTTGGAGGGCTATTTTCGGTGGTGAAATTCAACTCCGCGCAGAACAGCACCGCAGTCGGGAGTTACTCCTTCGCCAAAAGCTTTACGCAAGGCCCGGATCCCCTGTCGAACGTAACGACGTCCGGGCTTGGCTACGCCACCTTCCTGCTGGGCACGCTGACGAGCGGGACACACAACGCGGGAGAGTTGCGCAGCGCGCTGGCGCAACGATATATCGGCGGCTATTTTCAGGATGACTTCAAGATCAGCTCGAAGCTCAGCGTGAACCTAGGAATCCGCTACGACTACGAATCGCCGCGAACCGAACGGCACGATCAACTGGCCAACTTCGACTACAACGGCACCTCAACGCTACCGAACGGAACGGCGCTACGAGGCGGACTTCTGTTCCCAGGCACCGGCGGATTGCCGCGTGAGCATTGGAATCGCAGTCCGGCCAACGTCGTGCCGCGCATCGGGTTTTCTTATAGCCTGACCAACGACACCGTGGTTCGCGGCGGGTACGGGATGTTCTACAGCAATAGCTGGGGAAGCGGCCGGAACGGCAACGGAATGCCGCCCACCGGGTTCCTCTGCAGCAGCAATGTCACGGCGAGCCTGGACGGCGGATTGACGCCGTTCGCGCTGGTTACCGATCCGTTCCCGAGGGGCTTCTGCAAGGCAACGGGAAGTTCCGCTGGGCTGCTGACGGCACTGGGCCAATCGATCGATATGATTGACCGGAACCAACAGATTCCCTATGCACAGTCCTGGAACCTGAACGTACAGCGGAAGCTGCTGAAAGACGTACTTTTGGAGATCACCTACTCAGGCTCGCGTGGGATAAATCTAGCCGGTACTCTTGAGTACAATCAGCTCGACCCGCAGTATATGGCGCTCGGCACAAGGCTGAACGACCAAGTACCGAATCCATTTTTCGGCTCCATTCTGGAAGGGCCGCTTTCGGAGCGGACGATCACCCGCGCGCAATCTTTACGGCCGTATCCGCAGTTTGTCGGTGTTTCCAGCCGAGACGCTACCTAGAGCCCGTCCAGAAATTGCCATCATGCTTGTAGCGTTGAGCTCGGTTTCCTTAGTGTTTTCATCATAATAGCCTTAAATGACTAGAAATGGCAAAAGAGACCGCTTATAATTGGAAGTGTCCCTCGCCCTCCCCCTTC
>JAPKZA010000114.1 GCA_026394015.1 Acidobacteriota bacterium
GGATTTGCTCTTGTGCTTTGTGACGGTTTCGATCTGGACATTGTGCCACGCCCTTACCTTGACGCTCTTTTCCTCGCTGACATGGTATTCCACCTTGATCCTTCTTATCAATGCCGATGCTTGCACTTTGCGATATTCGTGCGCTGCCTGCGTGTCATCCCATTGAAAATAATCATGCAATGGCGATGTCTTTTTGACTGCGTGTTGCAATACGATTTCAGCGGTCAGCAATTTGTGCTTTGCCGCGATTTTTTCCAGTTCTTCTTTTAATGTTGTTTTTGTTGTGTCTGTCATTTTGTTTTGTTGTTAGTTTGTTGTCGGAAAATTTGCTGGCCATTTATACCCCGCTCGCCAGCTGCGGTTTGTGTTATGCCTTGCCAGGCCCTGCCGCGCCATGCCACGCCAAGCCTTGCCTGCGTTGCCATGCCGTGCCAAGCCAAGCCTCGCCGCGCCGTGCCATGCCTGCCCTGCCTGCGTTGCCGCGCCTGGCCGTGCCGCGCCTAGCCATGCCTGCGTTGTTGTTAGCGTTAGCATGTTAGCGTTTGCCGTGAATTACCCGTCACGGCGGCGGGAAATTGTTAGTCGAGTTTAAACGTGCCCCAGCCCATGCCTGCGCTCATTTTCGAGTCTGGCCTACCCTCTCCGATCCCGACTTGCGCCCCTACGCGTGTCATAAGGTTTGCCGCGTCTGTCGCGGTGAACTGGTCAGCGTCGTATTGCACCTTTACCACAGCAGACCATGGCCAAAACTTTGCACGGACGCGCAAATCGCAAACGCCTGTCGCATTACGAGCATGCATCAGGTGTGGTTCCGGTGTGCCGTCGATTTTAATCAATGGCACGCCGTCCACTTTGTCGAATCCATCTGGCAGCACGAACACGGACATTTTCGCCAGCGTCATTTTAAACCCCACGAGCCGACAAGCGGAAATCATGGCGTTTCGGAATGCCGCTGCCGGGATTCCATTAAAGCCGCAATCACTGACGTGTTGCGCTTGGCGGAAGTCCTCATCGAAGTCTCGCGCTTCTTTGGCTTTCTTTTTGTTGGCCTGACTGCCAGCTTCGTGCTTGGCTTTCATCGTCTCAATCGCTTTTTGCGAAAACCGCAACTGGATGTATGGTGCAGTTCCAACAATCCTAAATTCAGCGGTGTGAATTTTCGGTGCTGTGATTTGCACTGTTTCGACATTATCATTTTTCTTTTCTGTTTTCATGTGTTTTCTGTTGTTTGTGTTGTATTCTTTTCAGTAAGGCAAATTCGATACTTGTAAGGCGTTAGATTGAAAAACCTAGTCATCTGCGAGATCGACGCGATCCATGTCAACGCGGATTCGTAGCTGTTGACAGTTGCGACAAGTCGTTTGTTGTGATAAATTTTTACCATATCCGTTTGATGTTAACTCCCGCCGCCACCGCCTGAACAGTTGGCAGCGACGGGAGCCTTGTTTTACCCGATCCGACACACGCCGGTGAGAATGTTAAAAGGTTTCATTGCTTCGATTGTTTGCGTTAGGTCAATCGTGCGGATGACTGTGCTTGGGTGTTCGGGAGACAGAAATCCGTCTGCGCCGTCTCCCGTTCGATGCGGTCGCAAGCAGCCCCAAAGTAGTCGGGGTCGATTTCACACGTCACCAGCGGGCAGCGGTAGTAGTGGCAGGCGATGCCGATACTTCCGCTTCCCATGTGCGTGTCCAAGATTCGCTGGCCAGGCTTCGCGTAGTTGGCGAGAAGCCAGTCGTAGAGTTTCACCGTGGATTCTCGCCGCTTGCAGCGGCGTGCATTCAAATTTCTTGGCCGTGGTGCGGAAGCTCGTCCACGCCATTTCCACCGCCGCGAAGCTCACGTCGTTTGAGTAGAGCTTGTCCCAGATGATCCAGCATGGAGAGTTCCACGCCATGCGCTCGATGTAGTGATTCGCGCCCCAGATGATTTGATTCTTCGACACGCGGCGAAGTTCCTCGAAGTATTCGGACGGCGGCGGCTGAGAATCCCAGTCACCCATCTTGTATTTTGCCTTCGCATCGCCTTTCCGCCGCCCCATTCCGCTCTTGTTGTCGCCCACATTGATGCCGTAGGGAGGATCAACGATTGCGAGGTCGAAGTGTCCATCGGGATACTGCGCCATGACCTCCATGCAGTCAGCCATCCGAGCGTCCACAAACTCCCGAACAAGGCGCTGCATGGAACGCCGAGGAGCGTCCTGCGCGAGTTCGAGAGTCTTTAGGTCGGCGTCCATGAGCTTATGCGTTCGGGCTACTTCCGCGCAGATGCTACTGCGGCCTGAAATGCGGCCCATGAAATGCGGTTCTCGATATACACACGAGTTGCGGCTGCATGATCGCCGTTGCTCGTGTGGACCCGTATCCAGGCCAGCGCTTGCTTCCGAGTCGGGCGGCTCATAGTGCGGCCTCCAGTTGTCCGCAGAAGCGGATGAACTCTGATTCTGACATGCGTGCTTCGAGAGCGTCCAGACCGGCAGAAACGAGGGTGTCGGCATAGTCAGCGAGGTTGCGGTTCATCTCGAATACGAAGTTGGCCAGCTCGATGATGTCGAGCTTTTGCATCTTGGCGACTAGCTTGGCGGTGATTTCTTGGTTGCTCATGGTGGTGTTGGACATGCGCGTATCTTAACTCGTTTTTGCCACCAGTAAAGATTTATTTTAACAAATTGCAATTTTTTTTATTCGTGCTTGATTTGCTCGGCAAAAATCGCATCGGCCATTATTTTCGTGACGCCAGGAAAATGGTCGCAATCATCCTCATCATAATCCGGTTCCGGGTCTGGATCTCCGAAACATAGCGGGCATGTCGTGGTCGGGCTCGGCCAGTTTGTCGAGCCGCATAGGTGGCAAGGTCGTTTTTTCATGGTTTGGTTTCGGTTGCTTGTTTGATTTTTCGCAGAATTTCCTCCCAAGCGTCGAAGGCCATTGTAATGGCTTCGGCCTGATTTTGCAAAGCCCAGTAGTCATGCGGTTTCTCGCCTTTATCGTAGGCCAGGATGTCGCGCAAGATTTCGGCCATTTCGTTACGCTGACGTTGTATTCTCAGAATTTCAACGGCAAGAAATGTTGCGCCTGCTGGCTGGATCTGAAGGTGCCCGCACAAGCCGCTTATGGCGTTTTGCAAATCGTCGCGCTCACGTTCTAGCTTTCGGGCGAAGTCTTTGCTAACGGCATGATGTTCGGTGACTTTCCCACCTTCCCATGTCACGCGGTGAATTTCGGCATCTGTCTCAGGTGTGGGTAGTGCCATCATGGTTTTGCGTTCGTGGTTAGGGATTGCAGGGCTTCGGTTGCAACATATCTAGCTCCGTGACCATTGTCGCATTGTAGGTCATCGTAATCAAATGTCGCAATCATTTTCAAAGCCTCCGCCAGCTTGTCCCGCTGCTCTCTAATTCTGGTAATAACTTCCCAAGGAGGTTCAAGCTGGTCGTTCTCTCGTTTGCAAGCGGGGATTGGGTCGCAGTCAAGCACTGCTGCAATAACTTTTTGATACATTCCTTCGATTAAGTCCAGCTGCTCGGTTACTGCGGTTAGCTCGCGTTCTAGTTCTCTGCCTACATGGACAGACATTCCTGATCCTGCGTATTGCCACGCTGCCCATGCTTCATCAGTCCGTGGTGTCGGCGTTCGGTCACATGTTGCTTTTGTCTGTGTTCGGTCACATTTGGATTTTCTCGGTGTCGGTGTGTTCATGGTTCTGGTGTTGGTTTCGGTTGTTTCCTGTAAGATTCCCAGTTGCATTCGATCCCGCCGCCGCTTTCTTCGATCCGGCTTAGAATGCTAGGCGACAACTGCGCGGCAAACTCCTTGCGCTGAAGGTTTGTTATCAGCATCGTCGGACGCATTGCATCATAGCGTTTGTCAATTATGTGGGTCAGTTTGTCATCCTCGTATTTCGTCTCCCCCCGGACGTGCGCCTCGTCGATGACAAGAAACGCCGCGCTTGCCAGTTTTTCGATGATCGCTTTTTCGCTCGGCGCCGTCGGACGCTGAAAGCTGTTTTTTAAGTCGATGAAAATCTCCATCGCCTTGGTGTAAATCGCCGGCCGATGCTCCGGGTGGGTCTGCATTGTCCATTCTTTGCGCGGCTTTTCCGAATGCGGCAGTTTTGCGTTTCTGGCAATCTCCACCGCGATCTGCGTTTTTCCAGTTCCGCGCCGGCCATAGCAAACGATGATTCCGCCCGATTCGGCTATTTCCAGAGCTTTTTGATACGCTGCCTGCCACTCGCCGCCGGAAAGCTCCGTATTTGCCCTGTGACGGTCTGGAAATCCTATCAGTGGTATATTGTGCCGCGCCGGGGTCAAAACGGGCGTGGCGGGTGTCTGTGGCGCGTCCGTGAGTGGTTTCATTGCGTCGATTGCTTCGGTGAAATCTCGGATTGCGTCGTTCATGTCGTCAAATATCGTTTTCATGTTCATTTTTCGTCGCTGAAAATAAAATCAACCTCTGCCGCCTCGGTGTCCTGGGGGTGCCGTTCTGCGTAGGTTTTGCCGTTGTAGTTGTTTTTGTTTGGACTAACGCCTGGCTCGTAAATGCCCTGCCATCCGTTCGACATGCTGTGTTTCAGCGCGGCGACGGCCCGTTCTTCTCCCATCTCGGCCAAGCGTTCGAGCTGCTGCTTAGTTGCTGTCGGGGTGAGCTTGGCCTTTTTCTCGATCCGGTGCTGCTGCCAGTTTGCCCAGAACAGTTTGAAATCGGGGGAATCGAAAGGCAAAACAAGCGCGACAGCGCGTTCTTTCTTCTTCTTTGTATCTGCTTCTGTATTTGTAGATACCTCTGCCTCTGTATGTGTTACATCGTTTAACAAATCTTTACTCGGTTTTACATCATTTACATCTGCTGTTTTTCCCTTGCCGGATCGACGGTCACGCATGTAATTCCTCATGTATTCGCGCTTTTCCTCATCAGATTTCATGTCTCGGTATGCTTGGTAATTCACAATCCGATACCCGCGTCCGTTTTCGCTGTAAATCAATCTGCGGCCCTCCTCGGCTTGCGAGTTACTGGCGGGGTCAGGCGCAAGCAATGGATTTACGGCGTTTGTAAATTCATCGAGCGTTACGTTCATCATTCTAGCGATGGCATGCAAGCATCATCATAAAGACGTATCGAGTTGTGACCTTTTCTTCCATAAGTGACGACTGTGCAATCCTGGAAAATAATTTAGCATACATGGTGCGGCAATTTTAGCAATGTAAAGATGTTTGTAAAGATGTTAAATTTACAATCTTTACCGTTATATTGTTATTCAACAGGCAAAAACATAACCGCTTGCGCCGTTTCCAGTTCAATGCGTGTTTTTGCGGCATGGAAATAGTCAGGGTCTATCTCGCAGGCGGTCAGGTGCATTCCGGCATAGTGCGCGGCAATGGCGATGCTTCCGCTTCCGAGGTGCGTGTCGAGGATTCGGTCGCCTTCCTTGGCGTAGTTAGCCAGCAGCCAGTCATACAGCGCCACCGGCTTCTGTGTCGGGTGTTGGCGCTTGACCCCGCGTTCGGAGTCCTTGAAGGCTCCGCACCATTGGTGCCGCCATATCTTGAGATTTTTCGGCAGCCCCTTCGATGTCCACGCCATCTCCCCATCCGCATACATTGACGCACCATTGAGCTTGTCCCACACGATTGGAGCCTTGCAGTAGCCGAGGTGGTCGAGGAAGTAGTTACCGCCCCACACAATCTGCTCTTTGGCCACGCGGCGCAGCTCGTGGAAGTATTCAGGCGGCGTCGGTGCGTCATCCCATTTGTGATCCCTTGCCAGCATCGTCTTATTGGCTGCGTCCGATGGGTTGGCGATCAGGTTCTTGCCATCGACTCCGATTCCATACGGCGGATCGACGATGGCCAGGTCGAAGTATCCATCCGCAAAAGTAGCCATCACGTCCATGCAATCAGCCAAGCGCAAATCAAGCGTCCCATATGCTGTCGGCTTGCTTGGCGGATCAATCGGGTCAGGCTCTGATTCCAGTTTGTAATTATCCATGTTATTCTGTTGGTAAAAACCTACAAATTGCATTCATCAGCCGCATCGTCTTCTAATGCCGAGTTCAGAGAGGCCAGCGCGTCTGCAAAGCTTTCGCAAGGGTCTGAGAAAATTGCATCCACGTGACGCCATTCCATATTAGCGCGAAAGAAGTTTCCGTCGTGATACGCGGTCAACGCGCCTTCATTTTCTATCGCTTTTGTAATCCAGATGTATTTCATGTTCATTATTCTGTTGGTAAAATTGTAAGCTCTATCCCCGGCCCGATGTCCCGCCTTGTATCATCTTGTCGCCCGTCCGTTGTGACAATGTATTTTGTCGAGTCGTCCACGAACCAGCCAATCGCGACTAGAGCGTCTTCGATTTCCTTCCAGTTTCCACGCAGGACGGATGAACTGTCCCAAAGCCGCTCGCCCTTGCCAAGGATGCGCGTGACGGTAACGCTGACCCGGCATGGGAAGGGCTGTCGAGCAAATCCGAGGTATCGCAGTTTCTTCTCCACCTTGTCTCGGAACGCTGCCGATATGAACCATGCGTTGCCCCTGCCGGTGTTGCCGTTTGTAAGTTTGATTGGGAGGAATATGGTCATGGCTTTTCGTAATAGTCCCTGACTTTTATATCCCATCGGCGTAGGAATGAATCCTCGCAGTCATCGCCGCTCAGTAGCCAATCAATGCGCTGCGCCATTTCTGCCGCCTGTCGCAAAGTGTGCGCGGCCTCGCGGAACTTCTCGATGATCTCAGGCGGGTATCCATTGCCGCGCCGCTGCCCCCATTCGTTAAGGGTTTTGTCATCGTTTGCCTCGATCACTTCGTCGATCTCCACCGCGATGTCCTCGATTTGATATTGCTTGTAGTCAAAATGTCCTCCGCTCATAGTATTGTGACTTGTAGTGATTTGATAAAGTAGTTGATTGGCATTGGCTCTTGTCCTAGCGTTTTGGCTTGTCGCAAATGTATATGACGATCTTGATGGTGACGAACGCAAAGCCAAACTAAATCAAATGGCTTACTATAATCTTCGTGGTGTCCTTGTGTTTTTTCTTTTCCGCAAACTTCGCATGGCTTTTTGACTATTTCGCCGCTTGTTATTTTTTTCTTAATCTCAGCATAAATCAGAGTTTTAGCGTGTCCGGCTTTTTTAAGCTGCTTTAGCCTGACTCTTTCCTTTTCTTTTTCTATCCATTTTGGATTAAGTTTGTTTTTTTCAAGTTGCTTTGCGGCATCTATGCGATTGCAAACTTTGCACTTGTTTAAATATCCATCGCCCATTTGCGGATGCTTGTAAAAATCACTCAATGGCTTAACTGTATTGCATTTGAAACACTCTTTCATAGGCGGTGATTATTAACCTAAAACGCTAAAATTTAAATGCTTATTTATGTCACGTTCTAAAAAGGCACGTCGTCAAATCCATCCCCGCCCGTCACCACGACATCCGTGTGTGGCCTCCCGTCGCGCGGTTTAGGCGCGCTGGATGCAGGCATGTTCCTATCTGGGAAAACAAAGGTCTTTGCATTGCCGACGATAGGCGTTTTTTCCTTTGCCAGCCGTTGCTCCTTCGTGGGTGACATGACTAGCATGTGAGTGTTTCCGTATTGATCCTCTCCGTCGCGGTTTTCCTTCATATCGATGTCGAGATATACGCCCGATTTACCTTGGAACAGTCCGCTTGTTTCGATTGGCACTAGCAGATAGGTTAGCCCGTCCTTGCCCGGTTTGACCGATGCACCAGTTATTTTCGTTAGGTCTATTTTCAGTTTGTGTAGTTGGTTGCTCATTGTGTTAGTTTGTCAGTTTAATTGTAAAAATGTTAGTAATATCGGTTGGAACAGTTCGCATCAGGAAAGGCTTTCGCCTTCCTGTGCTTGGGTGTTATGCCAAAGAATTTTCACGGGCTTCGGCGAGTTCGGCTTCAAGTTCAGCGATACGCTCTTCCAGCGGAGACGTTGCCGCTTCGATGCAGCGTTGGCAGGCGTTCACAACGGCTTGGGGCGCATTGCGATTCCTTGAGTTCCGAGTGTCCGTCTCACCGCACATATGAGCACCGCAGGAACAGAATACCTCGAAGTCCACGTCTATCGTGGCCGTCACTTCAATCTGAGAAAAAGAGGGCATAACAAGCGGATTCTGGCAACGGCGGGAAGTTGCCTGTTTGGTTTATTCGGAGTCCAGCGCCCGCCGCGCTAGATCCTTGTCGTTAGCCTCAGAGATTTCATCCCACAGCGAGGGCGGCAACCAGATGTCGTTGTCCTTTTCCTCGAATGCGTCTCCCGCCGTGAAGACGAGCTTGATTTCGCGCCCCTCAATAGACCGCAGGAACTCGTCTAGGTGTTCCCGCTCGTCGAGAGGGAGAGCGGCTCGTTCGTGTGGCAGTGCTTCGTCGTATAGGGCGATTAGCCCAGTTTTCATTCGTGCGTTCATAATTAAGAAAGGCTAACAAGTGGATGCTGGCAACGGCGGGAAGTTGCCTGTTTGGTTTATTCGGAGTCCAGCGCCCGCCGCGCCAGATCCTTGTCGTTCGGCTTTTGAACCTCGGCCCATGCGGTGATCTCATCCCAGTCAGCAATGTTGACGTCCGCATATTCAATCCACCCCTCTTCTACTCGCAGGATTTCCGGCCCTTCCGAGGTCCAGACAAGATACTTGCCCGTGTATTCAGGCTGGCGCTGCTGTGGGTCAATCCAAGCCGAACAAGACTGCTGCTGGTCAACAGAGCGGGGTGCTGGGGCATTATCGGCGTTTTGCCGTTCCACTTCGCACCACGCGCAGATACATCCTTTTTCGTGTTCGCAGTTATCCATTTTCTTATTCAGTTGCGCCGGCGTCCGGGCTTTTTGCGTTCGTCGGATCATAGACCTTGATTGCGGATGACTTTAGCACGTAGTCGCGGTCGTAGATGCATTTCCCGCACTTCTCGCAGATCCAGACCGTGCGGCATCCTGTGGCGTTGATTTCATCGCCGTGGATATTTCTCACCCACGCGAGGGCGTGGCGGCAAAAGACACGACGAACCAGACGGTGCATCCAACGGCGGGCAGCGTTTTCTTTCATAATGGAGATCCTTTCTCGCCGTGGATGGCCTCGGCGGTAATTTCCCAAAACTGCTGTGCGTATTGAACGCGGAACTGGTGCAGCGATTCCTCCAGAATATCGGTGAACGCATCACGTTTGACGTGCTGGTAAAACAACGGCTTTCCCTTGAAGTATGCCCCAAAGTGCGCCTGATCGACTTCGCAGATGACCATTGCAGCGTGTACTTGCAGCTTGTGTTCTTTGGGTAGCCTTTTTTCTCTCACCCATCCATAGAACGTCGAGAGCGTCGGGCATTTTACCTCCGCGATTGCGTTGAGTTTGCCCTCATGGTAAATCAGTCCATCCGGTGAACATGACACTACGCCGTTCGGATCGTCACCCATGATGCACATTCCCACTGGGTCGATTTGAGCTCCCAGCCTCTCCTGCAATGCTGCTAGAGCATCCGGCTCCAGGTCGTTGCCGCGCCGGGTGTGTGCATTGCCGGTAAATTTCTCCCCGGTGTAATGTCCGATCCACTCTTGCACCTGCCAATCGTCGAGGCCTGCAATCGCATCGGGATTTGTCCTAATCTCGTTCGCAGCGTCGATCCCAGCAATGAGACGGTCAATGTTCTCTAGTGCCGCTTGTGACGCTGAGAGCTTGCCAGTTGCAGTGATGTTCTTTTTCATTTGTGATCCGGTGAGGCGCCATAGACGCTCTGTGATCCAGTCTAGTGAGCCTTGCGGTGTGTCGAGGATGATCATTCTGTTACCTCCACGAATTTTTTGACGGTTCCGCCGTTGGTCGACTTGAATTCTTTCGTGCTGTATTGGATGGCTTTCCCGTCCAGTGTCATAATTTCCGCATAAATCACAAGCGGCTCCGGTTTGGCGCGGTAACTGAATTCAGCAAAATCCCATCTCGGATCGCAATCTACAAAAGTTTGCCAAACAGATTCCGACTCATGCCTGCATTGCACCTTTCCGCCGTTTTTGTAATGCGTTAAGACGGCGATCATTTCTTCGATGGTCATCATTGCGCTTCCTCCTCAGTTTGTGCTTCGATAGTTTCGATTTCCGCTTGCTGTCCAAAAGGATTTACCAGCTCGTTTTTCGTAATGGTCGGTGTGACGTTGCGAAATTCGGTTTCCTCATCGCGCCGGATCACATCTTGGATCTCGGGCGACAGTGGCAGCCACTTGGAGGCACGGCGAAAAACAGTTTTCTTTGCCATCTCGTCAAAGTCCGTTACCCATGGCCCGGCATTGCCTGCGCGTGAGCGTTTTCGGATTGCATCGCATTCATCGCGGGTCATGACTTCCGATTTTTCTGTGCCGTCTTTGAAAGTTATCAAGACATAGTAGGCGTATGCCTCTCCCCGTGGCGATTTGTAATCGACTTCGTGCCGCTCGATCTTGCCGCGATTGACGGAAAAAATATCGTTGGTGCAAACTTTTTCGGCATGGATGCTTGATACCGTTCCGGAGCGCATGACGAGTTCGGCAATGCCCTTATAGTCGAGGATCAGCGTGCACTCCTTCCCGTAGGGTATCAGATGCGCCCGTCGTCCGTCCGGTTCGATGCCGAGTGCGGACAGGTCGAGCAGGCACTTCATAAACGATTCCGGTGTGCATTCTTGCAGCTTCGGTGTTCTTGTGAGTGCGGTGATTGCCACCCTTGCGAATCGGTCAGCGTTGAGGTGCTTTGGCAACGCTAGGGCAAATTGCGCCTTGACGTTTTCTTCTGAGAGCAGGCCTTTCAGCGTGCGCGGTTTCTTTATTTCTGTTATTTCTGACATAGTGTTGTGTTGTGTTGTGTTGATTTTGTTAGCTTAAAATGATCCCCCGAGATTTCAGGGCGGCCTTGATTGCGGCCATACGGCCTATATCCCAGCGGTTATGGCTTGTTTTTTTTTGCAGGTCGCGCAAGATTTTGACCAGGCTGTCGGTCGAGTAGTCGCGGATGGCTTTGTAGTGTTCGGTCATGGCGTTTCCTCCCATATTTCAAGTGTTCGCAAAAACGCTTCGGCGCGTTGTGCGGCGGTCGCCCAAGCTGGCTCGTTTGATTTGTTGTTGTTCTGTGTTCATAGTGTCGTAGGTTATGCCGTCTTTCCGTGCTGTCACGCTGTTATTGGCCGCGTTTGCGTCCACCATCCGGGCAACCACACCCAAAAGTTATCGCTTCATCGTCCAGTAAATCAGCCCGGAAATCGCCAAGCTGGAGACGACCCGAAGCGCAAAAGTTTTTGCTCTGCTGTACCTCTTGCGATTGCGGCGTTGCGATTGCTGCATCGTGGCAGCGTAGTTTTCAATGTAGGTTTTCATGGTGCTTTCCCCAGTTCTGCTTGTTTTACCACAATTTCGCCGCGCTTGATTCTTTCCAGTCCGTCACGCATCAGCATTGACGAAAATGCCTTGATCGACATTCCGCTTTGCTTGCTAAACGTGGTCAGTTCCTCGTGCTCTCTTTTGTCAAGATACACGCCCATTATTTTTTGTTTGGTATTAGCCATGACTTTTATTATTGTTTTGTTGATGGATTGTCAAATTAAATTTTAGCGGGTAAGAAATTGCAAGATTTCGGACAACTCTTTGTTAACATATTCCGCGCTGCCGACATGGCCCCATTTAAGCGCGTCCGATTCCGGTGCTGGCATATCGTAAAACGCGGTTTTGATTTGCTCGATTAGCGACTCAAATTTTGCCGCTTGGCTTGTCATGGCATTGTCCATTTCTTGTCTGTTGATTTCTGCTGGTGTAATCATGGTATTGTTGGTGTTGTTGGTGTTGGTTGCGCGTTACAGTCGCGCCCCTGGTTTGATTAGGCGTTAATAAGCATTGATTTCATCCATTATTGCGGCAAATGCTTCTGGGTCTTGCTCTTCCCAAATTGGATCGCCGTTGGTGTCGATCACGCGGACTCCGCCGTACCAGTAAGCGGTGGTCTTGGCGTCTCCGGTTTTTCCGTTGGTGCCGATGAGTTCGACTTCGGTGATTCCGTCGATTTTGCCTTGGGCTTGGATTCCGTTGGAGTTTATTTCGTTGATGCTAATCGTTGTCATTTTCGTGTTTTGGTTGGTGGTGTTGGTGTCACTCGCGGCGACAGGGACAAAGTATCATTTCACCGCAAAAAGTAAAGAAATATTTTAACAAATCGTCAACTTTTTTATTTTTTCTATATTCCACAAGGGTTCCACGGCGTAAAAAAAGCGCGGATTTTTTCCACGCCTGTTCTGGTTTTTCGCTTTTTATCGCGTTTTCATTGCGACCACTGTGCGTGCATCGCATCGCGCCCCCAGAATGCACCGGCAGATAGAACGCCTTCGATGGCAAAAATTTCCATCACTTCCAGCGGCATTGTGGCCTTCGCTGGCCATGATGTTTTGTTGCCGTTCGCCCCGGCAAGAAAGTCGATAGCCGCGCCCCTGGCATGCAAAGACGGAGTTGTTCCGCCGCGCATGGAGCGGTTATTGTAGCACCCGTTGAAATCGGCCAAAACGTATGGATGAGACGATGATAGCTTTTTGATGATGCGCAAAAGTGAGCTGGCAATTTTTCGATTGCACCGAATCGTTTTCACCGCTGAACCCTCGTATTTTACTCCAAGCCCTTCAATAACAAGATTGCAAAGTCGATCCTCGTCACCGGCGGCACCGAAGAATCTCGTTAGGCTAGCCTGGTCGGTCATCGGCCATGGGTTTTCTTTTGGCATGAGATTGCGCAAATGATTTTGCACGGCGGCGATGGACTTCGGCCCCCAGAATCCATCTGCCGTGGTGCCGATTTTTTCCTGTATTGCTTTTATTTGTGCGCTGGTCATATTTTCGTTAGTCGTTAATCTGCATGAACATCCAAAAAATTAATGCGACAAGCAAGCCGACAAGTGAGACGGAAAACGCAAGATCAAAAAGATGGATGGTGGCAATCATTTGTAGCCTGAGACTGCGTTTGCGGCCATGACAGCACCAGCCGCGCCGATGGCAATGCCCTCGCCTGATATGGTCGTGGTGGTCGTCCTGGTGCCGTCCGGTGAGATATTTTCGGTGACGGTGCAGGATGCAAACGCCAGGATCGTGGCCGCGATTACAAATGGGAGACTATGCTTTATTTTCATGTTCTTGTTCTGCTTTCTTTGTTGCGCGTTCGTGAAGTTCCTCGATGCGCTTGTCTTTGGCTTCTAGCTTGTCAAATAGGTGCTTCACCGTTTTCCCGAGGATGTAAATTGTGGTCAACGCAAGCCCCCATCCGGTTAGGCCCGAGGCAAACTTCACAAGCTCAAATTCAGGCGGTGCCTCATTTGCGATAAAGAGAGTGGCGCCGCTGGCAAACATGGTGCAAACGGCTTTTGTCAGCCCCTCGTAAAAGTCGGGCATGATGTTGGAGATTTGTTGCAAGGGGTTGCTCATGATGGCTCTGGAGTTGGTTTTACAAGTTGGAAATTACCTTCGATCAGTTCGATGTTGCGCATCGCTCCTGTTTCGGCTCGTGCTTCGATTCCGCATCGTTCGGCCAGGTCGTTGAGCTGTTCCGCCGATGCCGCGTGGTTTTCAAAAACGGTTTGCAACTTTTCCGCGCCGATCTCGATGAACATTGCGTTGAGCCGGTCATCCGGAAACGACCAGAAAACTGCTCGGGAATTGTTGAGTGCACGGATCGCACAAGCAAAATGCTCGATGAATAGCAAGAGCTCGGAGTTGACTGTCTCCACGTCTTTTTGCGCCTGCGTTTTTTCGGTTAGGTCGATCATAATATTATGCGGATGTGACAGCTTCCCATGCGCTGCCGTTGTAAAAGTTCAGTTTGTTTGTGCTGGTGTTGTAAATTGTTAGCCCAGCCGGAACGCTGGTGATTGCATCGCGTTGGCCAGTGGTCATGCGCGGCGGCAGAAAGCCTTTCGTCGTGCTGGTCAGGTCAAGGACTGACTTGGTATTCGCAGCCGCGCCGCTGCCGATTGAAAGGTCGCCAGTCGTAGAGAGGAACAAATGCCGTGATCCTGCGGCGGTGGCGATGATTAGCGCCTTGCCTGTCGAGTAGAAGTAGACCTGATCGGCGTAAGCTCCAGCGGAGGCGTTTGCATAGCCAAATCCCCCCATTTGCGAGCCGCCTATGCCTATAAGTTCCATAGAAGCATACCCGGTCGTGCTGGTCGATTTGAGCCCGAACAGGCCCGCCGTGCCTGTGCCTGAAAGCAGTAGCGATCCGGTTGTGGTGATGGCGTTGATCGTTGGTGCGGTCAGCGTCTTGTTGGTGAGCGTGTCCGTGCTCGACGTGGTGACGAGGTTGACGCCCTCGACCGCGATGCGCCCTGCCGAAACGCGGCTGATCGTGGTGTCGGTCGCATGGCCGAGTTCGATGCTTCCCACGCCGAGAGCGGTTGTCGTGGATGCGGTCAAACCCGAGATAGGAAGCCCGGTGCAGCTTGTCAGTGTCCCGCTGCTAGGCGTTCCGAGTGCGCCGCCGTTGAGGACAAATGATCCTGCTGTGCCGACGTTTACTCCGAGAGCAGTTGCAACGTCTGTGCCTGGCGTGGTCGTGGCTAGCCCCGTTAGCTCGAGCGCGGTTCTGTGCAATGCTGCTGATCCTGTTCCGTAGGTGTATGATGTGCCGTTAAAATTTATGCCATCTTCTAGGTAAATGTCGTATATTGTCGGGTTGGCGTTTGTGACAAGATCGCCGTCGCCCGTTTCGTCAGTGACTGCCGCGATAAGATTTGCGCTAGATGGAGTAGCAAGGAATGTTGCGACGCCTGCTCCGAGTCCGCTGATGCCTGTCGAGACTGGCAGGCCCGTGCAGTTCGTTAGTGTCCCGCTGCTAGGCGTGCCGAGTGCGCCGCCGCTATAAACTAGCGTGACTGCCGAACTGGTTCCGTTTTTGAACTGCGGATCGCCTGTCGCGTTGCTGAACCATGCAGAACGCCCAGCGGCAAGCGTCGGGGTCGTCCCGTTTTTTGTTATGAAATGCCCAGCCTCAGCCGTGCTGGGGTTGCTGAAAAAATGTCCGGTTGTGGACCAGTTGCCTGTTCCGGTTAGCGCGACGAACGCCGCCCCACCGGACGCATCACGACGAACAATGGTGCTTGCCGTCGCCGCTGATGTCGGAGTTTCCCACTCGGTCGCGTAGTTGGTCGAGCTTGTCTTTTTGAGGATGTCGTTGTCGGATCCACCTGTGGGGACGCCTGGGCCGGTTGCGCCTGTTGCCGCTTCGTTTAGCGTAATTGTCACCGCGTCCTCATTAAGCGTTGCGCTGACGATAACGTCGGGGTCATTTTCTGCGACGGTAATTGTGATGGTGTCCATGTTATGTGCGTGTCGCGTCTTTAAGGATTTCAAGCGTTCCGGCAAGGTAGGTTTTAATCACGCCAGATGCCGCCGTGGTTTCGATGCTCCAATACCATACGCCGACCTCCAAAGTCATTGGCGTAATTGGCGAGACCGTGAAATCGTAATTGTTGGCATTGTTTATGACGATCCCCGATGTGCTGGAAAGCGACAAACCTAGCGTTCCATCCTCACCCCGAAACATCATGCGAACACTGGCAAGGTCTGAATCAAACGTGTTGCCCGTTGATGTATAAGCGGCTGAAACGCCGTTCCATGTGTCGCCGTAAACAACGGGTGTTAGATTGAATTTGCCGGGTCTCATGAGGATTTGCCGATTGCGGTAATGGTTAGATTTGTCGCGGCTGCGGTCGATGTCAAAGTCAAGTCAGCGGTCAGGAGTGTATCGGTGAATCCTGTGGTGTTCCATACTTTTGCAGGCAAATGAAAAACATCCGTGCCGTTACCTGCGCCTGCCGTTCCGCTTGTGACGTTGATTTCCAGCGAATAAAGCCTCGCCATGCTGACAAGCGTTACTCCTTCAAAGTCTTTGCCGTCGCCGTCGAGAACTCGAACGCCGGATGATACCACGCCTGGGGTTGTGTTTGCCGATGTCGGTGCCGCGCTGATTCCAATTCCCGCCGGAATGGCAAGATTCGTTCCGGTTTCGTTGGCGTATTTGTAGCCGTTCGCGTCCGACTTGCGTGTTGCGATGATGTTTGCACCTGAGCTTGTAACCGTCCATTGTGCTGCGATTGCGGTATTTGCTGCGAGTCCTGCCGCTAGTGCCGCCGCGACAAGCGTAGCCGTGTTGCTAGCTGTTGTGAGCGGGACAACTACGGTAAGCGGTGAGCCTGTGACCGCCGCGCTGGTAAAAGTCAGCGAGCAGTTTCCGTTAGACGTTGCGCCACTTGCCGCGACAACAGTTGCTGTCTCGACTTGCGCAGTTCCCGCCACATACGCCGCTGACGGAGTGGCAATTCCAGTCTGCAAATCAATTGCTACGCTGCCGCCTGACGCGACGATTTCGACTCCGATTGCATAGCCGATGTCCGCCGTACTGAATTGCGTTGCCGTTTGACTTGCGCCAATTTGAACAATTCCAGTGACAAGGCTCGATGTTGCCTGTCCTTGGCAGTTGCTCCCCGTGATCGTTTGTGCCGCTGAAATTGCCATGTCGTCATTTTATGTTAGATTTTCCGTAGTGTCAAGGATTGTCCCGCAAAAACTGGTGCGGCCAAATTGTGGTTGATTCTGGATTATTTGTAACGATTTTAGTGCAATTCAAAACGCGCCACCATTCATACAAATACGGCCTCACGTTACTTTCGCTCCGATCTAAGTCATATTGCATTTCGTCGCTGGTTTGCGGGATGGCCCTTTCTCCGATAAACGACAAAACGCTTTGACGGTTTTTGTCGCATAGCGTTGCCACTTTTCCAGTCGTATTTTTTAGCTCATTGTCGAGCTTTTGATAAAAAAGCGCGTCTGGAATAGTGTCTCCAAAATGTGATCTATAAATAACGCCAAGCTCTAACGGTTCCTGCTGTGGTAATTCCATTGCCGAAAATATCATGTGGACATTTTCACGGTATCGGCTTTCGTCAATTTTTAGATTAAGCAAGAACCCGTAGCGATTCTCCGCTTCTGAATTTGTCATTTTCAATCCTGGGATTCCGTTAGGGAAAACAGTCTGGTAATAGCATGGGCATTCCGGCCCGTTTGCCCAATCAATGTCCGGCACAACATCCGCCGACATACATTTTGCCAGCATTAAAACCCGTGATCCTAGTCCGTTTAAAAGTGCTACGGTCATGCGAGGTATG
>JAPKZA010000338.1:0-447 GCA_026394015.1 Acidobacteriota bacterium
CCGATCTTCAACTTTCGGGCACGACCGTTGCGGGAACGGGCGGTACATCGACACACACGATGAATCAGATCGCCGTCTATCTCGAAAGCCCGAACCTGCGGACCGCATCGGCGACAGACTACCCGGGCGGAACAACCGGCCAAGCCACCGTGTATCTGTCGCTCTGCGGTGGCGGGTTTTGCGAGGACGGCACTTTTCTGGTGTCCTCGGTTGGCACCTCCGAAACTTGCGGAACTACCTCGACGACGCTTTATTTGGACACGGCGTCGCAGGCCCCAAACCTACCGGCGTGGATCACATGGATTTCGGTAACCTCTAACCCGGCTACGATTAGCCGCACGAGTTCAAATTCGACCATCACGGGGAACTTACGGAAGTCGAGTAATTGCACTTCGGTGGGCTTCGTCAGTAACGGACTCACGCTCGATCCTACGACAATCCAGGCGT
>JAPKZA010000338.1:460-2809 GCA_026394015.1 Acidobacteriota bacterium
ACCGTAAACACGACTTCCGGAAATCCCTCGGGCGGAAGTGTGATCGCGACGTTAGGTATCGAATCGACTCCTTGTACGATTCCAGGCGGTCCAGTAAAGTCCGTTACTGTCACCGTAGCTCCATAGGACGTTACGGAAACGCTACACGATGAGAGGGGAGGCGGCGTTCGAGGTAGTCGACGAAGCGAGCGGTGGGGTCGAAGCCGACGACGTTGACGGCGTCGGTGACGAAGTTCGACAGGGCGTTGATGTCGTAGTAGTTGATTTTGCCGGTGCGGTCGTCGATGAGGAACTCGATGCCGCCGACGTCAAGCTGGCCGGCCTTGGCAAGGGCGAGGGCTCCGGCGATGGCCTCGGGGCCGGGGTCGGCGCGTTCGATGCGAAGCTTCTTCTTGCCGGGCGTGTCGATGGGGCAGGCGGCGATCTCTTCGACTTGGCAGATGTCGGCGGGGCAGAGGTTGAAGCTCGATAGGTCGGGCCAGATGCGGATGGCGTAGAGGAACTCGCCGTCGAGGACTTCGACGCGGACGATGGATTGGTCGCGGGCGGTGAGGAACTCCTGCAACAGGGCGGTGCCGTCGACGCCGAAGTCGAAATCGGCGGCGGCGAGTTGGTCGAGGGAATCGAAGCGGACGATGCCGGCTCCGCTGCCGCCGACGTTAGGTTTGAAGACGATGGGGAAGGTTAGGTTTTTGGCGGCTTCGAGGACGCGGGAAGCATGGTTGACAACAACGGCTTTGGGGTAGCCCACGCCGCAGCGGCGAAAGAGATCGAGTTGCCAGGCCTTCGAGATTTCGACGGCGTAGGCGGCGCTGCCGTTCACAACGGGGACATTTGTTTCTTCCAGATGGCGCAGATAGTCCCGCACGAGGAAGACGCCGTTGCCGTGGCCGCGCCGGTGGGACGAGGGGCTCATACGGTTGACGACGAGGTCAACGGGGGGACGAACTGTGGGGTCGTAAAGGAAGGCATCCGCGGGGAGCTTCGTAAAGGGGATGTTGCGGCGAGTGAGTTCGGCGAACAGGAGTTCGAACCACTCGGGGTGCTCGTAGAGGATGCCTATGTTCATTTATGCCTTTTTGCCGTCGACCTTACCGGTTTTGCCGTCGGTGCCGGAGTAGGTTCCTTTGAGAAAACCATCTTTGAGAACAAGTTTGAGAGTGTAAGTGGTGCCTTCGGCGGAGATTTTGAAGGAGACGTCGTCGCCGGTGACGGTGAGGTCTTTGACGGGAATGGAGCCACCTTCGATATTGACGACGGCAGAGAGGGTGCCGCCGGAATCCCGGACGATGAGTTGGACGCTGGTCTGCTCGCCGTCGGAGCTGGTGCCGCGGAGCTCCCATTTGCCGGTGAGATCAGCGGCGAGAGAGAGAAACGCCGTTAGAAAGATGAGAGCGATGGTTCGGAACATGGAATGGTTCTCCTGTGATACAGATGAGAGGGTATGCTTAATCGTCGCGCGTTTTTAGGTTCCGCCGCTACTGTCGCTTTGATGTCGGCGGCGAAGAAGAAGATTCCGATTGGACTGGAGCTTTACTCGGTTCGGGAGGAGTTGGCCAAAGACCTTTTCGGTACGGTGAAGGCCGTGGCGAAGCTCGGCTACGAGGGGGTTGAATTCTTTTCGCCCTATACGCAGTGGAAGCCGGACTATGCCAAAGAGGTCCGGAAGGTTCTGGACGATGTGAACATGAAGTGCTTGTCGACGCACAACGGGAACCAAGCGTTTGCGCCGGCGGACGTGGAGCGGGTGGCAGAGCTGAACACGATTTTGGGTTCGAAGCTGATGGTGATGGCGTCGGCGGGTCGGGTGACCACGCTGGACGGTTGGAAGGGCGTGGCGGAGAAGTTGGGGAAGGCGTCGGAGACGACGGCGAAGGCGGGGATCCGGGTGGGCTTCCATAATCATCTGGTGGAGTTTCAACCGTTGGAGGGGAAGATGCCGATGGTGGTTTTGGCGGAGAACACGCCGAAATCGGTGGTTTTGCAGTTGGACGTGGGGACTTGCGTGGAGTCTGGAAACGACCCGGTGAAATGGATTAAAGACCATCCGGGGCGGATTGTTTCGCTGCATTTGAAAGACTGGGCGGCGGCTCCGGGGAAGGGTTACGAGAGTGTGTTTGGGGAAGGGGCGGCGCCGTGGAAGAAGATTTTTGCGATGGCGGAGAAGGTGGGCGGGGTGGAAGGCTACCTGATTGAGTACGAGGGAAAGACGACGCCGATGGCGACGGTTGGACGTTGCCTGGAGAACTATCGCAAACTGAAGGGATGATCCGTTCTCTTCTTCTTGTTCTTGGTTTGGCTTCATTCGGCATCCTGTTCGCGCAGGATGCCGAACTCGTTTTGCGGACG
>JAPKZA010000188.1 GCA_026394015.1 Acidobacteriota bacterium
GAATCGGTGCCATCACCGGCCCCCGCTTCTTCAGCTACGACATGACCGTCTCCCGCAGCTTTACCCTCGCCGAACGCTACCGCCTCCAATTGCGCGCCGAACTCTTCAATCCGTTCAACGTACCCATGCTCGGCAACCCGGACCTTAGCGTAGTAAGCCCCACGTTCGCCCGCATTCGCACCTCTAATCCTGCCTACTCGCCTCGCAACCTGCAAATTGGAATGAGACTCGATTTCTAATGAAACTTCTAATCCCGTGCCTCTTCGCCCTCTTCCTAATCGCTCCCCGCTCAATCGCGGGCGATCTATTCACTGATGACTTCTCCCGCTTCCCGCCCGGCTGGCTTAGCCAGCCCGTGGGCCAACTCAACGGGGCGATTCAGGAGTATCATTATTTGCCCCATCGCGGCGTGCCCACCGCTCCCTGGGAAAACGCCATCGTCCACCAGGACGCCTGGCTCGCCAGCGACGAGGACGGCATTCCTTACGTCGAACAACACATGATCGCCAACAACGATCGTGTCGACTGGTTCCAGCCCCTTTTCATTACCGGCGATCCCGCCTGGACCTCCTATACCGTCGAAGTCCAAGTGAAGCCACTCAGCCTCACGGCGGATTCCGGCATCGCCTTCCGCTACCACACCAATCGCCACTTCTATTTTTTCGCCCTCCGCAACGGCAAAGAAGCCGTCCTGCGCCTCCGCCTCCCGATTGACGACAAACTCCGCGTCGGCAACTGGCGCGAACTCGGCGCCGTCCCCTTCAAATACGAAACCTCTCGTTACTACAACCTCAAGGTCGAAAACGAAGGGCCCAAAATCCGGGCCTACATTGACGGCAAGCTCGTCCTCGAAGCCACCGACAACGAGATCACCGCCGGCCGAGTCGGTCTCAGCGCCACCATGCCCACGCGCTACAGGGCGTTTAGAGTCACGGCCTCGGACCCGACCATCGCCGCCATCAGAACCACCATCAAGAAGCGCGAAGCCGAACTCCTCCAGCTCCGCGCCGGCAACCCCAAGCCCAAGCTCTGGAAAAAGTTCGCCACCCCTAAATTCGGAGCCGGACGCAATATCCGCTTCGGCGATCTCGATGGCGACGGCCAAATCGACCTGCTCATCGCCCAGAACATCCCCCGCGTCCGCGGCGACGCCTTTGACGCCATCTCCTGCCTCACCGCCGTCACCCTCGAAGGCAAAGTACTTTGGCAGAAGGGTCGCCCAGACCCCCGAAACGGCCTGCTCACAAATGACACCCCCTTCCAGATTCACGACATCGACGGAGACGGCAAAAACGAAGTCGTAATGGTCCGCGACTTCAAGCTCCAGATCCTCGAAGGCCGCACCGGCGAACCACGCATTACCGTTCCTATGCCCGCCATGGACCCCACCGCCGCCGAACGCCCTTATGAAAGGAATTCCGGCGACTCCATCGCCTTTCTCAATCTATCCGGCGGCAAAACATCTTCGGAAATCCTCGTCAAGGATCGTTATAAATCGTTCTGGATCTACGACAAAAACCTGAAACCCTTGTGGCAGGGAGGCGGCCAGACCGGCCACTTCCCTTACCCCCTCGATATCAATGGGGATGGGAAAGAGGAGTTCGCACTTGGATATACCCTTTGGAGTCCCGAGGGAAAGCGCATCTGGTCGCACGATACCGAATACAAGGATCACGCCGATGGCATCTACATCGGAAACTTGAGCGCCGATCCCAAAGCCGCGCCGAAAGTCTACTCCTGCGGCTCCGACGAAGGCTTTTTACTCTGGGATATCAAGGGCAACTTACTCAAACACACCCACATCGGCCACGCCCAATCGCCCAGCATCGGGAAGTATAGAATGGACGTCCCGGGTCTCCAGTTGATGACGATCAACTTTTGGCGCAACCCCGGAATCATCAGTCTCTTTGACGCCGACGGTAACTTACTCTCCCAAACCGAGCCCATCCATTCCGCCAGTCCCATCTTGCCGGTGAACTGGCGTGGCGACGGCCAGGAGTTCGCCATGCTCTCCCCCAATGTCAAAGAGGGCGGCATGATCGACGGACAATCCCGCCGGGTCGTCATGTTCCCCGAAGATGGCCACCCCGATCTTGCTTTCGCCGTCATGAACTTGACAGGAGACGAGCGCGACGAGATCGTCGTCTGGGACACGAAAGAGGTCTGGATCTACACGCAGGACCGTCCCTTCACTGGTTCAAGGATCTACGCCCCCATCCGCAACTCGGATTTCAATGAATCCAACTACAGGACCACCGTTTCTCTGCCCGGCTGGAAGGATCTCCCTACAAAGCGCTGAACCGGCTTTCTGTGCTAATTGGAACAACGCGAAAATGGGCCTTCTCGCTGTTTAGTGTGGGTAAGGAAAGTAAAGCTCGACGATGAGAATCGGCTCACAGAGGTCCCTGGGCCGACGGTTTCGTGAATCGATCAGGGGAACTCAGGGTGGGCGGAGCTCATGTTTGGGTTTGGGCGGTCGACCTCGGGGCCAAGTACGCTTACTCGCCCCTCGCTGGCGAATTTTGACCGGCGATTCTACCCACGGCAAACAGCGAAGAACCGAAAATCGCCGACTCTAGGCAACAAGAGAGATATCACTGAATTACTGAGCGCTCCTCGCATCGATCAGTTCTATTCACAAATCATGAACCAAACATCGAGTCACTTACTCCACCGCATAGTGATTCGCGATCAACTCGCCGATCCGAGCAATCGCATCTTCCAACTGCGCCGGCACCCCGAAGTGATTCGCCGTGAAAACACAAACCACGATGTTTCGCTTCGGGCTCTCAAAAACACCCACATCATTCCCGATATAGGGCAGAAAGTCCCCCGTCTTGTGCGCCACCCGAAATCCCGTCACATACTTCGGCAACCGCGAAGAGTAAACCTGCCCCCGCAGCATCGTCATCATCTGCCCACTCGCCGCCTTGCTCACCGCCTCCCCTTTGGCGATCTTTTCCAGCATCTGCCCCATCTCCCGCGCGCTCGATAAACCATACGGAGACTTCCCTTCCCGATGAAACTCCGCCGCCGATTTCGCCGCCCGCAGCGCCGCGAACCACCCGCTCGAAGCCGTCGTCGCCCGCGTATGCTTGTAACCCTCTCTCTCCAGCCGCGCATTCACCACCGCCGGCCCGCCCACTTTATCAAACAGAATATCGGTCGCCGTGTTGTCACTGACGATGTTCATCAACGTCAACGTATCTTTGATCGTAATCTGCGCCCCTGCGCCCAAACTCCGCAGCACCCCCGTCCCCGGCCGCTTCATCCCCTCAGTCAGCGTCACCTTATCCGCCAAGGAAAACTTCCCCGCCTCCATCTGATGAAACGCCTCCACCATCAGCGGAATCTTGATCGTGCTCATCGTGTCCATCTGCCGATCCGCGTTGATCGCCATTTCTTCGCCCGTCTCGAGCACCTTCACGTAAATGCCCCATTGGGCGTTCACCGACCGGGTAATCCGCTCAATGTTCTGCTGCAACCGACTCGGCTCCGCCCCCAAGGCGGAAAAACAAAAAACGAAGATCAAAAAATAGCGCATAGTAGTTTCCCTACAACAATCGCAGGCGTCCCGTGATCTCATCCACGGCCTGAACCTCATTGGGCCCAACGGCCACACAAGTTCTCGTCGGCACCCCGCCAAACTCCGTCAGCCCGGCGTCCGTGATCACATGGCAAACAAGCTTCGCCGCCACCGCCTTCTCCGCAATCTCCATCAATTCAGCCTCAGACCCCACCCGAACACAAATCTTGGTTTGTCCATTCTCGATCCATTCGATCACGTCATAGGGCACCTTGGCGTGGTACTCCTGCGCCAAACTCACCAGGCTCGTCGCTAGGCAAGCAGCGCTGGCATGGGCCCCCTGAGCAACCATTTTGCCTCGGCCCATGTTCAGATCATCTCGCATCACAATCACTTGTTTGAACATTTTCGTCGCCATCGGCTTCGCCTATCGTAACCGATAGGCTAGCACTCCCCTACCCAAAGTAAATTCTCACAATTATCCATCTAGCAACGCAACCGCAACCCCATTGTCATCGTCCTGCGCCGACCACCTGAGATCGTAGAAGAAGAATGAAACTTCAGAACCTGTTCGTGGTCTATCTTTTCACCGTAGCCTCCCTCCTCGCCCAATCGGTGGCCGGCCTCGGCGGCATCACCGGCACCGTCTCCGACGCCTCCGGCGCTCGCGTCCCCGCCGCCGAAGTCCTCCTCACTAACGCCGAACGCGGCGTCAACCGCAAACTCTCCACCAACGATGCCGGCATCTTCACCGCCGGATCCCTCGTCCCCGCCTCCGGCTATCAAATCGTCATCAACAAAACCGGCTTCGGCCGCACCGAAGCCAAAAACGTCACCGTCCAGGTCGGCCAACTCGTCGATATCCAGTTCGCCTTGACCGTCAGCCAGGCCTCCACCACCGTCGAAGTCTCCACCGACGCCCCCACCGTCGACTCCGCCAAAACCGGCGTCAGCCAGGTCGTCAACGCCGAACAAATCCTGAACCTCCCCATCAACGGCCGCCGCGTCGACTCCTTCGTCCTCCTTACCCCCGGCGTCACCAACGATGGCACCTTCGGCGGCATCACCTTCCGCGGCATCCCCGGCGGCAACGCCTTCCTCATCGATGGCAACGACAGCACCCAGCAGTACTACAACGAAAACGCCGGCCGCACCCGCATCTCCGCCAACATCTCCCAGGACGCCGTCCAGGAATTCCAGGTCATCACCGGCGGCTCCGCCGAGTTCGGTCGCGCCTCCGGCGGCGTCGTCAATACCGTCAGCAAGTCCGGCGGCAACTCCACCCACGGCACCGCCTACTGGTTCTATCGCGATCAAAACTTTAACGCCCGCGATCGCTACGCCAGTTTCCGCCCCGACGAAAAGCGCAATCAATTCGGTGGCTCCATCGGCGGCCCCATCAAGAAGGACCGTCTCTTCTACTTCTTCAATACCGAAATCACCCGCCGCGACTACCCCCTCATCTCCAGCCACACCGGCCAGCCCCTCTTCAATAGCCAAGGCGTCTACGTCGCCCCCTGCGCCGCCTCGGTCTCCCAATGCGCCAACGCCCAGCGCTTCCTCGATCGCTTCAATAAAATCGTCCCCCGCTCGGCCAACCAGGAACTGCTCTACCTGAAGACCGACTACCGCGTCAACGACCGCAACACCATCAGCGCCAGCTTCAACTACCTCCGCTGGATCTCCCCCAACGGCATCCAAACCGGTGCCGTCCTCAACAACGGTGCCGCCACCGGCAACAACGGCCTCTCCACCGTCCGCACCCGCAACGGCCGCCTCGCCTGGACCGCCCTCCCGACCAACTCCATGGTCAACGAGTTCCGCTTCGGCTGGTTCAAAGATCGCTTGTTCGACGATTACGCCAGCGAATACCTCCCTTACACCGGTTTCGCCGGCACCCTCGCCATTAACGGCGTTGCCAACCTCGGCACCGCCAACTACGTCCCCCGCGTCCAACCCACCGAAGATCGCTTCCAGTTCGCCGAAAGCCTCTCCCTCACCTGGGGCCGCCATCTCTTCAAATTTGGTGCCGACCTCGCCCAAACCCGCGACGTACAGGACCAACTCCTCAACACCCGCGGCAACTACGTCTACGCCAACGTCACCAACTTCGCCCTCGACCTCTCCGACAACCCCACCGGTGCCAAACGCTGGCAGTCCTACACCCAGAACTTCGGCGATCCCCTCTCCACCGTCTGGATCCGCGATTACAACTTCTTCGTCCAGGATCAGTTCCGCGTCAATAAACGCCTCACCCTCAACTACGGCCTCCGCTACGAACTCGCTACCTTCACCCAACCGAAAGAAGCCGTAGCCGGATACCCCCTCACCGGCAACATCCCCGAGCCGAAGAAAAACTTCGCTCCCCGCGCCGGCCTAGCCTTCGCCCTCATCCCCGAAAAAACCATCCTCCGCGCCAGTTGGGGCATGTTCTACGCCCGCTTCCCCGGAGCGCTCATCACCAATCTCGACATCGCCAATGTCCAGCAACAAAGCTTCAACCTCCAAAGCAACAACGCCGCCCAACTCGCCTCCGGCCCTGTCTTCCCCAATAATCTCCGCACCTCCACCGGCCTCGCCGCCGGCAGCCGCAGCCTAAGCTACGCCGGACCCAACTTCCGCACCCCCTACACCATGCAGGGCGACCTCGCCATCGAACAAGCCATCGGTCGCCAAAACACCCTCACCGTAAGCTGGGCCTTCAACCGCGGCCTCCGCATGCTCAGCATTCGCGACGGCAACGTCGGCCCCGCCGGTGACCCGGTCACCTATCGCATCAACGACGCCTCTGGCGCCCAGGTCGGCAGCTACTCCACCCCCGTCTACCGCCTCGCCAACCGCGTCGATCCCCGCTTCCAGCGCTTGAACGTCGTCGAAGGAGCCAGCAATATCTCCTACAACGCCCTCCTCGTTCAGTTCAACAACCGCAAGCTCGCCGCCGGCCCCCTCGTCCTCGGCGGCAACCTCAGCTACACCTGGGCCCACACCATCGACGAAAACCTCGGCGGCGCCGGTTCCAATCTCTTCTTCAGCGGCGGACCCACCAGCTTCATCAACGGAGACTATCGCAACGAAAAGGGCTCCTCTTCTCTCGACCAGCGCCACCGTCTGGTTGTCGCCGAAACCATCGGCTACAAACCCTGGAACAACAAAAGCGCCTTCGCCAAATACGTCGTTAATGAGTGGCAACTTTCGCTCCTCGGCACCTTCGCCAGCGCCTTCGCGGTAACGCCCACCGTCAACGGCGCCGGCATCCAAATCCCCGGCCTCCCCGCCGCCTTCACCGCCTCGCTCAACGGCCTCGGTGGCGACAACCGCGTCCCCTTCCTGCCCCGCACCAGTCTGCTGCTGGACCAGACCAATCGCATCGACGCCCGCATCTCGAAGATGTTCTCGCTCACCGAGCGCTATAAGCTCACCTTTAACGCCGAAGGCTTCAACATCTTCAACACCCCATTGGATACCTCCCGCCGCAACCAACTCTATAACGTGGTCTCCGGCAACACCCTCGTCCCCGTCGCCAACTACGGTGAAGGCACCGCCAGCGGAGGCTTCCCGGACGGCACCAACGTCCGCCGCTTCCAGTTGAGCCTCCGCTTTACCTTCTAGTCGGAATGCGGCAGCTACTGCTCCTCGCCCTCGGGCTCGCTCTCCCAACCCCCGGCGCTCCACTCCCCCCGTGGACGCCGGGAACGCTCGATATCCACCACATCCACACGGGCCGCGGCAACGCGGCCTTTGTGCATTTCCCCGACGGAACCACGCTCCTCATTGACGCCGGCGCCATCCCCGAAACCACCAGCCCCCGTGCCGGCCAATTCATCGCCCGCTACATCGCCCAGCGAGCCAAATCGCTCGACTACGCCCTCGTCACCCACTACCACGACGATCACATCGGCGCGGTAACCATCGACGCCCCAAAAACCGCCACCGCGGGAGCCTACAAGCTCACCGGCCTCACCGACGTCGCCGAACTCCTCCCCATCAACAAGCTCTTCGATCGCGGCGATACCCCCTCTCCCCTCCCCAGCCCGATGCTCGCCAACTACAGGGCTTACCGCCACTCTCTCGGCGACCGCGCCGCCACCCTCGAAGCCGGCCGCGCCGACCAGATCGTCCCCCTCCACGGTGGCCAATTCCAAGTCCGCACCGTCGCCGTCAACGGCCGCGTCTGGACCGGCGTCGCCGACCAATCCCGCAGCGTCTTCCCCGCCAATTGGCAGACCCTACCACCCGAAGATCGACCGAGTGAAAACCACTTCAGCGCCGCCATCGTCATCCGTTACGGTGCGTTCGATTACTACACCGGCGGCGACCTCGTCGGCGTCCCTCTAGACGGCGCGCCATCCTGGCACGACATAGAAACACCCATCGCCCAAGTCCTCGGCCCGGTTGACGCCATGGTCCTCAACCACCACGGCTGGCTGGACACGACCAACCCCACGTTCCTGGCCGCTCTTCGGCCCCGCGTGGTTGTGATTCCCACCTGGCACGCCACCCATCCCGACCACGGCGTTCTCCGCCGCTTGATCGCTCCGCGCAGTTATCCCGGCCCCCGCGATCTCTTCGCGACCGGCCTCCTCGACGCCCCGAAAGCGGTCTTCAGCTATCTCCGCCAAAACCCATTTGCCAGCGAACAAGGCCACGTCGTCATCCGAGTAGCCCCCGACGGAGCCAGCTACCAAGTCTTCGTCCTCGATCACTCCAAAGACCGCCAGGAAGTTAAAAGCGTCCACGGGCCTTACCTCTCCCGCGAATAGACAGGCGGACCTTCACCATTCTTTTACAATTCACCTCCCGCCCCTCACAAAGTCTTTACCCTTTCGCCCCATAATCGAAGCAGCCCGATGCGCCTCAAACTGCTTCTGTTCCTCCTCGCCGCTTCCCTTCCCGGCCAAACCACGGTCGATACAGGTACCTTCACGCTTGGCACGGCACCCGCCCCCTTCGCCTGCGGCAAATTCACCACCGCTTGCACCACCGGCCCCGCCATCCGTCCCGCCCTGTGCGGCATCCTCACCGCCACCAACGGCACCACCTGGCAGGTCCCCGCCAAACCAGCCGAAGGCCCCGATCCCACCGAAATCTACAACGACTGCACCGGCCCCGGTGCCAACCCCAACTTCGAGTCCAAGCTCCAAACCATCGTCATCGATCCCGACGGCGAAGAGGTCACCGGCTACCTCTTCGGCGATAACTACTTCGAACTCTACGTCAACGGCAAAATCGTCGCCCGCGACCCCCTCGCCTTTACCCCCTTCAACTCCAACGCCGTCCGCTTCAGTCAAACTCGTCGACTGGGAAGGCTACCTCGGCGCCGGCCTCGAAGACCCCAACTTTCGCCTCGGCGACGGCGGCTTCATCGCCCGCTTCACCGACGGCACCGTCACCAACGCCAATTGGAAATGCACCTCCGTCTACATCGCCCCCGTCGCCAACGAGACCTGCGTCAAGTCCTCCGCCACCGGCTCCCCCGATTCCAGCGCCTGCTCGCTCCAGCCTCCCTGCGTCGGCTCCGATCCCGCCGCCTGTCGCGCCCAGCACTTCAACTTACCCGACAACTGGGCCCAACCTGGGTTCGATGATAGCCGCTGGTCCCCGGCCAAGCTGTACACCGCCGCCCAAGTTACGAACCAACCCGCCTATACCCAAAACACGTCCTATTTCGGCAACGCTAACTTCATCTGGACCCAAAACCTATTCCTCGATAACCAGGTCGTCTGCCGCTACACCCCTGCCGCCACTGGCACCATTACCGTCGGCGGAACCGCCAACGCCGCCTCGCTCCAGCCCGCCCCCATCAGCCCCGGCTCCATCCTCACCGTCTACGGCACCAACCTTAGCGCTACCACCGTCTCCTCCCCCGCCGCGCCCCAGCCAACCCTCACCGAAGGCTTCACCGCCGCCATTCGCGACAGCGCCGGTACTTCCCTCAACGCTCCTCAGTTCTTCGTCTCCCCCTCCCAAACCAATCTCCTCGTTCCCACCGGCCTTGCCTCCGGAGCCGCCACTCTAAGCCTCCAACGGTCCAACGGCGGCACCGGTTCAGCCAGCGTAATCGTCGCCCCGGTCTCCCCCGGCGTCTTCACGATGAACGCTTCCGGCTCCGGAGTCGGGGCCATCCAGGTCCTTAAGGTTGCCGCGGATGGCACCCGGACCACCACCGATGCTTTCACAGCAACCCTCACCCCCGCCCCTATTGACCTGTCGGGCTCGCAGCAGGTCTATCTCCTCGTCTATGCCACCGGCTTGCGCCAAGCGACCGCAATCACCGCCACCATCGGCGGAACAGCCGTCCCCGTCCTCAGCTTCGCCGCCCAGACGCAGTACCCTGGCCTCGATCAAGTCAACCTCGGACCCCTCCCGTCCACTCTCACCGGCCGCGGCACCTTGAACCTCGAATTAGTAACCGACGGAGTCCCTACCAACACCGTCACCGTCGCCTTCCGCTAGTTCCATCCCGGTAAGGTGCGCTCGAGCTTCCAACCCTCGCCCCGGATCACCACCGCAACGCCCTTCCCCGCCTCACCCTGCAACATCACCCGGCCGTTCGGATGCACCGGCGAAATCAAAGTAACTCTCCGCGGCCCCACCAGCGCAAGCACCTCCGGCAAATCCAACTTCCCCAAAATCCCCGGCACCACCGTCCGCTCCAACCCCTCATGCATCGAAGCCGCCGCCACATCCATGTAACTCACAATCGACCGCTCCACCACTAACTCCCCAATCGGCGCATACAGCGCCGCCGCAAACGCCGCCGCCGGCCCCAAACTCCCCTTCGCATACAACGCCAACGGAGCCTTCGTCCGCGTCTCCAAATACCGCGCGGCCGCCACCAGATCCGCCGCCTGCATCTCCACCAAATTCCGCCCCAACAGCATCGCCCGAGCCGCCAACTGGTTCCCTTTGCCGGTCGAGCCCCGCGGCTCCACCGCCAATACCATCGCCCCACCCCGCACGAGCTCGCTCACATCCGCATCCAGCCCTTTCCCGAACGAACCCGCAAAAACCACCGCCCGCCGCACCGTCTCCGGCTGCAGCAGCACCGCCGAAATCGCCACTCCCCCTTCCACGATCAATTCCAGCTTCTCCCCCCGCGCCCGCCCTTCCGGAACCGCTGGAGTGCCCCTCCAACCAATCGCCGCCCTCACCGTCTCCAACGAAACCGCTGAACGCCCCGCCGCCAACCGACGCGCCTCCCGCAGATTCAACTCTCGTACCGTCACCCCTACAACCTGCCCCCTCGGCGTCGCATAAAGCACCGACTCCTCCTCAGTCAACACCGCCGCTTCCCGCCCCTCCGTCTCCCGCCCCTGCAAGCTCTTCGCCAAGAACCGCACCGCCGCCTCCCGCCGAGGCTGGCTCCACCCGTGCGTATCATCGAACTCAAAGTAACCCGCCTTCTCGCTCTTTCCCAGAAGATCAAACAACCGTTGATTCTGCTTGTAAGTCATCCGCGCCCCCGCAATCGGAAAGTAGTCCTGAATCGCCGTCGTCATCAGAAACGGACGCGGAGCCTGCGCCAAAGCGAAGTCCCCAAAATCCAGGCCCTTTTGCACAAACCCCGGAAACACCTGTTCCGCGTCCTGCGGCCCCGGCCCCGCCCAAAGCTCCCGCCAACGCGTCATATAGCACGACGAAACCACCGCCGCCAACCGCGGCTCGAACACCGCCAAGTAAGCCGCCTGCGTCCCCCCGCCCGAGTTACCTGCCACCGCAATCCGCCCCGGATCAATCTCCGGCCGCGTCAGCAGATAGTCAAACGCCCGGATCCCATCCCACACAAAATACCGGGCCAGCGTCTGCCCGGTCAGCAGCGTCTGCAACCCCGCCATATTGTGCTCGGCCACCCCGGCCCCCGGCCGCGACCGCCCCGTTTCCGGGTCCAGATACTCCAACCGCTCGCCCTGTCCCGGCGGATCAAACGCCAACACCGCAAACCCCTGCCGCACAAAACCAATAAACGCCGCCTGGTAGGTCGACGAAGCCTTCCCATTCACCGAGTGCCCCGCCACGCCCAGAATCGCCGGAAACGGCCCCTGCCCCACCGTCGGCAGATACAAGTTAGCGGTCACCTGAAACCCCGGCTGGCTCTCAAAAATCACATTCTCCACCCGATAACCGTCCCGCGCAAACGACCCCGTCACCCGGGCGTTCAGCGGTGTCTTCTCCGTCGGCAGCCCTCCGATCAACTCGAGCATCGTCCGCCGCACATACCCCTGCCGCTCCCGAATCTCCGCCGCCGTCGAAAGCCCCTGAATGGCTGCCTCCCGCCGCGCCCAGTGCCCCTCGGCCTCCCGCGTCAGCCAAGCCTCAAACTGGCCCTGCAACAACGAACCACCGAGAAAGAAAGTAATGATTGCTATCCGCATCGCAGAACTAGAATACCCGCATTCAATCCCTCCGTACTCCGATGTACACCAGTCACAGGAAGACCCAATGCCCAAGATACTCCTCATCTTCCTCGCACTCTTCCCCCCGCCGCCCTCGCCGCCCTCCAACTCACGTACGCCAATCTCCCCCCCGGCCAAGCCTGCTGCCTCGTCCCAGACCCCCAAGGCAACCTCTACGTCATCGGCACCAACCAATCCAACGTATCCATCACCAAGCTCGACGCCGCTCACCGCATCGTCGCCACCTTCCAGTTCGGCGGCGGCAACCTCGACCAACCCATCGCCGCCACCCTCGACGCCCAAGGTAACCTCATCATCGTTGGCCAAACCAACTCAGCGGACTTCCCCCTCCGCAATCCCCTCTTCTCCCCCATCGCCTCTCCCCGGCCCATCGGTTTCCTCGCCCGCCTCGATCCCAACACCGGCCAGCTTCTCTCCTCCACCCGCATCGGCGGTGACGGCATCACCTCTCTCCAAGCCGTCACCACCGAGCCCTCCGGCAACATTTAGGCGACCGGCCAAACCACCGCCGCCAACTTCCCCATCACCCCGGAAGCCTTTCTAAAGACCGGAGCCCGCATCACCTCTTTCGGTGCCATACCGTTCGGCTTCATCATGAAGCTCACCCCCGCCGCGGACCGTCTCCTCTACTCCACCTTCCTCGGCGGTGCCACCGCGAACTGCGTCGGGGGCAGCCACTGCATCCCCAAGCTCAGCATCACCACCATCAAAGCCATCGTCGTCGACCGCAACGGCATCGTCACCCCCGGCGTCATCCAAACCATCCGCCGCTGCAGCGAATACTGGGCTCAAAACGGCCTCCGGCACCGCCCTTCGTTGGTCAACGTTTCTCGGAGGCTCACCCTATGGGCTTTCTAATCTTCTGGAAGGCACCAACATCATCGAAGCGATCGCCCAGGACACCAACTGCAACATCCGCGTTGCCGGTCGTACCAACACCTACGATTTCCCCACCACCCCCGCCGCACTCCAGCCCAAATTTGGCGGAGAAGCTAAGTACACCCGTCGCACCACCGACGGCTTCCTGAAAAAACCAACCCCCTCGGCACCGCCCTCGTTTTTTCCACCTACCTCGGCGGCCCCGCCACCGACCGTATCAACCACCTCCAACTCGACCCCCAAAACAACATCTGGATCACCGGCATCGCCGATTCCACCAACACCTTCTTCGCTCTCGTCGCCGCTGATGGCTCTCGCCTCCTCGCCAACCAGACCGCCCCCGCCGACGCCGTCGGCCAAGCCATTCGCCTCTCTTCCTCCCAACTCTCCCTCCTGGGCCGGTCCGGCGCTGTCCTCCGAACGCCCTCCGCGCAACTGTCGGGCGTCACCATCCTAGGCATCGCTGGCAGCTTCGAAGGCGCGACGAAGGCACAACTCGCCCCCGGTGAATTCGTCAGCCTCTATGGCACCCAACTTGGGCCGGCTATTGGAGTAGGTGCCGCTTTGGACGGCAACGGTCGCATCGCGAACCACTTGGGCGGAACCCAAGTGCTTTTCAATGGGATTCCCGCCCCGCTGCTTTACATAAGCGAGGGTCAGATCAATGCCCTCGTACCGTATGGCATCACGGGCACCAACACGGTCAGTGTTCAGGTAAACACCCCCGCCGGAAATTCCCTACCCGCCACCATCCACCCCGCCATGACCCAGCCCCAGGTTTTGCGCCAAGGGGCATATGCCTTCGCCGTCAATCAGGATGCAACGCTCAATTCCCCAAGTAATCCAGCCTCCCCCGGCACTTTGGTGACGATCTACGCGAGCGGTGCGGACCGGCCTTTGAATGGAACACCCGACGGCTCAATCACACAGATTCTCCCGGATTACCGCGTTCTTTCCTACCCCGTCGCCGTGCTTTACAACGACCTTTCGCTCGAAGTCCTCTATGCCGGCCCCGCCCCCGGCCTCGTCGCCAACCTGCTCCAAATCAATCTCCGTTTGCCCAGCCGCCCCAGAGGCTCATTCCGGTTCATGATCGGCGACCAGCTCTCGGAACCCTTTCTTCTTCACTTCCAATGATAGAGAGGAACCGGGCACCATCCAACATTGGCCCAGCTCCCCCCCTTGCGCCCACCCGCAAAATATGATTGCATAGCGGAACTCTTCTAACGGGATCAATAATGAGA
>JAPKZA010000402.1:0-12619 GCA_026394015.1 Acidobacteriota bacterium
CTTCACACAGGAGGGCCTTGCCATCCTATCGCCGGAAACCAGGGTGCCGATCAAAGTGGCGCTTACTCTACCGCTCGACCCCGTCGGGCTCGCCGAAATCAGATTCTAGGAGAGAGTAAGTGCTGTTTTGGACAGTAGTGTAACCAAATAGCCACCCGCGGCAATAGCTGTTCCTGCCGGGATTGTGTAAGCACGGGCATTGTCACTGTCGCGAAACGTGAATCCAGAGACGTCGACCGCCGCGGTGCCGGTGTTGAGGAACTCGACCCAGTCGCCGGGAGTCCCACTGTCGGACTCGATCTCGTTGATTTTGACGGCGATGGAGCAATCGTTGCTCGCGCCTTTGGTGGACGATGTCGTGGTGGTGAAAGCGCCAGCACCGTTGGGGCAACGGCCGTACGTGGTGGCGGCGTGGGGCGTCCAGGAGTAAGATGCGGCGAGAGTGCCATCGGGGCGGTAGAGACGGGCTGCGTCAGGCGAGCCCAATCCGAAATTGAAGTCAGCCTCTTCAAGGAGTAAGTAACCGCCGGGCGGGATGGTAGCGGAGGGAATGACGTAGTTACGACTATCATCGTTGTCCTTGAATATGAAACCGGTGAGGTTGACCGGAGTGGCGCCGGGGTTGAAGAGTTCCACCCAATCGCCGGGGGTGCCGCCATTGGACTCGACTTCATTGATACGAAGGGCGGGGCCGGCGGGGCAGGCTTCCGTAACGGAAGTGGCGATGGTGACGACGTTGCTGAGCACGCCGCCGGAGCGCACTTGGAGATCGACCGTACAACTCAGCGCGGTGCTGTTGGGAAGGTTGAAAACGATCTGATCGAGGCCGGGATAGCCTTGCGAACGGCCTGCGTACGCCGGCGTGACTTCGATCCCATCGACGATGACGCGGATTTGCGCGACCACGGTTTGATCGCCGGAGGTGCCGCCGGAATCGGAAGCCGGATCAGGTCCGAGCCCGGTGCCCCAGAGATCGACGCGTTCGCCAAGTCGGGCCGCCCGCGTATCAAACTCGCCGATTTTGCCCAGATTGGCGGTCCGCTGAAGGATCAGTTTCCCGTCCAGGGTCGCCTGCGCGGGGCCGACTCCATCGCCGCTCGCGGTGACAATGCCGGGCTTACGGGCGACGACGCCGAGGCGAATCGGGGCCGAGGTGGCGCTACCATTGGTGACGCGGAGATCGTATAGCCCCGGCGGCGTGGTGGAAGGCAGAACCGCCGCCAACTGATTAACTCCGCTGACGTTATAGGTATAGACCATGCGGAGCGAAACGGCCGCTCCAGCGGAGGCGGGCGTCATCGCGAGGCTCACGTTATTGAGTGACGTGGGGTAGTTCGGGGCGGTGGCCGTCACGTTGCCGACCGCGCTGAGTCCAGTCCCCTTAACAACGAACACAGACCCCTGGGCGATGTTATTCGTATAGGCGGCGCCGTCGAGTACTGCCGTAACTGTCGGTTGCGCGACCACCGGAGCGCAGGCCAAAGCAAACAGGAAGAGAACTTGTTTCATATTTCCTCAACGATCAATCCCTGATCATCCCTTATTTCCATGAAAGGAACATGACAAAAGGATGAATCAACGGCGAACTCCTAGCTGAGCTGGCGCTGGAACTGGCGGGCGGCCAGCGCGACAGTCACGAGCGCCATGAGCGATAGCACCGCGCCGTTAACCCACAGTTCGGATAGGCTCGCCCCGCGCAGAATCACCCCTCGGGTAACGTCGATATAGTAAGTCGTCGGAATAATCTTACTCACATACTGGAACTGCAGCGGCATGTTATTGATCGGGAAGATATAGCCCGACAAAAATATGGACGGAAGCATCGTGCCGAACGACATCTGAAACGCCTCGGCCTGCGATTGCGCCTTGGTCGAGATAAGCAGACCGATGCCCGAGGAGGCCACCAGGAAGGGGACGGCGATGATCAACAAAGTGGCGAGGCTGCCGTTAATAGGCACCGCGAAGACGACGCGCATAATCAGCAGAACCCAGCAGATTTCCAGGAAGCCGAGAGCGACGTAGGGAATCATCTTGCCAACCATCACGCCGAGCGGCTGAACCGGGGTCACCGTGAGTTGGTCCAGAGTGCCGCGTTCCCGCTCCCGGACGACGGAAAGGGCCACCAGCAGGATCACCATAATCTGCACGAGAACTGCCACCAACCCTGGCACGAAGAAGTTCGGAGACCGCGTGGCGGGATTAAAGAGCACGGCCGGACGGGCTTCGACAATCGACTTGCCGGCGTTCGAAAGCCTCTGGTTTTCCAGCAAAATCAGAGAACTGAAGACGTTCAGCGCCGCGCCGGATACCGTGGAATCCGAGCCGTCCACCAGCAGTTGAACCGTCGCGCCCCGGCCTTCCAGGACGCGATCGGCATAGTCGGCCGGAATCTTCAAGGCGACTTGCGCGTGCCCCTGGCGGATCTCCCGGTAAAGCTCTTCGTCGGAGGTGACATGGCCGAGGAGGGCGAAAGTATCGGTGGCCCGGAAGCGTTCGATGAGTTCGCGGCTGCGTTGCGACGGCGACTGATCGTAGACGATGGTGGGGATCTGACGGACGTTCATGTTCAGCGCAAAGCCGAAAATGATGAGTTGAACCACCGGAATGAGCAGCGCGAAGATGACCGTGCCCTGATCGCGACGGAGGTGAAGAAACTCCTTGCGCATCATCGGGATCGTGCCGGAGAAAAGGTTCATGCGGCGTTCCGGATTTGATTAGTCAGGGTAACAAACACGTCCTCGAGGGAAGGTTCGATCAAGCGGGGAGTAACGTTGACGGCGGCCGCCAGCGCGGCGGTGGCGGACACGTCGGCGAGGGCGTGGATCGACTGGCCGAAGATGGTGGCCTCATGGACGTAGGGGAGCAGGCGGATGGCGGCGAGAACCTCCATCACGTTCGGACACGTGATTTCGAACCGCGCGGTGCCGGGCGGGTTGGCCGCCGGGAGACGCTTGAGTTCGTCCACGGTGCCAAGGGCGACTAACTTCGAGTTATAGAGGTAACCTACCCGGCCGCAGCGTTCGGCTTCGTCCATGTAATGGGTGGTGACCAGAAATGTAACCCCCTGGCCGGAGAGCAGGAAGACGAGGTCCCACAGGGCGCGGCGGGCGACCGGGTCGATGCCGGCGGTGGGTTCATCGAGGAACACGACTTCCGGCGAGTGAATGATGGCGCAGGCCAAAGCAAGCCGCTGTTTCCAGCCGCCGGAAAGCTGGCCGGCGCGGCGGTCCAGGTATGGGGTGATCGTCGTCAGCGCCACAACTTCAGCAAAACGGCGGGCGTAGCGCTCGGCCGAGAGGCCGTACACGCCGGAATAGAACTCGATATTCTCCCGAACGGTAAGGTCCTCGTAAAGGCCAAAGCGCTGCGACATGTAGCCGATGCGCTGACGGACTTCGGCGGCGTGCTGGCGGACGTCGAGATCGAGGAGGCGAGCGGAACCGGAAGCGATCCGCACAAGGCCGCACAGCGCTTTGATGATCGTCGTTTTGCCGGATCCGTTGGGGCCGAGGAGGCCGAAGACCTCGCCCCGCTCGATCGACAGGGAGACCTGATCAACGGCGGTGAAGTCGCCAAAGCGGATCGTAAGGTCTTGGGTTTCGATGACCGGCATGGCTAAGGAACCAGACGAACTTCCGCCGCCATACCGGACCGGAGGGCGGCGTTAGCAACCCGGATTTTGACGGCGAACACTTGATGGGAACGGTCTTCGCGAGTCTGCACATTGCGGGGGAGGAACTCGGCTTGGGCGGCGATCTGCTGGACGACGCCCGAGACGGGCGGAGCGTTGTCGAGGATGACTTCGACTTTGGCCCCCAAAGGCCAGGACGAAAGCAGCGTGGCCGGGACGAAGGCTCGAACCCAGGTCTGCGACTCTTCCAGCAGCGTGGCGACCGGGCGGCCGGCGGGAATCAGATCGCCGGGGCGGACGGAAATGGTTTCGACGCGGGCGCGCGAGGGAGAGCGGACTTCGACTTCGGCGAGTTGAACCGAGATCTGGGCGACTTCGGCTTGGGCCTGGTCGACGCGGGCCCGGGCCTGCGCGAGTTCTTCGGGGCGGGTGCCGAGTAGGGCAACGGCGGCGACCTTTTCAGCCTGCAAGGTCCGTTGCTGGGCGGCTTGGATGTCCTCCACTCGGGTGCCGGCTTGGAGCAGGGCCAGGCGCTGGCGGGCGGCCTCCCACCGAGCGCGCAGCGTATCCCGGCGGCCGGTCGCATCGTCGAGCGCTTGGCGGGAGATGTCGCCGGATTGGGCAAGCTTGCTGAGGCGATCCGCCGTAGCCGTGGCAGTGGCGAGGTCGGCTTCGGCCGCACGAAGGTCAGCCTGGGCTTGAGCAATTTCCTGCGGGCGGGGGCCCGATTTAGCCGCGGCGAGCAAGGCACGGGACTGGGCGGCGGCGGCTTCCGATTGAGCGATCTCTTCGGGGCGGAGGCCACGGGCCAGTTGATTGGCCCGGGCTGTGGCTTCGGCCAGGCGGGCTTCGGACTGGCGCAGGCGGGCGCGGAGTTCCGCAAAGTCGAATCGGACCAGCGGCGCTTCGGGGTCGACGATGGTGCCTTCCTCAGCCAGTACCTCGGTGACGCGACCGCCCAGCTTCGATCCGACTTCGATGCGCCGGGATTCCACCACTCCATAGACTGCCACCGGGGCAGCGGGACGGTGAGCGAACCACCACCAGCCAGCAGCGGCGACGATCGGAAGGAGAAGGAGCGGCAAACGACGGGCGATCACTTACCCAAAGCATACAGCAAGCGTTAGGCTAGTAGGGCATGGCTACAACTCGACGTACCTTTCTTTCGGCCGCCTCGGTGGTCTATTCGCTTTCTCCGGCGGCGACACTGTTCGGACAGGGGGGCACTGATTCCGTCAACCTCGGCTACATTGGTAGCGGCGTCCGGGGGAAGCAGTTGATTGACGAATTCGCCGAGGTGCCGGGCGCGAAAGGGATCGCGGTCGCGGACCTCTACGACGGGTGCCGCCAAAGGGCGAAGGAACAGTTGGGCGAAGGGATTTGGACCGGGAAGGAGTACCGGGCGGTGCTCGATAACAAAAACGTCCATGCCGTGGTGATCGCCACGCCGGACCATTGGCACGAGAAGATTGTCTTGGACGCGCTCTCGGCCGGCAAGCACGTCTACGTCGAAAAGCCGATGACCTGGTCGATTGCCGAAGGGCCTCGGATCATCGCGGCGGCCAAGCGGAGCGGGAAAGTGTTACAGGTCGGCAGCCAGGCGAAGACGTCGGCGCTGACGGCAAAAGCGAAGGAACTGGTGGCGAGTGGGGCGTTGGGTAAGGTGAACATGATCCGGATGGCGAACCATCGGAATTCGGCCGAGGGTGCCTGGCAGTATCCGGTGCCATCGGATGCGTCGGAGAAGACGATCGATTGGGCGACCTGGCAGGGCCGGACGAAGAAGCGGGCGTTTGACCCGAAGATCGTGTTCCAATGGCGGCGGTTTTGGGATTACTCGGGCGGCGTGGCGGCGGACTTATTCGTGCATCAATTTACGCAGATGCACGAGATCATGGGGGTGAAGGCGCCGGTGTCGGCCGTATCCCAGGGCGGCATCTATAAGTGGAAAGATGGCCGGACCGTGCCGGATGTGATGAACTCGCTGGTGGAGTATCCCGAAGGGTTCATCGTGGATGTGTATGTGAACCAGGCGAACGGTCAAGCGCCGCGCGGGATCTATATCTACGGAGATGAGGCGACGCTGCTTGTCGAGTTCAACCGGTTGACTCTGACGCCAGAGGCCAAGGGCGGCAAGGCGCAGTTATATGGGAGTATCAACTTCCCGAAAAAGCTGCGGGACGAGTATCTGGCGCAGTTTGCCGGCGAGACCCGGGCACCGCGGCCGGAGCCGAAGGACGTCCCGATAGAGAGAGGGCCAAGCCACAACTGGTGGTTCATCGATTCGATTCGGAACAACAAGCCGAGCCGGGAGAACGCCGAGGAAGGACACTATGCGGCCGCTGCGGCGCACCTGTGTAACTTGGCGTGGCGCCACAAGACCCGGGCGGCGTGGGATCCGGCAACGGGTAAGGTGAAGCTGTAAGTCGATGACTGGCGCTGAGTGCTTGTTGCGGACTCTCGTCGCCGGGGGCGTGGAGGTATGCTTCATGAACCCCGGCACCTCCGAGATGCATTTTGTGGCGGCGCTCGACCGCGTGCCGGAGATGCGGGGGGTGCTGTGCCTATTCGAAGGGGTGTGTTCGGGGGCGGCGGATGGCTATGCCCGGATGCTGGGCAAGCCGGCGGCGACGCTGCTCCACTTGGGTCCCGGGCTCGCGAACGGGCTGGCGAATTTCCATAACGCTCGCAAGGCTCGGAGCCCGATCGTGAGTCTGGTGGGCGAGCATTCAACCAAGCATTTGGCCTATGATGCGCCGCTGACGTCCGACATTGAGGCTTTCGCGCGGACCGTGTCGGAAGAAGTGTTTCGGCTCGAATCGGCGGCGGCGATGGGAGAAACGGCGGCGCGGGTGATGGCGGCGGCACGGCGGTACCCGGGCCGGATCGCGCACATGATCGTGGCGGCGGATTACTCGTGGTCCGAAGCGGGGGCGGTGGGCATCATGCCTCCCGTCGAGCGGCCTCGGGTACCGCCGGTGGGCGAGATCGGACGGAGGGCAGGGAACTGGGGCATCCTGTTGGGCGGAGGAACCGTGCGCGGGAGGGGGTTGGCGTTAGCGGCCCGGCTGGCGGCGGCGGGCTGGCGGGTGTTGATCGATCGAAATGCGGCGCGGGTGGAGGCGGGCCGGGGCCGGTTTCAACCGCGGCGGATGGAGTATTTCCCGGCGCCGGCCCAAGCGCAGTTGGCCGGACTGACCGATTTGGTGTTAGTGGAGGCGAAGGCACCGGTCTCGTTTTTCGGGTATCCGGACGAGGCGAGTTACTTGGTGCCGTCGGGATGCCAAGTGCATGAGTTGGCCGGAATCGAAGAGGACGGCACGGAGGCGCTGGAAGCGTTGGTGGACTCGTTGGGGCTCGGCGCGGCGACCTGGGCGGAGCCGGAGACGGTTCCCGTGCCCGCGGACGGGCCCTTGACCCTGGAGGCGATCGGGCAGGCCGTGGCGGCGCTATTGCCGGAGGGGGCTATCGTATCGGATGAAATGGTGTCGTCGGGGCCGCCTGTGTTGGCCGCCTTACCGCGGGCGGCGCGGTTTGACTACTTGCCGGTGACGGGTGGCTCCATCGGACAGGGGATGCCGGTCGGGGTCGGGGCGGCGGTGGCGTGTCCGGGGCGAAAGGTAGTCGTACTGGAAGGCGACGGGAGTGGGATGTATACGCCGCAGAGCTGGTGGTCGATGGCCCGCGAAGGGTTGGACGTAGTGACGGTGATTTTCGCCAATCGGCGGTATCGGATTTTGGACATCGAGATGCGACGGACGGGGGCGAATGGGTTCGGGGCACAGTCGGAGGCGATGGTGGATATCGGGCGACCGGAACTCGATTTTGTACAGATAGCCCGGGGGATGGGCGTGGCGAGTTCGTGCGGGCGTTCGGGGCGGCGATGCGGGAGCCGGGGCCGCGGGTCATTGAGGCGGTGATTTGAAAATCAGGGGATCGGAACCTGGGCACTAATCTCGATCCCAAACCCTTCGAGTCCGACCACCTTACGCGGGTGATTCGTCAAAAGGCGGATCCGATGGAGGCCTAAGTCAGCCAGTATCTGCGCGCCCAAACCGGCTTCGTGCTGAATCACCGTGGCCCCGTCGACCGTCGAGTGAGTCAACGGGTCGCGCGAGTGCGGCAGAATCGCGCCGTCAACTTGCCGATACCCGGCTGTGGTCTGGTGCAGGTAGACGAGTACGCCCGCCCCCTCGGCTTGAATCATCGCCAGGGACTGATCAACAATGTGCGCGCAATCGCACGTGGTGGACTGGAACAGGTTGCCGTAGGCGCAATGGGCATGGACCCGGACGAGCGGGTTCGGCTGACTGGCAACATCGCCGAGGACAAGGGCCGTATGACGACCCGCGCCGAGAGTGGAGGTGTAGGCGTAGGTGGTGAACTGGCCGTGACGGGTCTGGAGCGTGCCCGTCGCGGTGCGCTCCATGAATCGTTCGTTTTGCAAACGATGGCGGATGAGATCAGCGACCGAGATGATCCGGATGTTGAACTTCTGGGCGAACTCGGTAAGTTGCGGAAGCCGGGACATCGTTCCGTCCTCGTTCATGATTTCGCAGATCACGCCACCGGGTTGAAGGCCGGATAGGATCGCTAGATCAACGGCCGCTTCGGTCTGTCCAGCACGGGCGAGGACGCCTCCAGGGCGGGCGCGGAGAGGGAAAATATGACCGGGGCGGGCGAGGTCGGCGGGTTTAGCATCGGGACGGATCGCGACGCGAATCGTGTGGGCGCGGTCCGCGGCGGAAATACCGGTCGTCACTCCCTGCGCCGCTTCGACAGAGACAGTGAAAGCGGTGCCAAAGCGGGAGGTATTGGAGGCCGCCATCGGCGGCAGGTCGAGCGCGTCGCACTTGTCCGGGCTGAGAGCGAGGCAGATCAGGCCGCGCCCATGCACGGCCATAAAGTTGATGGCCTCCGCCGTGATGTGTTCCGCGGCGAGAGTCAGGTCGCCTTCGTTCTCGCGGTCTTCGTCGTCGACCACGATCAGCATGCGGCCGGACCGGAAGTCCGCTAGGGCCTCAGGAATAGGTGCGAAAGGCATGGGGCGAACGGCTAACCCTTACGTCGAGCTTCGTAGTCGGTGTAGCGCTTTTTGAAATCGGTGAAGCCCTTCCGACCCATCAGGCCAAAGGTAAACTTCTTGCCGAGTTCAACCCCTTCCTGATCGAAGGCGTTGATATCGAGCATCTCCCCGACAAACGCGGTCTCGAACTCCAGAAGCTGGAAGAACATGCCGAGATGTTCGGTGTCGACCTTGTCGAGCGTGAATACACAATTAGGGCGCTGATTCTCGGTGAGCGCAGCTTGCGTAGACTTGCATTCAACGTCCAGAAGCTTGGCGAGAGATTGGCCGGTGAGGTAATCGAAACCTTCGAAGCCCGTCTTCTCCGCGGGGATCTTGCCCGGGTCGGCAGGCTTCTTCACGGTCCAGAACGAGAACAGCTTATCCTTGGGACCTTCCATATAAAGCTGCACTTGCGAATGCTGATCGGTTGTACCCAACGCGGCAATCGGAGTCTGACCGACGTGTACGGTTTCCCCAGCGCGGTTCTTGGCCTTGCCGAGCGACTCCGCCCACAGTTGGCGGAACCAGAACGCCGTTCCCCAAAGACGGTTGGCGTAGGGGAAGGCTCAGGCTTCCAGGCTAGGGCGGTCATCTTCGCCGCGCCCTTCAAAAGAGCGAGGATATCAATGCCGATCAGCGCCGCCGGAACCAGGCCAACCGCCGAAAGCACACTGAAGCGTCCGCCCACGTTCTCGGGCAGGTGAAACGTCTGGTAACCTTCGGCGGTCGCCATCACTTTCAGATCGCCACGTCCTTCGCTCGTCACGACGACGATGCGGGATTTAGCCAGCTTGGCTCCGGCCCCGGCGGTCAGCCACGCTCGAACAATCAAAAACGTCGCCACGGTTTCCGCGGTGGCTCCACTTTTGGCGATGACGACGACCAGCGTCTTTTTCGGCTTCATCGAAGCGAGCGCAAGCTGCACGAATTCAGGATCAACGTTGTCGAGGATGACAAGACGCGGCTTCGACGTCGAGTACTCTCCTTGCACAGGGTGCGGACCTCGGGCGGCACAGTCCAGCGCCCAGGCACCAAGCGCGCTGCCACCGATCCCCACCAAGCACACCGTGTCATAAGAGCCCTTCAGTTTTTCCGCGTAAGCCTGGATCTCTTTTGCCAGAACCGTGTGCTGCGGAAGATCAGGAAACCCAATCACTCCCGATGTCGAAAGTCCCTTTACCCCGGCGAGGGCTTGAGCGGCGAGCGGCCCTGCAGCCGCCAATTCTGCCGGCGTAATTCCGTCGGCCTCGCCGACCATCTGCGCAAGAAGATTCGTCTCGTCGAAAACAATGGCCATAAAGATAGTGTACGCGGATTACTGCCGTACGCCGAACTGGGCGCGAACCGGAGTCGGAAACGTGCGAGAGATATGATCCTGCCAAGTCAGGCACTCTTCGTCGACAAAGGCCCAAGCCAAGCCGATAAACGCAGCCATCACGCTAATCAGGCCGCCAAGGATTCGTTTGCCGTTGTCCGACGGCGAAGGCTCGTGACCATCGAAGTGAACCAGACGAAGCCCAGCCCATTCCATGCCCGGCGAAGGAACACCGGCGACGATCCAATACGCTTCGTAGAGAAATCCGAGTAGCCCGGTCGCCACCCCAATGGCAATCTTCGAAGTAAAGTCAAGACTTGCCCAGGGGAGTTCTTCACAGCTGAAAAAAAGCACGCCGAGGAACATCATCATGCAACCCACCACCAGAGAGAGGTCCAACAGACCTGCCAGAAAACGGTGCATACGGGTCGCAACCGGGTAATCGCAATAAATGACAGCCTCTACCGAGGTGGGCAACGTCCGAGGCACCGGAACATTGGCCGGGATGAACTCAAGGACTCCCTGGTAAGGCAGGTAAGAAGATTTGGGGGCGGGCTTCCGAGCGCGGCGACGCGGTTCGGCCGCATCAGTAGTTCCATCGATCGACATCACTTTATGCGCCTCTTTCAGCGCAAATAACGAACTCTGCATCGAGCCCATATGCCGGGGCGGCGAAGCAATCGCCGATGGGTTCGAAGATTCGAGTCGCGGACCTGGGGCCGGTTCTGCGTACGTCGCCGCCACGGTCTCCAACTTATAGGCCGCAGCGCTACGCACCGCGGCACCGGAACGGGCGGCTAAGAGCGGACCAGAACTGTGGCCGAGACGACGACCGCAGTTCGAGCAACGGTGCTCATCTTCATGAATTGATACGTTGCAATGAGGGCAGTTCATAATTGACCTTTAGCGTATTGCCTCTGTGAAAGTGGACGTGCTACGGTTGCAGGTTTGACGAAGACGAACCAAATGCGGACCCACGGGCGACTAGCGGATCGGAAACAGAACGAAAGTTCCAGGACCTATCCCCTCAGACACCTTAGCACTATTCCGAACGTTTTCATAGACTTTTGTTCAGGCTTTCGCCTAACCCTTTGCTCTACTTTCGGACTATCGGCCGTCTGGGTAATAATCCTTAGCCTATCCAGCGAAATTTTGTCCGCCCAGCCCGGGCAAATCCGTCGATTGCCGCCCGTAAGTCCAGTCCAGTCAAAGGTTAGCCCGGTTCCTGTAAAGGGAAATCGACAGAACGTGCCGGCCGAAGACGAGGTACTGGTCCGAGGCGTAACCCAGGAAGTCGAGGGCCAAGTGTACCACTTGCGGGGTGCGGCCGAGGTGGAAACCTCCGAGGTCTTGTTGAAGGCGGACGAAATCGACTACAACGAAGTAACCGGTGACGTCGACGCCCGGGGAAGCGTCTACTACAAAAACTACACGAGCTCCGAGGAGATGCGGGCGGAAAAGGTGAAGTACAACCTGAAGACGGAGTCGGGGATGTTCTTCGAAGTGAAGGGTAACGCGCAGGGCAAAATCGAGTATCGCCCAGGGCTCTTGATATCGCAGAACCCGTTTAATTTTCAAGGACGTTGGGCGGAAAAGATCAAGACTCGCTTTATCCTCTACGACGGCTTCATCACCAACTGCGTCCTGCCCAAGCCGTGGTGGCGATTGACCGGCCCGAAATTCGACATCATCCCAGGCGACCGGGCCATCGCCTACCGCGCCGTTTTTAAGGTGCGACGGATGCCAATTTTCTACGCCCCCATGTTCTATAAGTCCCTGGAAGAACAACCACGTAAGAGCGGTTTCCTCACTCCCAACTTTGGCAATAGCACCCGTCGTGGCTTCATGCTCGGAGGCGGCTACTACTGGGCGATCAATCGGAGCTATGACGCAATGTACCGCGGGCAGTTGTTTACCCAGCGAGGCTTCGCCCATGAGGTTAATTTGCGCGGCAAGCCCCGCGTGGGGACCGACTTCAACTTCTATCTGTACGGGGTCAACGATCGGGGACGACTGACCGACAGCGGCGCCCGAGTGAAGGAAGGCGGGTTCCTGATTAACGGCTCTGGGCGGTCGTCGCTCGGGCACGGTTGGGATGGCGCTGCCAACATAAACTATTTGTCTTCATTCCTTTTCCGGCAATCGTTCACGCAAAGCTTTAATGAAGCAATCTTCTCGGCCGTTAACTCCGACGGCCATGTCAAGAAGTCCTGGGATACCTACACCTTCGGCATAGAATTCTCCCGCCACCAATTCTTCCAGAGCACCCTGCCCGATGACCAGGTGGTGATCCGGAAAACTCCAGAAGCGAATTTTCACTCGCGCGAGCGCAGAATTTTCGGGAAAGTCGTCCCCGTCTGGTTCTCCTTTGACTCGAGCGCCGGATTTCTGAAAAGACGCGAGCCGGGCTTCATCACGCGCCAGTTCACCGACCGGCTCAATGTCGCCCCGCGCGTCATGGCCGCCTTGCAATGGAAAGGCTTCGCCTTCACCCCTTCCTACACCTTTCACGGAACCCACTATGGAGATCGGAAGGATTTGAGTACAGGAGCGGCGACGACGCGGCCGCTGACGCGCCAGGCCCATGACTTTGCGGCCGAGTTAA
>JAPKZA010000402.1:12625-20883 GCA_026394015.1 Acidobacteriota bacterium
AGTTAAACATGTACTTGAGCCAGCTGTGAGGTTCCGCCACGTCTCGGGGGTTCGAGATTTCCGCGAGATCATTCGCTTCGACGAAACCGACATTCTAACCTCCACCACCGAAGCCGAGGTTTCGCTCACCAACCGGCTCTACGCAAAACGCGACGGCCAAGTGCAAGAGGTCATGAGCTGGCAGGTCATGCAGCGACGCTATTTCGACCCAACTTTCGGTGGCGCAGTCGTCGACGGCGCTCGGAACGTCTTCCTTTCGTCCACCTCGTTGACCGGCTACAGCTTTATTGACCGGGCCCGCAACTACTCCCCGATCATCTCGGTATTCCGCATGATGCCGATTTCGACGGCTTCCCTGGAATGGCGAACAGACTGGGATCCCCTATATAAGCGGATAACCAACTCCTCATTCATCGCCGACGCTCGGGTCAAGCAGGTGTTCTTCGGCTTTGGCCACAATCAGGTCCGCGGAACCCCGCGCGTGAGTCCGAACGCGAACCAACTTCTGCTCCGCGGAGGCCTCGGCGCGCCCGGACGACAGGGATGGAGCGCTGGCTATACCGGCGTTTACGATTTCCGCTTGGCGAAGATGCAATTCGCAACAACCGAGGTCACCTACAACTCCGATTGCTGCGGTTTAAGCTTCCAGTACCGGCGGCTCAGTTTCGGTACGCGCAATGAGAACCAATATCTGGTATCGTTTGCCGTAGCCAACATTGGCAGTTTCGGAACCTTGCGCCGACAAGAGCGCATGTTCTAAGGAGAGATCTGTGAGACGAAGAGATTTTGGATTGACGATGTTGGCGACGCCGCTCTTGGCGAAGACGCCGAAGACGCTTCGAGTCTATGTCGGGACCTACACCCGGAAGGCGAGCAAGGGGATCTATCAGTTTGAGATGGACATGGCGACCGGGGCTCTGAAGCCGATGGGAGTCGCCGCGGAGACCGAGAATCCCTCATTTCTCGCCCTGCATCCGAAGGGTAACCTGATGTATTCGGTCGGCGAGTTGTCCGAGTTCAAGGGTGAGAAGGTTGGTTCGGTCAATGCGTACGCCATCGACAGGGCGACCGGCAAACTCACTTTGCTCAACCAGGTCGGCAGCGCTGGCAGTGGCCCGTGCCACGTAAAAGTCGCCGACAACGGTCGGTTCGTCCTCTGCGCGAACTACAACAGCGGCAGCGTCGCCGCCTTTGCGCTCGGCGCGGATGGCAAAATCGGGAAACGCACGGCCTTCCATCAACACGTAGAGCCGTTCGGGCCCCTGAAGCCCCGCCAAAGCGGACCGCATGCCCACTCCGTGAATCTCGATAAAGCCAACCAGCACGCGGTGGTGGCTGATCTTGGGAAAGATCGGATACTCGTCTACAAGTTCGACCCGAAGACCGGGACCATGGCGGCGCACAGCGAGTTTGTCGGTGCCCCGGCCAGCGGTCCGCGCCACTTCGCCTTCCACCCGAACGCCAAATGGGCGTTCGTCATTAATGAAATCAACTGCACCTTGACCGCTCTGAACTGGGACGCCAAGGCCGGAAAGCTGACCGAGATCAACACCGAGCCGACAATGCCGATTCCTGTCGCCCCGGCCTTGAGCACCGCCGAAACCGTCGTCCATCCCAACGGTCGGTTCGTCTACGGTTCCAACCGCGGGCATGACTCGATCGCCATCTTCTCGATTGACGCCTCGACCGGCCGAGTCGCGCGGATTGGGAACGAATCCACCCAGGGAAAAGTCCCCCGCAACTTCAATATTGATCCGACCGGCCAGTTCCTGATCGCCGCCAACCAGGATTCCGATTCGCTCGTCGTCTTCCGGATTGACGGCTCGACCGGAAAGTTGACTCCCGTCGGCAAACCGGTCGAAGCGCCAGTTCCCGTCTGCGTGAAGTTTCTCGCCGTCTAAAACGGAAATCAAAAAAACGGGGAGCGTCCTTAGCTGGACGCTCCCCGTTTGTCGAAGGACCGGATTGTTCCGTCGCGGTTGGCTATTCGAACGGGTTGCAAACTCCATTCGGGATCGTAACGCTGTTCGTGCGGCAGGTGTTGTTGGGGTTCCAGTTGTTGCCGAAGCCGGAGTTGCGTTCGGCCAGGTCGAAGAAGACACCGGGAGCCGCCGCCATGCACTGCTGCGAGGTCTGGGACAAGCCGTTATAGCGCGCTACGTTCAGTTCGAAGATGTTGTTGCTCGCACCGTTGGCATTCGCGATTCCATCACCGCAGTTGGAGGTGACCTTGTTGCCGCAGAATCGCCGCGGAAAACCCGATTTTGAGAATCTGTCTCCGGCGCCTGCCAGGATGTTGATGCCGCTATCGGGCACCCCGCCCTGGCGATTGGCACCGTTGCGGGTTAAGCTATTCAGCGATATCAGGTTGCGGCTGGAGTTCACGAGCTTGATGCCGTGCGAGTCTCCGAAGCGGCCGTTGTTGTCTTGGACGGTATTCGAGAAGATCGTGGTGCAGGATGCGCTATCGAGCATGATTCCGACGCTCTGATTCTCGACTGTATTGTGCGTCACCGAGGCGCTGACGCGGGTGGCGACCGGGCAGGAGATGCCGACGAGCAGGATTCCTGGGGTCAAAAAGCGCTGACTGGTAGCGGCCTGCGTCTGCGCCGGACCGTAAACTTTCACCGAATCGACCTTGAGATTCTGGCCGCCCTGGATGCGGATGCCAATGGCAAAACCGTCGATAACACCAGGGCCCTGAATCGTGACGTTCGACTTGCCGGTGCTGACGATTCCCATATAGGTTTGCGCAGGCTGCACCAGACCGCTGGCGTTCAGCAGGCGTTGGCAGGTGCCCGCGACGCCGTTGCTCTCGCAGGAAATGCTGAAGCCGTTCAGATTGATCGTCGTGTTGTCGGCTGCCACGACTAGCCCGGGCTTGTTCTGGCAAACCAGGTCGGCGGTGAGGTTCACGATGCCGCTGACGGCATCTCCACATTGCACATTGGCAAATAAGGTCGCGGGCGCCAGCAACAATGCCGTAGTGTAGAAAAACTTGTTCTTCATGATCCTATCTCCCTTAGATTGTCAGTCTTGCATTCTTGCTGGCTCGATTATAGGGGCGGAAAAGGGGGGACGAAATCGATCATCGCCCCGCAAATTTTCCCGCCGCTGTCCGAGAACAGGGCTTCCTCCCAAGCGCACAGGCCGCGCGGGCACGGCTCGAGCGAGCGAGGAACTCGCCCATCCTGCCGGGCCGAAGCGAGTCCGTTGTGCGCGGTTCCGAAGGGCTCGGTCTCGATCTGGATCGCGTCCGTGGCGGGCGGCACTCCGGTACGCCTCACCAATGATGATTCCTCCACCGAAGCGATGGGCGCCTGGTCGCCGGACGGCGCACGGATCGTTTATGTGCGACGTCAAGAGGGAGTCGTTTCGCTCACGATCGCGAAGACCAACGGTCAGGCTACGCCGGTCGAACTTGTCTCGAAGGACGCTAGCTTTCTGCCCGACTGGTCGCCGACCGGCGAGTGGATTGTCTATCGCAGCGCACCCGGCACCTGGACTCTCATCTCGCCCGACGGCAAGGCCAAACGGGACCTCGGCAAGATCGCAACCCAGCACCTGACCTTTTCCAAAGACGGCAAAACGCTCTACGGCATCCGTGCCGAAGGCGACCATCAGTACCTGTTTTCGTTGACCATCGCCACCGGGCAGATGAAAACCATCGGCGACGTGGGCAGCGAGTTCGCCCCGCGCAGCTATCTGTTTCCGGGCATCCGCTTCAGCGTGAGCCCGGATGGCCAGAGCATCCTGTACCCGACAAACAGCACTAAGACCAGCCTCTGGATGCTGGAAGGCGTCGCGCAGCCGTAGATTTGTGGGAGAAAGATCGCGGCCCCCCCTAGCGCCTCACCGTGCCACTCTCTCGCCCAGGCCGCGCAAGCACGGCTCGACTGGGCGAGGAACTCGCCCATCCTGCCGGGCCGAAGCGAATCCGTTGTGCGCGTATTCCCTAAAAGCACAGGCTCGGCTCGCCGTGGCGAACTCAGTGCAGGAGACCTTCTTCAAGCAGTTGAAGCCGGAGTCTCATTCGTTTGCCGTCGTTCAACGCAAGCACATTCACCGTCGCCCGCCCAATCGCCGAGAGACCTTCGAGTAACGGTCCGTTCCATCGGAAATGGTCATGCCAGGTATCTCGGCGCGGATGGAAAAGCACAGTAATCTCGCCCGTCTTTGGGTCGATCCCGGTCAGGTTCGGGCCTTTCTTACGATTGCAGAAGTGGCACGCCAAGGCCAAATTGTCGGGAGTATTGGATGTGAGGTGTTGGCGGGCGACGATGTGCTCAACATGATGAGCAAATTCGCAATGCTCTTGCCGTAGCCGACAGTATTCACAGCGGTCTCCAGCCCGCGTCCGTACGCTCTGGCGAAGGGACTCGGAACTCACGCCGCCAACAGGCGCTTGGCTTTCAATCGCAGAATCGTGATCAAATCCGCGCCGTCGATCAAGGCTTCATATTCGGCGTCCTCGTCCGGCGTAAGTTCTCCGTAGTTCGCGCGTTCCGCCAAGTAGTCGATGCGCGCCTGTACCGCTGGGGAAATCCGGAATTCCATGATTTGTCGCAGCGCGGATGGATCCAAAGAAGACGCCAGTGGGTCCAAGAGGCCGTCCAAAGCGGCTATACTCATATCTCCACGGTAGCACCATCGGAGTTCTCGCCGGGGCGCATCATGAGGAGCCGTTCACAGCGAGCGCACAGTCCGCGCAGGCACGGCTCGAGCGGGCGACGAACTAGCCCATCCTGCCGGGCCGAAGCGAGTCCATTGTCCGCGTGCTCCTCAAGCCCGTTACAACTCAGCAGTAACGACTTGTCCGAAGCGTTCCAGTTAGAAACGCTTCCGCCGATAGATCTCTTCCGGTGGCCAGGCCGCCGGAATCGCCACGTCGACAAACGCGACGAGCATCTCCTGCCAGCTTTGCTCGCCCCACCCGACGGTGGCCGTCGGATCGGGGTTGCGCGGATTGTTTCGGGAGTTGTCGAAAGTGGCTTCAACGCGGATCGATTCACCGCGCGCCAGCGTCAGAGGCTTCGGAAGACTATGGCGGAGTTGCCAGTCGAAGCGATACCGGGGGAGATCGAGGATCACGGTGTCGCCGGCCAGCACACGAAGTGACCGTCCCCGCAAGTGCATATGGGGAGTAACGGCAAGGATCCGCACGCCGGTTTGGACGATGAACTCCGCTGTCACCGGGTACGCTTTCGCGAACGGAGGGATCGCGAACTCGCCTTGCGCGACGCTGAGCGTGTAGACGCGTTCCACCGGTGTCGGGCCGAACTCAAGCAGAATCTCGGTCTGGTCCTCTTCGGGCCGGGAAGTCGCGGTGTAGTGAAGTTGCAGCACGAGTTCCGCACCGGCGGGGAGAAGTTTCGCTTGGCCGGGCGGCAGACGCAGAACGCCCTCTCCGGGAAGATAAGTCGCCAGCACCTCGTCTTCCACCGATAGCCGCCCGCCCCTAAGAAACTCGCTGCGAGCGGTGCGCACGAAAGCCACCGCGTGATGCACGACGCGCCGGTTGCCCGGCCGAATCTCAATCGCCTGAACCCACCGGGATTGCGCGAGTCCGGTCGGCAGAATGAAATGCTGATAGTCGACCGCCTGCGACGCCGGCACGACGAACGGCGTCGGCATGCGGAGCGTCAGGTCAGCGCGCACGTTCGGTTTCACGGGAAGCACCGCGGCACGGGGGGAGTTGCCCTCGATCGGTCGAGCGGCCCACTGCCGAAGAATGGCCACCTCGTCCCCGGACAGGGCCCCGCCAGGAGGCATCGAGTGGGACGTCACCGCGTCGCGGATTGCCTTAGCGAAAGGGCGCGCTTCGCCGAAAGAAGCCAGTGGCATCGGGGCCGCTTCTCCCGTCTGATGGCACGACAAGCACCGACGTTCCAGGATCGGCAGAACGTCGGAATAGAAGGTGACGGCCAACAAAGCCGCAAAGATCGGCATCTCTTGATAAGATACGCACAATGCTTCGATTTTGGATATTTTTCTTAGCAGCGGTTTCGCTGACCGCGCAGGACGGAGCGGAGGCGCTGGCGATTCTGAAGAAGAGTTGCGCCGGTTGCCATAACGTCAACTCCATGAACAGCGGCCTCTCCCTCGATTCGAAAGAAGCGATCCTCAAGGGGGGCAACCGCGGCCCCGCCGCCGCGGTCATCATCGCCGCGGTCAAGCACGCCGGTGACTTGAAGATGCCGAAAGGCGGCAAGAAGCTCAGCGACGTCGACGTCGCAACGCTCGAAGTATGGCTCAACGCCGGAATGCCGGTGCCCGAATCGTTCGTCAAAGCCAAGCGGCGCACGAGTAAGCATTGGGCGTTTCAGCCAGTTCGGCCCAAGCCAGCGGGCGCTTCCATCGACGCTTTCATTCTGGCGAAACTGAAAGAGAAGAATTTGAGCCTGTCGCCGGTGGCCGACAAACGGACCCTGCTCCGCCGCGTTCATCTCGATTTGACGGGGCTACCGCCGACCCCGGCGGAGCTGGACGCGTTTCTGAAAGATAGCTCACCCGCGGCCTATGACAAAGTTGTCGATCGGCTACTGGCGTCGGACGGTTACGGCGAGCGTTGGGGACGGCACTGGTTGGACATCGCCCGTTACTCCGATACCGACGGCTACACGATCGACGCCCCGCGCGACATTTGGCCCTACCGGGATTGGGTCTTACGGGCCATCAATAAGGACATGCCCTTTGATCAGTTCGTCATTGAGCAAGTGGCGGGTGACTTACTCCCGAACGCGACCAACGACCAGATTACAGCCACCGGATTCCACCGCAACACCCCGTCGAACTTCGAAGGCGGAATCGATTTCGAACAGTATCGGGTCGAAGCGGTGGCGGATCGGGTGGCGACCACCGGCGCCGCCTTCTTGGGCCTGACGTTAGGATGCGCCCGTTGCCACGATCATAAGTATGACCCCGTCTCCCAACGAGAGTTCTATCAGATCTTCGCGTTTTGGAACGGCATCGACGAGGTCGACAAAGAAGAGGATCGGAAATATTTCAACCGGCCGTTTCTCGAAATTGGCAGCGAGGAAGAGAAAGCCAAGCAAGTGAAGTGGGATGCCGACGTCCAGGATTTAGAGCTACAGATCCGCAAGCACCAGGAATCCCTAACCGAGAATGCCGATAAGGACCCCAAGCTCATCGCCTTGCGGAAAGCATTGGTCGACCTGCGCAAGCAGAAGCCGAAACTGCTGCGGACCTTGGTGATGAAAGAGCGCCCCACCCCCCGACCGGCCTACATCCACTTGGGCGGCGACTTCACCCGCAAGGGCAGTGCCGTTGAACCCGGTACCCTCTCCGTGTTACCTCCGATGAAGGGCGGTTCGACGCGCCTGGACTTCGCTCGATGGCTGGTCGCCAAGGACAACCCCCTGACCGCCCGGGTGACCGTGAACCGCGTCTGGCAGCAGTATTTCGGTCGCGGAATCGTCGGCACCGAAAGCGATTTCGGGTTAGTTGGGGATCGGCCAACGCATCCCGAGTTACTCGACTTCCTGGCCGCATCGTTCATGGATAGCGGCTGGAGCCAGAAAGCGTTGCATAAGCTGATCGTAACGAGCGGAACCTACCAACAGTCTTCGCAGTTGAGGGACGACGCCACAGCCGTGGACCCGGAAAACAAGCTTCTCGCCCGGCAGAATCGCCTCCGGCTAGACGCCGAAATCATCCGGGATGCCGCACTCGTCAGCAGCGGGCTGCTCACCGCGAAGGTCGGTGGGCCCAGTTTCTTTCCGCCCATTCCGCCCGGCGCGCTGACAGTGACCCAGGTCGTGCGCGAGTGGAAAACCGCGACCGGACCCGAGCGCTACCGGCGGGGAATGTACACCTTCTTCCAACGGAGCGCGGCCCATCCGAGCTTGACGATTTTTGATGCCGCCGACGGCATTACCTCGTGTACCCGCCGCGTTCGCTCCAACACGCCTCTCCAAGCCTTGGCCCTTCTGAATGATGAAGCGTCGATTGAGTTCGCCGAAGCCCTGGCTGGACGAATGATATCCGAAGTAAATGGCAGCGAAGAAAAACGCCTTCGCCACGGGTTTGACTTGGCTGTGCAACGGGCCCCGCGAGCCAAAGAAGCCGATCGGCTCCTCCGGTTTGTTCGCCAACAGCGGGATTCGCAGCCCCAGGCAAGCGAAAAGGCCTTGTGGACGAGCGTGGCACGCGTTTTGTTGAATCTGGACGAGTTCATGACTCGGGAGTAGGAAATATGGATCTTGAGAACAAACTAACTCGGTTTCGGACGCGGCGGC
>JAPKZA010000041.1 GCA_026394015.1 Acidobacteriota bacterium
AGATGCGGATCGCCAACGCTACTTGCGAGAACTGCACGAACTGGTAACACACCCCGAGATCCGGTCGCATCTAACGAGCCTGACGGTAGCGTTGCTCGCGGCTGTCCCGGAACCGACCCATGAGGAGTGGGCACTTTGGGAACAACTCCTTGGGCCGTTTTTCAAAGCGGTCGCTGAAGATCGGACGTCCACGGACAAGCTTGCCAACATGTCGTGGCAGAACTTCTTTAGTTCGCCTAGCTGGTTTCGCTATGCGGCGGATCACGGCTTCGTTGCGAGATGGTTGTCGTCCGGAGGTGGGATGGTGGACACGGCGGTTCAGTATCTACGCTTGCACCAGCGGCATTGGCCTGAAGTTGTCGTGGCGTTGCTTGAGCCGTATATCGGTGTTGGTGGGGATTGGCCAGCCCGACTGGCGAACATCGTGCAGTGGTCGGATCAGGTTAGCAGTCGCCAATTTTTTGATTTCGTGCTGCGTTTGATTGACGACGGCATCCTCGACGCGGCTCGCGGACCCATCGCAACGAACAGTACATTTTGGAGCCTTTTCTTCGGGCTTGGCCAGACGCGGCCCGAATGGATCCCGGAGCTTCTGGCTCACTGGCTTCGCCGTCGCACCCTAATCGCGAAACTCGAAGGCAAAAATCTAAAGGATGAGCCAGAGTTTGATCACGATCAGTTCGCTCATCGGCCCATCGGTGAGGGCGCTAATAGTGCCCCTTCACAGTTCGTCTACCACGTGCTGCCCATCGTACTAGAGATCTCGGATGAAGCCACAGATCCATCGCAAGAGCGACCGAAGCGGGATGGGGTGTGGCGGTATTTCTTTAAGCCGACCGGCCACGCCGGCCCGCTTGTTGCGACCTTCGAAGGTCTCAATACTTCGCTTAGATCGCTCGCGAAGGAGCCCGCCGAGGACCTGTCGGCTGTCATCTTGGAGCTGCGCCGTAGGGAAACGTACCTCGCAAACTTTCTATTGCTTGCGCTCTACGCTGCCAATGGAAGTCGCTTCGCAGACGAGGCCGCTACTTTGCTTATCGAAGAGCCATGGCGGTTCGACTGCGGGTTGAGTGACAGTGAATATTGGACAGCGATGGAGGTGGTTAGAGCCATTTTTCTGCATTGCTCCGCCGAAATGTGCTCGCGCCTCGAGAATGCCATTCTCAACTATGCCCCATCTTTTGAGCGCAGAGCAGAGGGTTACAAATCGGCCGGCCACGCGTGCTTTACCTTGCTTTCATCAATTCCCAGCGACGCACGTAGCCCAATCGCCAATGTGCGATATCGAGAACTTGAGCGCAAGTTCCATAAGCCGGATGAAGCGCCGCGAGGCGTTACAGTCGAATGGGTAGGCTCTCCGATCGAGTCGAAAGCCACAGGCAGGATGACTGATGAGCAATGGCTCGGTGCGATGGAAAAATACCGTAGCGAGCGCAGAGAGTTTCGGCTGGTCGACGATGAAATGAGAGGCGGAGCCATCGAATTGGCCCGCGAGCTTCAGACCTACGTCGAAAAGGAACCGGAACGTTTTGCGCGGCTTGCGTTGCGGTTTGCGAAGAACACTCACCATGCCTATCACGAACATGTCCTATACGGACTCAAGAAGGCGGAAATTTCGAGCGGCCTCAAGCTGGATGTGTGCCGTAAGGCTTATGCGGACTGTCGAGAAGAGTGCGGAGGGGCCATCGCGCAAGTGCTCGGCGGCATTGAAGATCCACTACCGGACGATGCGATTGCGATGCTCGACTGGCTGGCGATCGAACATCTGGATCCTCAGATGGAACATTGGCAAACCCATGCGGGTGAGGGCAACGCCCGCTACCGCGAGGACATCTATCAAAATGGAATCAACACTACACGTGGACGAGCCGTTGGCGCGATTGGTGATCTGATCTGGAGAGACTCCGCCTGCATCAAGAGATTCGATTCCAGCCTCGCTCGAATGATCCTGGATCCGAGCGCGTCGGTACTGTCCTGTGTTGCTGGGACACTACGGGCCGTCGCGCATCACGACATCGTACTTGGCCTGTCCCTCCTTTCACGGATGAACCTCGCTGAAGATCGGCTTCTTGCGACCCCGCATGTAGACAATTTGATCGCGGCAGCGCTGGCCGAGCATTTCGTGCAAGTCCGGCCGATTGTCGAGAGAATGCTCCGTTCGCAAGAGCCCGAGGTGGCCGAAAGCGGCGCACGCCTAGCGGCACTCAGTTTCCTTCATCACTCGGAGGAAGCAGAGCTAGAGGCGGAAGCATTTGCGGGAACCGCCCGACAGCGGCTCGGTGTCGCGAGGGTCGCCTCAGCAAACATCGGTTCGGAGAAGTGTCGCTCGTGGTGTGAGAAGCGACTGGTGGCGCTGTTCAACGATGGCGACCAAGCCGTGCGTCAGGAGGCGGCTATCTCCTTCCGCTATTTAGAGAACGCAGCTCTCGAAGACTACGCCGATCTGATCGGTGCCTTCTGCGATAGCGAGGCTTTTCAGGACGACTCGTTCTCTATCCTTCACGTTTTGCAGCAGTCGCTTCGAAGGCTCCCGGGCATGACCTGCAGCGTGTGCGAGAAATTTCTCGAACGTTTCAGCGACGAAGCTAGAGACATTCGCACATCCCGCATGGGCGACGCTTACATCGTAATCGAACTGCTGTTTCGGACCTATCAACAGCACCAGCAAGACGAATGGACGGAGAGGGCTTTGTCTCTAATAGACCGACTGAGTCTCGAAAACGTTGGGGACGTAGGCGAAGGATTTAAAGCATTCGAGCGATAGGACGCTGGGATGCTTCTGGTGCGGTCCTGCTCCGAACTAACCGATTGATGGAAGTTGTGGTGCCTGTCTGTGTTCTAGTTGCGTTGCCTTTGGCCGTGAGGGGGAAATAGGGGCGGGGACGAATGTTTGTTGGGAAATTCGAATACTTCGATTGATTGCGAATGCTTCGGTTGCGTGATAGGGTTGGATTAGGACAAGGAGGCTTGCGGAATGGCACAAGGAACGATCGCGCCAACACTTCCGTCGGACGCAGAGGCGAACATTGCCAGGGAATCGAGCCGCCTACTTGCCTCGCGGCTGGGGAGCACGGAGCCACTTCGCCTTGGCCTGATCGACGATTCGACGAAGGAGACGATAGAGATTCCCGCGTCGGTGATCGGGATGCTGATGCAAATTCTTGAAGAAATGGCGAAGGGGAATGCGGTCACGCTCATCCCCGTACACGCCGAACTCACTACGCAAGAGGCGGCGGATCTGTTACTGATCTCGCGTCCGTCGTTGATCCAGCTTCTCGAGGAGGGGCAGATTGAATTCCGCCGGGTGGGGACTCACCGTCGCGTGCGATTCGAGGGGCTGGTTGCCTACAAGCGCCGCGTCGATGCGGCTCGACGAGCGGTGCTGGCGGAACTGGCAGCGTACGACCAGGAAATTGGACTCTAAAGTTCGTGGCAGGATTCTGCGCTTTCTACGATGCCAATGTGCTCTATCCGGCAGAACTTCGAAATTTGCTCATGCACTTGGCTCTGTCTGGACTCTTTCGGGCGAAATGGTCGGCAGACGTTCACGAAGAGTGGATTTCCAACCTGCTCCTTAAGAGACGGGACTTGACGCGGCAGCAGTTGGAGCGAACTCGGATGCTCATGGACAAACACGCTCTTGACGCTTTGGTGACCGGCTACGAGGATTTGATTCCGGATTTAGAGCTTCCTGATCCAAATGATCGCCATGTGCTGGCGGCGGCGATTCGCGGCCAAGCGAAGGTGATCGTGACCATGAACCTGCGTGACTTTCCGCCCGACGTACTTGCGCCATTCGGTATTGAAGCGCAGCACCCCGATCACTTTGTCCTACGATTTCTAGACTTGGCTCCCGGTGCTGTGGTCGCTGCCGCACAGGAGCATCACCAGAGTCTGAAAAAACCTATCAGGACGGTACTGGAGTATTTGGAGACGCTGGAACGCGGAGGTCTGACCCGGACGGCTACGGTGCTTCGCCGGCATATGACTTGAGGGGGGGTGGCGCAATGGGGACGGAGGCTAATGGAGATCCGACAAAGCTATTCCAGATAGGGACGACGGGCAGGCATCTCTGGCAATGGCCTCGGCATGGCCCGTTTGTGGGTTCTCCCAAACGGAAGGCTCTTTGCCTTCCCGGCGGACGACGCGCCCGCAGCGCCGGAGGTGGCGGATCAACGCCTCACACTTCATCTGACGACGAGAAGCGCTTGTTTTGCCTCCGGAGGCAGGATCAATGGATTTTGGGCACTCGTCGCCCCCCGAACAGCCGGGCAACAGTTGGGAAATCAGACGCGATGAATCGCCTTGACTGCCAACTGCGGGTCGTACGCGATGATGCTCAATAGTGCCGCTGCTGGTCCGGTGGGGCGGCGGCGATCTTGTTCCCAGTTCTGCAGCGTTTTAATACTGACACCGATCAGACGTGCAAACTCCGACTGCGAAAGGCTGGTACGCTCTCGAATTCCCCGCACGCCCGATGCGCTAATTGAAATCCGACGCGATGGTTCTTGCTGGCCTCGAAGAATGGCTCCGCCTTCGCGGACGCTGCCAATCAGTTCTTCAAACATTTGCTTCTTCATCGCCGAACTCCTCTTTGACAATTCTCGAAAGCTGCGAAACCTGTTTCGGAGTCAAATCGGCCGTCACGTTTTTGGGATACGCAAAAAGAAGCACGATCAATTGCCTTCGTACAACCCATTAATATATGACGCGTGCGCCTCCGCTCTTGCCTCGTGATCCAAGGGCGACGCGGACTTTGTGTATCCTACCTCCGCCCTTGATGACGGCGCCGAGTTGCGGGTTCGCGGCAAGTCGGGATTGGAACAGCCTATACTCCTCATCCCCAAGCAAGGTGGCAATCTGCCTCGTGAACGTAGCGGTCTCTATCAACTCCACTCACCTCTGCTATCCGCCAATGGCGGATAGCAGTCAAGGCGATGTGCTTCCTTACAAAGCAGTTGCGGAACTATTCGTCTGCCTGAAATGCCGACCCGTCAAAGGGGACGTCTTGCCCCATTATTCCTACCCTTGATACACGCGCGGCATGGTCTACTCCATCAACTAGCGGGCTTTGGCTGGCCCTACGCAAGCCGAATCCTGCCTGACGGTTTGTCCTGACTCTCAGGCCTCGGGGGTCACCCAAATCCGGCCAATGATGGTCACCTGAAAACCGGCCAATAGAGCGACAAGCCAGGACATTGAAATCGCGGCGGAATACCCTCCGTAATAGTGAGCAATGTCTTGACCGAAGAAAAGAAACAACAA
>JAPKZA010000400.1 GCA_026394015.1 Acidobacteriota bacterium
GGGGCGAGGGGGCGACCGAAATGCCAGTCCCAAACGCGGTTGACGAGGACGCGCGCGGCAAGCGGAGCGGCGTCGGTGAAAATCTTTTCGCCGAGTTCGAGCCGTCCGGAGCCCTTCTGGAAGCGGCTGTCGCCCTTCGACAGGACGGTGAGGAAGTGCCGCGGGACGATTTCGCCCGGGGTGGCGACGTTGCCGTTGCGGAGGACGGGCAGGTCGCGGGCTTCGCCCGGTTTGTAGTCGATGAAGGTGTACTGCGGGTCGGTGCCGTTGATGAACTGGGCGGCGTCAAAGACGGAGTTCATGAAGGGTTCTGAAGAGGCGGTTGGCTGGCGTCGGCGGCCTCCGCCTTGGCCTTGCGGGGCGGGCGGGGTCCAAAACCGCTCAATATTGGCGATGAGCTTGGGGTTCTTCTCCCGCAGCGTCACCATCTCTTTCCGGAGTTCTTCAATCTCGAGCTTCCAGCGGGCCACGCGGCTTTCGCTGTCGACGACTGTGGAAGCTTCGCCGGTCAACAGGTTCACCGAATAGCGGAGGTCGATCAGCCGCCGATGGACCCAGAAGTATCGCTGCTCGACGGCCGATTCGACGTCGAACAGCGGCTGCTCGGTTCGCATGGTGGAGGCGAAGACGCCGGCGAGGCCGTAGTAGTCTTTGGTCGGAATGGGGTCGAACTTGTGGTCATGGCAGCGGGCGCAGGCGACGGTCATCGCCAGGAGCCCACGGGTGACGGTGTCGACGCGCTCGTCCCAGTCATCGGTCATGAAGCCCCCGATGACGTCGGCGGAGAGGCGCTGGTCCTTATGGTAAATCGGGGCGGCGCCGAGGTAGCCGAGGGCGCGGCGGTCTTCGCGGGTCGCCTCGGGCATGTGGTCGGCGGCCAGTTGCATTTTCACGAATTGGTCGTAGGGCAGGTCGCGATTGATGGCTTCGATGATCCAGTCGCGGTAGCGCCAGGCGTACGGATAGGGCTGGTTGGTGGCTTCCGAAGTCGGGTTGTCTTCGCCGAAACGGGCGACGTCCATCCAATGGCGGCCCCAGCGTTCGCCGTACTGCGGCATGGCTTGGAGCTTGTCGATGAGCTTGGTCCAGGCGTCGGGCGCGGGGTCGGCGGCGAAGGCTTCCACCTCTTCATAGGTCGGCTTGAAGCCGACAAGATCGATGTAGGCTCGGCGGACCAGGGTCCGCTTGTCAGCGATGGGTGCGGGGCTGAACCGCTTGGCTTCGAGCGGGGCCAGGACGAACGGATCAATTTTGTTGCGGGCCCAGCTTTTGTTCTTCACCGGGGGGGCGGGCAACTCGCTAATCGGTTGGAAGGCCCACCACTTTTTGCCCGCGTCGATCGACATGCCTTTCAGCGCGGCGGTGGTTTCGCCGGCTGGGGCGGCGGTTCGCGGGTCCGGGGCGCCGGCGACGATCCAGGTTTCAAAATCGGCGATGACGGTTTCGGGCAGTTTGCCGGTGGGGGGCATCTGCAGATGCGGATCGGTGAAGCGGAGCGCCGAGAGCAGGCGGCTGGCGCCGGGTTTGCCCGCCGTGATCACGGCCCCGCCGCTGCCGCCGGCGGCCATGCCCGCTTTGGAATCGAGCACGAGGCCGCCCATGGGGGCCTTCAGTTTCGACGAGTGGCAGGCGTAGCATTTGGCGGCCATGACGGGCCGGATTTTGGCTTCGAAAAAGGCTACGTCAGGAACCTGCGCCGAGAGACTGGCGCAGAAGAGGACCGCTAAAATCCAAGATTTACGCAACATTGACCTTCTGTAACCAGATTAACCCAGCCCGGCCATCAGCGGAAAATTTTCGCTTTGTCCCACTTGCGGATCGTGTCTTTGACGAGGTCCATGACGCAGGCGTTGACGGCGGTTTTGTATTGGGCGGCCTTGGCGGCGTCGTACTGGGGGTAGCCTTGGCCCTTTTGGTAGAGAATCACCGAGGAAGGGAAGGGATAGGCGAACCAGGTGCCGGCGCCTTGGCGAGGGGTGGCGAGGTCCTTGTCGTCGCGTTCGGGATGGACGAGGTTCCCATCGACGGCTTGGACGTAGGCGGTTTCGTTCCATCCGGCGTGGCCGCCGTCCTGGCCGAACACCTTCAGCGTGGCGTCGGAACAGGTCGACCACCAGTTGACGACCAGGACGCGAACGCGCAGTCGTTGGCCGACGTCCTGGGCGATTTCATTTAGGACAGCGGTCTGCGGCCCGCCGTGGCCATTGATGACGATGACGTTGCGAAATCCCTGGCCGGCCCAGCCTTCGATGACGTCGGTGAGGAAGAGACGATACGACTTTTCTTTGATCGCGAAAGTGCCGGCGAAGGGAGCGAGCGTCCCGGTCATGCCATAGGGCAGCACGGGTGCATAGAGCGCGTTGAGGCCTTCGGCGAGGTCTTTAACCATCGCTTCCGGGGCGGTATTGTCCGCGCCGTTATTAATGACTCCGTGGGCCTCGATGGTGCCGGTGGGAATCAGCACGGTGTCGATCTTTTCGGGGACGAACTCCTGAAACTCCATCCAATTGATGCTGTTCAAGGAGCGCGTGGAGGGCTTGGCCTGGGCCCATAGGGTTCCGCAGGCGATGAGGCAAAGCAGAAGTTTCAAGGGGTTTTTTCCTCGTGCGCCGGGCGCTTTAGATGGGTGTAGAAACCGAGTTCCTGCCCGGTCAACAGTCACACAGAGCGGTGTACCGATTTCGTCTCGTAACGCTGGACATGGACTTGCTCGGCGAGACGGGCGTCACTTACGCTGGCAATGACGGCGTTGACCTCCGCGATCCGCGCGGCGAGGCGGGCTTTCAACTCGGCTTTACTGACGCCGCCGCGGGCATTGAACTCTTCATCGCGTTGGCGGATGTCGTCGGTGCCGCCCACGGCGCTGACGATCCACTGCCCGGTGTTTCCGATTAGATGCAGGACCAGGTTGCCGACGGCGTTCTCGTTCTCGCTGGCGCGAGCCCAAATCTGATCATCATTGAGGCGGTCGAGACAAGCATCGATCCTCTCGGCCAATTGCGTTAGTTTTCTCGTGGAAAAATCTCGAAACAAGTCGCCCGTCGTCATCAGAAGAGGGTACCACGGTGATACTCTGGCTCTATGCTCACTCGAATCCTTTTCACTGCGGCCTTAACTGCCGCGCTCGCACTTTCGGCTGACGGCAAGGTCGACTATCGGGTCCTGGCGACCTCTAAGACTTCCACGATGGAAAAAGAACTGAACCAGGCGGCGGCCGATGGCTTCGTTTTCGGTGGCGCGATGGGTGGGGAGTCCGCGTTCGGCGGGAGCGAAGTGATTACGGTGATGACGAAGAACTCCGCGGTTCCCTCGAATGGGCGGAAGTATAAGCTCGTCGCTACGTCGAAGACTTCCACGTTGCAAAAAGAGCTGAATCAGGCGGGCGAAGAAGGTTTTTTCTATTGCGGGCAGACCGTTTTCTCTTCGACGTTCGGGGG
>JAPKZA010000231.1:0-76161 GCA_026394015.1 Acidobacteriota bacterium
AAGCTCGAATCGAGCGCTGGCACTGGTCATTTTTATACAACGACCAAAAACAAACGCAACATGCCTGAAAAGATGCTGATCAAAAAATTTGATCCAGTCGCTCGTAAGCATGTCGATTACAAAGAGACCAAGCTTAAGTAATTGGCTGCCTTTGTTTGACGCGTTAAAAAAGCCCCGTCATTGGGGCTTTTTGGTTTTTTGCCTACTCGAAATCATCCGCCACCCTATAATGTGAAGCTAACCGGGGGCTTGCTGCACCCTGACCTTTTTTATGGCTTTATCGATGCTCGAACGCTATCAACCCACTGCAGTCGAACAAGCTGCCCACGCCAACTGGGATGCCCGCGACGCCTACCGCGTCACTGAAGGCGCGCTCATGATGGAAGGCACGGCCATCGTCGAGAACCGCTACTTCTGGCACTCCGCCGAATGGGTCCGGCGGATCATCTCCACCGGGCTCCAGGTGGAGTCGGCCGCGCATAAATATTTCGTACCGGGCCATCCCACCGCTGTCAACAACAGCCGCGCCTTCACCTACTTCCCTTTGCACATCAACTCGCGCGCCACCGGCGGCTCCCGTGGCAACTTTGACTCTTACCTCTACATGCTCGGCAAAGATTCCTATTCCAACCGCCTGAAGCTCGGTGTGGAATACGACGGTCTGCTCTGCGTGGTCGTCAAGATCAGTTACCAGTTTGCTTCCGCCGCCGCCCACACCGATATCTTCAACCCCATTCGCGCCTTCAACAATACGATCGACGCGAACATGAATCGGAAGTTCGTTTTCCGCGGCGCGCTCGCCCCGGCGAACTTTACCAACTGCCTCGTCCATTTCATGCCGCGCACCTTGGTGGAAACTTTTGTCTCCGATGGTACTCCGGATAGCACGCGATACATTAACGGCCTCGGCTTCACCGCCGCCGCTCCCGCTAATCAAGCCAACTACACGACGAAAGTGAACGCCGTCACTGCCGATCATCCGCTCCACTTCACGATTCGCGTTGTCACCGCCACCCCGCCCGGCTGGAAAAACGCGACGACCCTCCACCTCACCCCGGCGCTTATGCAGGCTCCCGACGCCTGGAAGTGGTTCGCGGACATGGTGGCCATCGATTGCAGTGCTCTGGCAATTCCCGCGTCGGGGCTTACCGACGCCCAAGTCCAGTCCCGCATCGTCCGTCTCACCGTGCCGCCGGGTGTGGTATCCGCCAGTGCATAGAAGAATATTTAACTCGCTTGCCGCGTCCGCGCTTGGCGCGTCCGGCGCGTCCAGTCAAACGCCCAAGAAACCGGAGGCAAAACGAATGCCATCGCTCACCGCCCAGCCCGCCACCAAGACGATCACGGCCCGCCCGGCCACGCTTCCGCCCGTCCCTACCGCTTCGTCAGGGGGCCCGCCTGGCTGCCTTCGCCCGTTCGTGAATGAGCGTCTCAACTCGCGCCTTCCCCTTGCCCTCCCCGCGGGAGGATGGTCTTCCGCGTGGTCGGTACCGCTGGCCGCCGGTCTGATGCCGCACACTGTCCTTTGTTCCGGCCAACACACCCTCGTCCTCGGCAAAGCCGCCTTCCAACTCTTTGTACGCGCCGAACCCACCGCGCACGGGGTGCGCAGGGGCGAGGATGCCGAGATTCAACCGGACGCCGGCGTCTTCCTGCAACCAGACCGTTACAGCCGCATTGCCTCGTACTCCTTAACGACCGGAGATCCAGCTAGCTATTTCTCCGCCAATGGCGGTAATGACACGCTCCGAACCTTCGTCCACCGCAGTGCCAGCTTCACCGTCGTTGCCAGCGCCGATGAATCGCGAAGCCCCCACAATCCCGTTCCCAATCGCGTTGTGTATCTGCAGGTCTTCGATTCCGCGGGCGTGGAGACGGCGAGTCGCGACGGCGATACCGGTCGCCTGCGGGTGGCGATGCACAACGCTTTCATCGTCGTCGCTCGCCCCAACGCGATTGATTTCCTGGACTCGTCGCTGAACGCCCAACGCCGGATTGAGGCGGCGATGGTTCCCCACGGTCTCAGCATGGATGAATCCGGGCGGGTGTATTTACTCTGCACGGTTGACCATCGCCAGCAGCTCTGGATCGTCGCGCCGTCCGGCGAGTATAGTTCCGTGCCGATGCCTGGGGGCGTCAGTCCGTTCCACCGCCCCCCGATTGTAGGCTATGATCACCGCGTCTATGTGCTTTCGCTCAATGGAATCTTCACCGTCGATGCCGCGGGCCAGCTTGACTGGCATTTCGATGCCGCGGGGCGCGTCGCTGGTGCAACCGTCTCGACCGATGGGCAGCTGATCGCCGCGATCGGTGACTCCATCCTCGCGTTCAATCCGAAGGGCGAGTCGCGGGTCCTGTGCCGCTTCCCGGACGAACAACTCATGGCGAGTCCGGTGCTCGGCTCCGCCGGCGAATTGTATGGCCTCACTGATCGCCGACTGCACTGCCTCAGGGCCACCTGATCGAGAGGGTAGGGCTGTGTAGCGGATCAAGGTGGAAAGCCTGCCAAGCAACGGTCGCGCTGGCGGCACGGGGGCCGAATGGGATCCTGCGCGAATCCTGAGTTCGGGCACGTTCAGGAAAGCCCAAGCGAACTAACCCCTGCGGCCCTCGCGACGAGCCCAAATCAGTGCGGACGCAGAGCGCCCTACCGGTTGCTCGGTCTGGTCTTTCTCGCCTGACTTTCGCGGCTGGGGCCGAAAGTTTTCAAAAGAGATTTGGGGATCTCGGTGGCCTTAATGCGCGGCAGTCCCGCTTGCCTGTCTACCCAAGTTGACGGACGGTCTCATATCCTGGATTAAGTGACGATCGCGGAGCAAAGAAGCGCGTTGGCTGGTGTGGTTACTATCGACAAAGAGGTCCTACACGGTACCCCCTGCTTTGCCAAGACCCGGGTGCCTGTACAAACCCTTATCGACTTTCTTGAGACGGGTGAAACCATCGACGATTTCCTCGCCGTGTACCCGACGATTCCCAAGGAAGATGTTTTCGCATTTCTCGAACTGAGTCGCGACATCGCAATCGACCAGTTGGTATGCGCGTCGTTGTAGACGCCTCCATCGATCCACGCTTGGTTGCAGCGTTCGTCGGCGATGAGGTCTGGACACTGTTTGACTTCGGTTGGCAACATTTGAAAGACAATGTGCTGGTGAAGCAGTTGGAGTGCGCTTCCGTCAACGGCGGAACGCGATTGCGACCGTCCGGCCTGGCCAAGCGGTCCATGTTTCCGGCCCTGTTGGCGGCTAGCTGAGTGGACGATTCCCCGCCGCTGGCTGAACATGGCCGAGGAGCGAGAGGCCGAACTCGGTGATCTTTCCGAAGCGGGTGAGCCGCATCGGAAGGTTTTGGGTGGTTCGCGATGGTCTTCTCCAGGGCCTTGGCGACGCTAGCATGCTGGTTGTTTCTGGCAGGATGTGTGGTTCGGGCGCTATCCGCCCGCACGCTGATCGGACAGGGGTGGTGACGGTGAACGTCAGCATGTATTGCAGGGCGGCGAACTTGGTGGGTCGTTCCATGACGGAACGGGGGGCGGTGGCGGATATGATTCGGCAGTAGATCGCGGCGATTCCGGCGTTGGTGCGGCTCATCTATAGTAGGGGCGAAAATGTCGAATTTCGGTTGCGCGCCAAGAGGGGGATGCGTGCGGCGGGGCGCTTCGCCTATGCGCTTCTGATAGGCTGTTTCGGAAATGGAACATGAAGACTCCGTCCCTTTGCGGTGGCACCTGCTTTGGCGCGTGGCGTTTCGCTTTTGGTTTTTGTACTTTGTGGGCAAGCTATTTATATACGAGCCGGTGGTCTCGTGGGTGGCCGGAAGCGTTTTCCACGCTCCGCTTCCGCTGGTCCTGTCGAATACCGGAAGCGGCGATAAGACGTACGATTGGGTAAGGGCTTTCTGTGTTTTGTGCTTGGCGATGGCCGGAACTTTGCTTTGGTCCGTTCTCGACCGTCGTCGTCCGAATTATCTGGTCTTGCAACGATGGCTCAACCTGCTGCTGCGCTTTTCGCTCGGCGGCATCCTGCTGAGCGGCGGATTTATCAAGGTTGTGCCTTTGCAGATGCCGTTTCCCTCGCTCACCCGTTTGTTGCAGCCTTATGGGGAGTTCTCGCCGATGGGGGTGCTTTGGTCGTCGATCGGGGCGTCGCCGGGCTACGAGATGTTTACGGGCTGGGTGGAGGTAGTGGCCGGGACTCTCGTGCTGCTGCCGTTCACCGCGCGCTTTGGGGTGTTGTTGTGTCTGGCGGTCGCGACGCAGGTTTTTGTCTTGAACATGACTTACGACGTTCCGGTAAAGCTTTTATCCTTCGACCTCATTTTGCATTCGTTGGTCCTGATGGTGCCCGAGGTGCCTCGGTTGCTACGGTTCTTCTTTTCGAACGGGCCTGTTGACGCGGCAACGAGCGCAGAGCTGTTTGTGTCGCCGCGGAAGAACAAGATTGCGGTCGCGGTGCAGATCGTTTTCTTGGTTGGTGCGTTGGGGGTGGGAGGTTGGGTAGCGCGGTCGTCGTGGAGCGATTCTGCTGGTGGCGCGCCGAAGCCCGAGCTTTATGGCATATGGGACATTTCGCGTCTCGTGATCGATGACAAGGTGCGCGAGCCGCTACTGACGGACGAAATCTATATTCGGCGGATTATCTTTGATTTTGCTGGGCCATCGACAATGACGATCCAGACACCGTCGGGAGCGATGACCAACCTTTTGACGGAATTTGACGCCAAGAGCCAGACGGTGACGTTGACGTATCAGGGTGGCACGAAGTGGAGAGCGCCCCTGCGTTACGCGCGACCGGCCAAGGACGCTCTAGTGCTGGATTTTGCTTTGGGTGAACGGAAGTATCACATCGAGGCGAAGCGGTTCGATCTCAATCGATTTCCGCTCGTTAATCGTGGATTTCGCTGGGTACAGGAGTATCCGTTCAATCGATAGCGCTTGTACCCACGCTGCATCGAGGGGATTACTTCACGGCGACGACGAGTTGTTGGGGTGACTGGGGGACGTCGAGTTTTTCGATGCCGGAGAAGCCGGCGGCGGTAAGCATTTGTTGGTATTCGGCGAGGGTGAAGGCGTCGCCGGAGGGGGTGTTGGCGAGCATCATCATGGCGAAGGATGCGGGGGCGGGCGGGGAGATGCGATCTTCGTTCGGCACCATTTCGAGGATCAGCATTTTGCCGCCATCGGCCAAGGCCGCGTGGAAGCGGCGCATGAGCGTCTCGCAGGTGGGCATGTCGAAGTGGTGGTAGAGATTGGTGACGAGGATGACGTCGTAGCCTTGGCCGAGATCCACCGTGAAGGCGCTGCCGGGAAGGAACTCGTATTGAGAGTCAAGACCGGCGGCGGTGACCTTGGTGCGGGTGACGTCGAGGACGGTGGCGAAATCCTGGGCTACCACTTTCGTGGAGGCGTTGCGGCGGGCAAAGGCCATGCCGAAGAGGCCGTGGCTGGCGGCGACGTCGAGGACCTTGGCGGGGGCGCCGGGCTGACTGGCGATTTCCGCCATGAACTCGGCGGCAGGCGCCATCACTAGGATGCATGGATTGGGGGATGCATGGACTCGGCGAAAGTCACCCATTCGGTGACCTCTTCGCCGGCGAGGGGTTCTTCGAGGGCGGTGTGGCCGCGGCGAATGGTTTCGGTGAGCAGGTCGGAGGCGCGGAGGATTTTAGGGGAGAGGAGGAAGGGCATGGTGGGGGCCATGCTGGCGGGGGAGTCCGGGGCGAGGAACACGGCGCTGGTGGGGGTGTGGGTGTACTCGCCGTCGCTCTTGGCGATGAGGCCGGAGATGGCGAGGGAGTCGCAGAGGATGCGGATGCCACGCTCGGGAACGCCGCACTGTTGGGCGATGGCGGCGGCGGTTTTGTGGCCGTTGGAGAGGGCTCCGAAAACGTTGAGTTCGATGGCGGCGCGGAGGGCGGCGGTGCGTTGGTGCGCAGTGAGGGTGTCCCAGACGAGAGCGGGGTTGGGTTCGGACATAAGGTGTATTCTACACCTCAGTGGTGTAGGGTTCGCGGTACATTCGAGAGATTCAACCTATGCGATTCGCACTTTTGTTTTCGTTCGCGGTGACGGCGGCCGCGCAGCAGGATTTTGACTTTGTCGTCTATGGCGGGACGGCGGGCGGCGTTGCCACTGCTGTGGCCGCGGCTCGGCACGGCCTAAAGACTGCTCTGCTGGAACCGCGCGACCATGTCGGGGGGATGGTGTCCGGGGGGCTTTCGGGCACCGATACCGGCAAGAAAGAAGTGATCGGCGGGATGGCGCTGGAGTTCTATTATCGGGCAGGGCGGAAGTATGGGATGGACCGGCATCTGAATGAGCTTTCGTGGATGCCGGAGCCGAAAGTGGCGGAGGCGATTTTTCGCGAGATGCTGCGGGAAGCGGGGGTGACGCTGTTCGAACGGCATCGGCTGCGAGAGAAGAGCGGGGTCGAGAAGACGGGCAATCGGGTGACCGAGATTGTGATGGAAAACGGAGGCCGCTTTCGGGCCAAGTATTTTGCGGACACCAGTTACGAGGGCGACTTGATGGCCCAGGCGAAGGTCAGCTATACCTATGGCCGGGAGGGCGTTCGTGATTATGGGGAGTCGCTGGCCGGGATTCGGGCGGTGACCGAGAGCCATCAGTTTGCGTTGGATGTACCGGCGCGGGGCAAGGATGGCAAGGTGCTGCCGGAGATTTCGACCGCGCCGCGGGGGACGCCGGGGGAGGGGGACAAACACATTCAGGCTTACAATTTTCGGGTGATCGCGACGAACGTGGCGGAGAACCGTTTGCCTTGGCCGAAGCCGGCGGGATACGACCCTAAACGGTACGAGTTACTGGCGAACTATCTGGAAGCGATGACGCCGTATTTGGGGCGGCCGTTGACGTTCAGCGAAGTGAGTTTGCTGCGTGTTATTCCGAATGGGAAGGTGGACCTGAATAATCGGAACGGGTTTTCGACCGATTATATCGGCAAGAACTATGGGTACCCGGAAGGGAGTTATGCCGAGCGGGAGCGGATCTGGAAAGAGCACATCGACTATCAGCAGGGTTTTTATTACTTTTTGGCGCATGACTCGCGGGTGCCGAAGTCGCTGCAGGAGGAGGTTCGGACTTATGGGCTGGCGAAGGACGAGTATGTCGATACGGAGCATTGGCCGCATCAGCTTTATATTCGCGAGGCTCGGCGGATGGTGAGTGACTTTGTTTCGACGCAGAAGGACTTGCAGACGGACCGGACGAAGGCGGATATGATCGGCATGGGCAGCTATGCGTCGGATTCCCATAACATTCAGCGATTCATTAATGATCGTGGTTTTGTGGAGAATGAGGGGGATGTGCAGGTGCAGGTGTTGCCGTATCAGATCCCGTATCGGGTGGTGGTTCCGAAGCGGGCGGAGGCGGTGAATTTGTTGGTGCCGGTTTGTTTTTCATCGAGCCATATTTCGTATGCGAGTATGCGGATGGAGCCGCAGTACATGATCATTGGGCATGCGGCGGGGGTGGCGGCGGCGCTGGCGGCGAAGGGGGACTTGGCGGTGCAGGATGTCGATATGGCCGAGTTGCAGGCGCGGTTGCGGGAGGAGGGGGCGGTGTTTGAATACGGCGTCGACGCCTACAATGCGGCCTTTGCGGCTGTTCGGAAGCGGTTCGCGGGGCCGGCGCGGACGGGGCCGATTCCGTGGGGGCGGCCGACGAAGAGATAGCCCGGTGAGGAGGGAGTCTACTGTTTTGGCAGCGTTGTAGAGGTCGTCTCCCGCGCTGCGAAAAAGGAACGATATTTATGCAGGTATTTCAGCGCACGATTCGTTGGTCCCGTGAGGCGGCAGGGCTTATCCTGCCGGGTGTGGTGCTCCTGAGCGCCATATCGTTTGGACAGACGCCAGCCGAGTGGTTGAATGGACACAACAAATACCGTCGAACTCTGGTGACCCATGATGGTAAGCCGACTTCCACCCCGGACTTGGTGTGGAATGAGACCCTGGCGAAAGACGCTCAGGAGTGGGCGACCAAGATGGCGGCGAGCGGTGAGTTCAAGCATCGGCCGAACTCGTCGACGAGCAAGAGTAGTGACGCGCGGGCGTGGGGAGAGAACATTGCTTTTGGTTCGTCGGCCACGTATAGCGGCCTGGAGGGACTGACGGCTTGGTACGACGAGAAGCCATTCTTCCTGCCCGCGACCAGTAAGTGTAGCCCGGGCAACGATTGCGGCCACTTTACGCAAGTGGTTTCGCAGTTGTCGCGGGAAGTGGGATGCGCAACCGGTACCGGCGCGAACGGTACTTATGCTGTCTGTAACTACAATCCGCATGGTAACGATGTCAGCAACGGGAGCTATGCGGACCTGTATCCGGGCCAGAAGGCACCGGCACCCGGTGGCGCGTTATTCGCGAGCCTGAAGGCCGACGCCTCGCTCGACATCATGTTCAACGATTGCCTGAAGACCGCCGCGGAGGGATTGCTGGCAGCGGCTGTTCCGTCTACCGCCGGAACGCCGGTCGATTTGCCGGGGGCTTGTGGGTTCACGAAGATCCGCTCGTATGATTCGGGCGTTTTGTCGGGCTATACGGGAGCGGAGGACAAGGCGGCCGGAACGTTCATCAACTATCGCTTCCAAGGGAAGGTGCTGGGGACGAGTGGGGGAGTGGCGGTGAGCGTGAATCCTCCGCGGGCGGTTTTGCTGACGGGGGAATAGGGCGTTGATGAGAAGGGTGGCGGGTGCTGAACTCGCCGCCCTTCGCGCGAGGCTTTATGGAGAAGGGGGGCCGTTACGGGTGGTGTCTGGCTTTCGCGGTTTCGGCGGCGTAGGTGATGCGGGCATTCGTATCCAGCTTTCGCCGTTTGGATTTGCACCAAGCCGGGAAGGCCTCGGGATCAATGTAGACCTTTTCTACGATATGGCCTTCCTTGGTGAGCGTTTCGGTCGTCCGGCAAGCGATCTTGAGCCATTGACTGTAAGTGTCCGGAAGCTTCTCGCCGTCGGTGAACATGCTCTTTAAACGATCGTAGTCCGGGCGGCGATACCAGGCGATTCCGGTGACTGTTCTTTCCATTTCTTCTGACCTCCTTAAGGTTAGAATAAGGCTCTTTCCTTGTTGCGTGGGGGGGACGGAAAAAATCTCGCGGAGGATGGAAATGTTGGGTGCGGGGGGTGTTTGGGCCACTTGGGCTATCGCGGGCTCGAAGTCCCTGGTCCGAGTTGTTAAACTGGCGGCTGGCGCCTTTAGGTTGTAGGCAATCGTGAGAGGAGGGGAGTAAGTTGGTGATTCGCTGGTTCTTTTGGACTATCACCCTAGCTGTTACCGGAGCACTCCTGGTGGTGTTTCTACTTGCGGCACTGGGGCGACTCGATCGAACCGCCGCGCTTCGGATTGTGTCCTTCAATCGGCCATTCCGAGCGCAAGGGCAAGACCAGCGAACTCCGCTCAGTCTTCGACAGAGACTATGGGCGACCCTGCTTTCGATTTATTTTGGCTATTTGGTGATTCGACAGATTGTCGCTGCCCTAGCCTGGCCCAGTTTTTGAAAACCGGGGCTGAGGGCGGGTTAGAGTTCGCCCTTCTTGGCGGCGTTGGCGGCGGTCTCGGCTGCTCGGTAGGCGAGGGCTTGGATCGTCGCCGTGGGTTGCTGGCGGCCACTCGAAACCAAGCTGCTGCCATCGACGATGAATAAGTTGGGCACGTCGTGGGCTCGGTTGAAGCGGTTGACGACGGAACGGGCGGGGTCGTTGCCCATGCGCATCGTGCCCATCAGGTGACGGCTGACGCCGATGTCGTCAAAGGGATAACGCCAGATTTTGGTGGCGCCGGCGGCCTCCATAATCTCGACTTGGCGCTGCTGGGTCCAGGCTAGATTCTTCATGTCGTCGGGGTGGGGCTGGAAGGTTAGGCGGGGGACGGGGAGGCCCCAGGCGTCCTTGACGGTGGGGTCGAGATCGACGCGGTTCGATTCGATGGGCAGGGACGTGCAATGGGAGAGCGTGGAGAAGGTTTGGTTGAAGTAGCGGCCGAGGAGTTTCTTGTATTCGGAGCCCCACTTGGGGGCGTCGGGGGGGAGGCCGTCGAGGCCGAAGCGGATGGGGGTCCAGTCGAAGCGGGCGTCGATGCCGGCGCCGCCGAAGAAGCCGCGCTTGGGATCGGCGGCGTAATAATCGTGAATGACGCGGGTGACTTGGACGGATTTGTATTCGTTCAAGGGATGGTCGAAGAGGCCGCTGACAAAGGCTCCGAGATCCCACATGAAGTTTTTGCCGACCATGCCGCTGCTGTTGGCTAAACCTTGGGGGAAGCGGTTGGAGCCGGACAGGAGGAGGAGCTTGGCGGATTCGACTCCGTTGGCGGAGAGGACGACGGCGCGGGAGCGCTGGAAGACCTCGCGGCGCTGGGCGTCGAAATAGACGGCGCCGGTGACGCGGCCGGCGTCGTTGCTCTGGATGCGACGGACGTAGCAGCCGGAGCGGATTTCGCAGCGGCCGGTTTTTTCGGCGTCGGGGATGGCGGAGGCGAGGGTGCTGGATTTCGCCTTCACTTCGCAGCCGAAGGATTCGCACCAGCCGCAATGGTTGCAGGCGAGGCGACCGCGGTAGGGCTTCGAGAGAACGGCCATGGGCGCGGGGAAGGGATGGAGGCCGAGTTTTTTGGTGGCNACGCCGGAGGACTTTACGGGGAGGGGCGGGAGGGGGTAGGGTTTGGAGCGGGGGCCCTCGAAGGGGTTGGCACCGGCGAGGCCGGAGATGCCGAGTTCCCATTCGGCTTTGGTGTAGTAGGGTTCGAGTTCGTCGTAGGTGACGGGCCAGTCGGAGAAGCTGGAGCCGGGGACGTCGCCGAAGACGGAGCGTTCGCGGAAGTCGTTGGGCTGGAAGCGCCAGTAGTTGGCGGTGAAGTGGACGCTGCCGCCGCCGACGAGGCGACCGTAGTTATAACGCTGTTCGACCTTGGCGGTTTCGGAGGCGTTGGCGCGGAAGGTGTTGGGTTGGAGCTTGGGATCGTTGGCGATCGCGTTTTGGAAACTGACGCCCATTTCGTCGTGGGTGAAATCCTTCTCCTTGAGATAGGCTCCTTGTTCGAGGACGACGACGGAGAAGCCGGCGGTGGAGAGTTCCTTGGCCATGACGCCGCCGGCGGCACCGGAGCCGATGACGATGAAGTCGACTATTTCGGAGGGCTTGTAGGTGGTCATTTGGCCTTCTCGTCGTAGAAGCCGAAGGGGGGTTGGAAGCCCATTTTGTGTTCGAGGCCGATGTGGGCCCAGCCGACCATGCCTTGGTTGCCGCCCCAGTCGGGGGTGGCGAGGAAGCCCATGATGCTGTGGGTGCGGAGGAGGGCGAAGAACTCGGTTTGTTCGATGGCTTGGAGGAGGGCGATGGCTTGGGCGTTATCGAGGCTGGCGAGGGTGGTGGATTGCGGGAAGAGTTCGGCGCGTTTTTTCTGGGCGGTGGCTAGGCCTTCGCGGTAGAGATTTCGCTTTTCCTTGTCGAAGGTTTCGAGGGCTCGATCGATGAAGAAAATGCAGCGGGCTTCTTTGGCGCCGGGGGTGCCGTCGGAGGGGATGATTTGGGCGGCGAGGGCTTCGATTTCGGGGGCGTCGGTGGGGGAGAGATAGCGGAGGGTGGATTGGGTGGCGGCGTGGTGCTGGGCGCTGGCGACGTCGGCGAGGGTGGCGGCGCTGAGGGTGGTGAGGAGGATGTCGCGGCGAGTGATGGGAATGACCTCTGCATGACATTATACCGCTGTGGGCGGATTCGGCGGGTGGCCCGAGAGGAACGTGATCGATTCGTTTTTGACGAGGATCGAGGTGAGCCTTTTGCCATATTATTTGGGGATTTGCATTGAGACCGCTCGCTCACGCTCGCGGCTCGGTTACTGGCGTCGTTTGCTCGTGATTTGGTTGCGGGCGTCAGGTGCGCGTGACTGGGTCACCGGTGTTGGTTGCCCGCGATTTAGGCCGGTTGCGCGGCGGACTTTTTCCATTCGATCTGTTGGATCGGGCCGACCAGGAACAGAATGGAGCCGACGCCCATGGCGAGGAAGAAGGCGACGACGAGGAAGGCGTAGTCGTAGCTGCCGGTGCGCTGGACGATGACTCCGGTTAGGTACGAAACGACGCCGCCGGCGAGGTTTCCGAAGCCGTTCTGGAGGCCGGTCCATTTGCCGGAGGCGAGGGGGCCGGCGAGAGTTTGGGTGACGGCCCAGTGGTTCGACGTCGTGAGGCCGAAGCAGAGACAGGCGGCGATGATGAGGCCCATGCTGACGTTGGCGTCTTCGACATAACAGGCGGGCACAAGGAGAGTACAGAGCAGGAGGCCGCTGGCGACGAAGGTCTTGCGGACCTTGGTGGGGTTCTGGTTGCGGTTGATCCAACGGTCCGAGGCGATGCCGGCGACGGTGGTGGAGCCGGCTAGGCCCCAGAAGGCCACGGAGCCGAGGAGCGCCATTTTCTCCATGCTGAAGTGGCGCTGCTGGACGAGGTAGGTGGGCATCCACGTGAGGAGGAAATACCAGGCGTAGTTGATGGAGAAGAGGACGAGGAATGTTCCCCAGGTGGAGCGGTGGCTGAGGATTTCCGAGGCGGTGGGGCCGGGGTTGGTTTTGCGGTCGAAGTCTCCGACGGGCTTGGGGGCCCAGAGCATCCAGCCGATCAACCAGGGGAGGCTGCCGAGGCCGAGGGCGAGGAAGAGAAAGCGCCAGCCGTAGTTGGCGACGAGGAGGCCGCCGAGGAGGGTGCCGATGGCGGGTCCGCATTTGGAGCCGGCGTCGATCAAGCCGTTGGTGAGACCGCGATGGCGGACGGGGAAGCCGGTGGCGAGAATTTTCGAATAAGCGGGGTAGGCGACGGATTCGCCGGCACCGAGGAGGACGCGGAGAATGAGCAGGCCCATGAAGCCGCCGACCATGCCGGTGGCGGCGGTGGCGCAGGACCAGACGAAGAAGCCGATGCCGAAGACGAGGTTGACGTTGTAGCGGTCGACGAGCCAGCCGGCGAGGACTTGGAAAGTGGCGTAGGTCCAGAAGAACGAGGAGAAGAGAAGCCCGAGTTGTTCGGGGGAGAGGCCCATTTCCTTTTGGAGAATCGGGGCGGCGATGGAGAGGCTGCCGCGGTCAATATAATTGATGCCGACGGAGAGGACGAGGAGAATTAAGGCCCGCCAATGAGTGGGGCTCATGCGGGTGTCGAGGGCGCTGGCGGCGGTCGTCGGGGACGTCATAGGCAATTAGGTTATCAGCAAAATTACTGTCGGCTGCCGCGGATCCATTCGAGGATGGTTTGGTACTCGACGCTGCCGGTGCGGGCGGGCCACCGTTCGCCTCCGTTGTGGGAGGTGCGGAAGACGTCGCCGTCGGAGGTGACGCCGGGGAGGAGGGGCTTGATGAGCAGGGGGCTTTCGGCGGGATCGTTGCGATTGACCTTGCGGGAGGCGGCGTGGAAGTTGGCTTGGGCGTCGGCGCGGAGGGGGAAACGGGCGTTGGCGGCGTGGCACATAATGCAGGAGCGGCCGTCGGCGGCGGGGCGTTCGAGGAGGGGTTGGATGCGGTCGCGGAAGAAGGCGAAGTCGAGTTGGCGAGGGGCGGTGGGTTGGGCTAGGGCTTGATGGATATTGGGGTTGCGGCGAAGGCGATCGTGTTTGCGAGTGAGGTCGAGGGCGGCGGCGCGGACGAGGGGGTCGGGGTGGCGGAGGCTGGAGAGGACGAACTCCTGGACGGATTCGAGGCCGAGGATGTTGGCGTCGGCGGGGATTTCGAAGGGCGGGGGGCGGTAGGTAAGAACGAGATCGAGGCGGAAGCGGACGCGGGCGGGGTCGAGGCCATCGAGGAGCATGCGGCGGGCGGGGCCCTGGGCGTGCTTGAAGAACTGGGTGGTCATGGCGTTGAGATTGGGGTTGGTGACGAAGCGTTCGACGGCGACCTCGACGGCGGCTTGGACGAGGGCGACGTCGGGGGAGGCCATCGCTTCGAGGACCTGGGTCCGCATGAGGGGGGCGTCGGCGATGTTGGGGAAGGCGGCGGAGGCGCGGAGGACTTCGGCGTTGGGATGATCGCGGAGGAGCCGTTCCATGACCGCTTGGAGGGGGACGTCGCGGGTGAGGCGGGAGTCGGGTTCGAGGTTGGCGAGGAGGGGGAGGAGGATGCGGTGGGCGGTGGGATTTTGTTGGCGGAGGAGGCTTGTGAGGAGGGTGGCGAGGGCTTCGGGGTATTGGTTGTCGCGGGTGAGGGAGAGGCGGCCGCGGCGGCCGGGGGCGAAGGAGTCTTCGACGGTGGGGCCGTAGAGGGGGAGGGCGTCGCGGAGGAGGGCGAGGGTGAAGTAGGGGGTGAGGGTGTCGCCGAGGGCGGTGGCGGCGCGGATGGCGGCCTCGGCTAGGGCGGGGTCGGGGAGACAGGCGAGGAGAGCTTGTTCGAGGGCTTGGTTTGCGTCGGCGAGGATTTGGGGGGCTTCGAGGTCGTTGCCGACGCGGGGGCGGGGCGGGAAGCCGGCGACGCCGGGGACCTTGGCGAGGGCTTGGAGGATTTGGAGGCGCTGGGGGCGGGGGCCGCTGTTCAAGGCGTTGGACAGGAGGGTGGCTTGGCGTTGGCTATCGGCGCGGAGGGCGGCTTCGACGCGGGCTTGATTTTCGGGGAGGCGGATCGAGCGTTGCCATTCGCGGAGTTGTGCGAGATTTTCGTCGAGGGTGGCGGCTAAGGCGTCGACGAGAGCGGGGGAGGATTCGAGCTTCATGCGGGCGAGGAGTTGCTGCTGGAGGGCGGGGCGGTCGGGGTTTTGCCAGGGGTCGGGTTGGGGGCGGGGGCCGGTGGCGAGGAGGGCGGGGAGGGGATGGGCGGGTTGGCGGTGGAGTTCGCTGAGGGCCATGACGGCGAACTGGGTTTCGCGGAAGGGGGTGTCGAAGCCTTTGTACTCGGGGGCGCCTTTCCAACTGCCGTCGGGGCGTTGCTGGCGGAGGGTGTAGGCGGCGAGGCGGTCGGTGGCGGGGCCACGGTGCTTGGCGACGGCGAGGGCGTAGAGGACGTGGTAGCTGATGAAGTCGGCGGGCGGGGCGTCATCTAACAAGGAACCGCGCACAACGGACTCGCTTCGGCCCGGCAAGATGGGCGAGTTCCTCGCCCGTTGGTGCCGGGCCTGCGCGGCCTGTGCGCTGTTTGAGAGGGCGAGGCCGAAGCGGCCGTCGGGTTGCTGGTGGCGGAGGAGTTCGGCGATGGCGGTAGCCGTGGGTTGGTGGAGACGGGTGAGGGCGACGATGCGCCAAGCGGCGTCGATGGTGTTGGTGGGTTTGGTGGTCGAAAGGAGTTGGGCGATGCAGGCGGTCTTCTGGGGCCAGACGGGGTTGTGGGGTTCGGCGGCGGCGGCGAGTTGGAAGGTCTCCCAGGTTTGGAGGCCGATTTCGAAGGCGCTGACATCGGGGCGGGAACCATCGGCTTCGGGGCGGAGGGCGGCGGCGCCGCAGTCGTCGGCGAGGAGGAGGAAGCGGGCGGCTCCGAGGGTGAGGGCGCGGTCCTCGGCTGGTTGGGAGGCGGTGGCTTGGCGGTGGAGGTTGAGGAGGACGGGGAGACGGCTGGAGACGGTGCGGGCGGAGTAGATGACGCGGGCCCAGTTGACGCCATCGTGGCCGTAAAGGGGGCGGGGATTGTCGCGGAGGCGCTGCATGACGTTGGCGAGGGCTTGGGGGGCTTGTCCGTCGTGGCCGTTGCGGGCGGCGGTGAGATAGCCGCGGGTGGTGAACTGGGTGACGTGGCAGGCGATGCAGGCGCGGGCTTCGGGGTGTTGGGCTTGGTCGGGCTGCTCGATAGCTCCGTGGCGGGGTTGGTTGGAGAGCCAGGCGTCGGCGGCGCGGATGAGCCAGGAGGCGCCGGCGGTGATGGCTTTGTGGGGGTTCTGGGCGTCGGGGGCGGGGAGGAGCTGTAAGTTGAGTTCGCCGGGTTCGGAGGAGAGGATGGAGTAAGTGACGCCCTGCCTGACTAAGCCGGCGCGGAAGGTCCAGCGGCCGGGATGGGTTTGGGTGTTTTCGGGGACGAGGGAGCGGAGTTCTTCGGAGAGGGATTGGATTTCGAGGTTGGCGGGGAGTTGGGAGTAAGCGCGGTGGAGGGAGGCGTGGAGGAGGCCGTCGCGGGGGGCGGTGTATTGGACTGTGTGGTGGGGTGCGATGGGTTCCGCTGTTGCGATGCCTGTGGTGACGCAGAGAAACAGCAGTAGGATGCGCATGGAGGTATTTTGGCAAATGTGGTTCGGGGTTGTCAGGAGGGGTAGGATATTGGTATGGCTGCTCGGCGCATGCCCTGGATTTCCGCGGATGAGTTTTTGGATCAGGAAGCGCTGTCCGAAACGAAGCATATGTACTATGGCGGCGTCGTCACGGCGATGGCGGGGGGGACGTTTGAGCATGGGCGGCTCGCTATGAATCTGGGCGGCCAGTTGTATGGGGCTCTGCGTGGGCGGGGTTGCGCGGTTCTGGGGGGCGATGTGATGTTTCAGACGGGGTCGCTTCCTATGTTGACCTATCCGGATCTGATGGTGGTGTGTGGGCCGGTGGAACGTATGCAGGGTCGGCGGACGGTAATTACGAATCCGATGTTTTTGGTGGAGGTGTTATCGCCGAGTACCGAGGGGAAGGACCGGGGGGAGAAGTCGCATGAGTATCGTTTGAGCCCGACGATTCGGCAGTATGCGCTGGTTTCGCAGGACCGGCCGCTGGTGGAGATCCATACGCGGGGGGCGGATGGGAACTGGTGGATCAGCGAAGTGATGGGCTTGGAGGCGGAGTGTGCGTTTAGTTCGCTCGAATGCAGCGTGCCGATGGCGGCGCTGTATGAGGGCGTGCTGGAAACGGGTCTAGCGGCGGGGGGCTGACCTCCAGACGATTTTGCCTTGGGGGTCGATGTAGGCGCTGGCGCCGTCGGGGAGTTGGACGGCGGCGAGGCCGTGGTTGAAGTCGGCGGCGCCGGAGAATTGATTGGGGATTTTGGGGTTGCCGGACTTGTCGAGGAAGCCGTAGGTGCCGTCGAGTTTGAAGCGGGCGAGGCCGGTTTGGTAACTATAGGCTTCGTCGTATTTGCGTAGGGGGAAGGCGAGTTTGTTCCGGGAATCGACCCAGCCGAGGAGGTCTTCCTCGCGGGCAAGGGAGAGGCCTTCCGAGGGTGGGGCGATGGGTTTGAGCTTACGCTTGTCGGGGTCTACGATTTTGCCCTGGGGGTCGATGGTGATCCACTTGGCGCCATCCTGGACCTGGGCGAAGCCGTCCTGGAAATTTTGGGCGTCGTTGAATTTGGGGGGGATGGCCCAGGCGCCGGAAGCGTCTTTGAAGCCCCAGGTGAAGCCTTCTTTGACGCGGAGGCGACCGTTCGAAAATGAGTTGGCTCCGACGAGTTGACCACCGACCTTCATGGGGAGGCGGAGGATGATTTTGCCGGTGCGATCGAAGTAGCACCATTCGTCTTTGAGGCCGCCGAAGTTGAGGTCGGCGGGGTCGTCGGGGAATTCTCCGGCGGGCATGAACTGGGGCGGGATGACGGATTGGCCGTTGGAGTCGACGAAGCCATAGAGGGTGGGGCGGCCGGCGGCTTGGACGCGAAGGCGGCCTTGGTGGAAGGTGCCGAGGACGCGATGGGGGATATCGGCGATGAGGGCTCCGGCGGGGTCGAGGAGTGCGTATTGGGTGCTTTCGAGGACAATGGCGCGGCCTTCGTGGAAGTCGTTAGCGACGTTGTATTTGGCGGGAATGACGAGCTTGCCGGCGAGATCGACGTAGCCGGAGAGGCTGCCGAGGGTGATGCGGATACGGCCTTCGGAAGGTTCGCCGACGGCGTCGAATTGCGGGGGAACGACGACCGAGCCGGTGCGGTTGATGAAGCCGAACTTGCTTCCTTCGCGAATGGGGAAGAGGTGATCGTTCATGCGGGTTTGGGCGGTGAGGGTGGCGACGGTGAGGAGTACGTAAGCGGCTTTCATTTTGGGCTCTCTAACTCGGCGAGGGTCACTTCCTTTTGCAGGCCGGTGGCGGCGAACTTCAGGAAGCCGATGATGTCGGCGAACTCCTTGCTGTCGTAGTGGGATGCGGCGGGGGGATGGAGCCACTTTTCGGCGGGTTTCATGCTTTGGATGTCGGCGGCGGCGAAGGTGCGGAGGGTGGGCGGGAGTTTGCTTAGGTCCCAGATTTCGAGTTTGTCGGAGACCTTTTGTTTTTGAATGCAGGGGAACTCGCCCTTGGTGGTTTTGACCTGCTGGACGTAGGCGGTTTCCGTGATTTCCATGGCCATGACAAGGGCGCGGGGCGGGGCGGCGGCGGCGAGTTGGGCGAGGTCGGGGCCGACGGCGGTGCCGATGTTACCGATGGAATGGCAGGTGCCGCAGGCGACGCCTTTGGGCGATTTCAGGAAGAGGGCTTGGCCGCGCTGGGCTTGAGGGGTGAGGGGCGGCCGGGTTTGGCCGAGGGCGGCGAGGGGCAGGAGGAGGATGGCGAGAAGGAGTGCGGCGGTGGCGGGGAGGACGACGAAGTGGGGCGCGGTGGGCGGTGGGTGGTTCAAGGTTTCAATTCGGCCGACGTCGAGGCGGGTGCGGAGGTAGGCGAAGTGGGTGCTGGCGAAGTCGCGGAAGTTAGGACTCGTGACGTAAGGGGATGGGGTGAAACGGACTTGGGTCGGGCGGGGGTGCTGCACACCGGTGGCCGCGTAGGTGGGCCAGTCGAGGGAGAAATTTTGGTCGATGGGTTCGGGGCGCTGCCAACGAGGGGTGATGAGGGATTGATAACGGACGACTTCGGCGTCGGCGGGGATGAGGGCCGCGGTTTCCTGCAGGAATTCGTCGTACCGGCGGAGGGCGAGGAGGGCGATGGCTTCGTCGACGGGGATGGGGGCGTCGGTGGCGGAGTCGGCGAAGGGTAGGACGAAGGGGCCTCCGGCGAGGAGGGAGTTTGTATAGCGGTCGACGGTTTGGCTGAGGTTGGCGTAGAGGCATCCGGGTGGGGCGTCGTCCATGCCGTCGGAGAGGCGTTCGAGGAGGGCTTCGAGCGGAGTGGCGGTGGTCTCGGCCGTGTGCTGGAGCACGACGCGGAGGAGGCGGAGGTTGTAGAGAGCCGCGGCGAAGTAGGAGAGGCGGAAGGCGCGGCGCCAGTCGGCGAGGGGCATGTCTTTGGTGCCGACGACGACCTCCTGGTATTCGTCGATGATGGGATCCCAGCCGGCGGTGGATGTCTTCCATTGGCAGCGGCGAGTTTGGATGCCGAAGCGCTTGCGGGATTCCGGATCGCCGAGTTCGGTGTTGTCGATGAGGCGGCAGAGGAAGAGCACGAAGTCATGCCGGGGGAGAGGGGGCATGGCGGTCGCGATGGTGCGGGCGAAGGATTGATAGGTCTGGCCGGGGAGGCCGAGGATTAACTCGTTGAAAGTCGGGATGCCGCGTTCGCCGCAGATGTCGCGGAGCTTCATGGCTTCGCCGGTTTGGATGTTGTCGCGTTTGACGGCTTCGAGGACGTCGTCGTCGAAATCCTGGACGGCGAGGCCGACCCAGGTGCCGATGCCGCCGGCTTGGAGGATTTCGATGGTTTCGAGGTTGCGGCCGTGGTTGTTTTTGGTGAGGTAGAAGTAGAACGTCGCGGGGAGGCCGGTGGTTTGGCGGAGTTCGACGAGGCGGCGGGCGATGGAGGTATCGCGGGGGCGGATGCCGAAGTTGGCGTCGGCGAGCATGATGTGGCTGAAGCCGTGGGCGACGACCCAGTCGAGTTCGGCGAGGACGCGGGGGAGGGGGAACTCGACGACCTTTTTGGTGAGGGACCAATCGCAGAAGGTGCAGGAGAAGGGGCAACCGCGGTTGGTTTCGAGGAGGGCCATGGAGAAGCGGTGGCGGTGGCGGGCGATGAGTTCGTCGAAGGTGCCGTCGAGATAGGGGGAGGCGGTGGGGGTGAAATCGTTGACGCGGCCGGGTGGGGCGGTGATGTGGTGGCGGAAGGCGATGCCGGGGATGTGGTGGAAGGTCTCGCCGGCGAGATGGGCGCGGAGGAGTTCGCGGAAGGTGAGTTCGCCTTCGCCGAAGGCGAGGATGTCGACGGCGGGATTGTCGGCGAGGAAGCGGCGGACGCGTTCGTCGCGTCGGGGAACGGAGGGGCCGCCGACGATGATGAGGCAGTCGGGATGGGCGGTGCGGGCGGCTTGGGCGACGGCGAGGGAGTAGGCGGCGTTCCAGGGGTAGAGGGAGAGGCCGAGGATGGTGGGGTGGCCGAGTTCGGCGACGGCTTCGGCGAGGGGGCGGCGTTCGATGACGATGGAGAATTCGACGGCGGCGAGGGCGGGATCGACCCGGGCGGCGGCGACGAGACAGCCGGCGGCGAGGGGCAGCACGGGGGTGGCGTCGATGCCTTCGTATTGGGCGATGACGACTCGCATGGCTTACATGATGGCATCGATTTGAGGCTGATAGGATGAGGCATGGAATTGAGTGTGGATCCGAGGGCGGACTTTGAAACGCGGGGGGCGGCGGCGTTGGGGCGGGTGTTGGATGAGGGGCAGTTGGAGGCGGTGCGGGGGGCGATGGCGGAGATGATGGAGGTGGCGGTGGAAGGGCCATACGCGCGGATCGTGCATGATCCGTGGCGGAAGTCGGCTGTGTTGGCGGGGTTAGTGCCACATTTGGGGGAAGTGACTTGCGCAGCGCTGGGGATTCCGGAGTTAGTGCTGTTCCATGACCATATGTTGTTTAAGCCTTCGGGCGGGGTGGATATGGATTGGCATCAGGACTATTCGTACTTGCCGCTGGACCGGCCGGATGGTTTGACTTTGTGGGTGGCTTTGGACGATGTTACTCCGGAGAATGGGTGTTTGTATTACTTGTATGGGAGCCATTTGTTGGGGGAGCGGCGGGCGAGTTGGGGGTTGACGGGGGAGGACGATCCAAGGGCGAGTTTGCCGCCGATGGATGTGGCGGCGGATGAGGAGGGGGTGGCGGCGGTGACGGGGGCGGGGTGCGCAATGGCGCATCATGGGAATTTGTGGCATCGGTCGCCGGCGAACCGGAGTGGACGGCCGCGACGGAGTTGGGCGTTGTCGTTTGTGTCGCCGGAGGCGCGATGGTCGCCGGGGCATTCGCCGCATCCGCGGAGTGCGGTGGAGGTAAGGAGTGAGGGGCAGGAGATGGAGGCGGATTTATTGCGGGTTAAAGTCTGATTTGGTCAAAGGTGGAGTAAACTCTGGGTATGGAATCGCTACCCTTACCCGTCTGGTGCAATCGCTCTGGAGCGCCTGTTTTTGGCTTGTGGGAGGGATTCGGAGTATCTGAAGGATTCTTCGAACCGTTACCGGAAGAGCTACTCGAGGCCTTCCTCGGCGAATGAATTGGCTGGTCTGCGTGAGGATTACGAGTGGTGCTTTGATTGCGGGAGATTCGGGGTGCAGCGATCTAACTGGTGTGAACTCGGACTAAGTCAGGGGTGGGTTGGGGCTTTGTTGCGCGGGTGGTGTGTCTTTCTGCCTCTGCTTTTACACGGGGCTAGTTTGGAGGTTAGGCCGGTGACGGTTCCGGCGGGGGCGATGGCGCAGATTCGGGTGGAGTTGGGGGCTCCTCTGGCGGTGTCGGTGGGTAGTTTGCGGGTGGAGTTGGAGGGGGCGGTGTTTGGGGAGATTGCGGACGTGCAGATGTTTAGCGCGGCGGGGGAGCTTACGGGGGCTGTGGAGCTGGATGGGCGTAAAGCGGTAGTGACGTTTTGGTCGGTGGCGAGTGGGGTTGGGCGTATTGGGGGGTGGCCGGTGATGACGGTGACGGTACCTGTTCTGGAAACTGCCGCGCCGGGGGCAAAGGGGAGGATGAAGGTGGAGGCTCTAGACTGGCGAGGTATGCCGGGGGAGCGTTTCGAGGTGGGAGAGGGGCTCGGAACTGTGACGGTAGGGGAAGCAGTCGTGATTGAATCCGTAACCCGGGTGTCCATGAGCGGTTACAAATTGACGGGAAGAGGGTTCAGGCCGGAGTCGCGGGCGACGGGGGAGGGGATGGCCGTGGATCGGGTGACGTTCCGGTCGGGAACGGAGTTGGAAGTTACGGTAGCGGGGGAAAACGAACTGACGGGACGGATATTTTGGGTTGATGGGTCGGCGTTTGTCTATGCCCCGCGGGGGCGGGCGAACGGCAAGTGGCGGCCTTTGTTGCCGGTGCGAACGGTTTCGTCGGTAGGAGTTTTCAATGTAAGTCCGCCGCGGTATGGGGGTGGTGGGATGGTACTCGAGAATCCCAATCCGGTGGCGGTGGATGTGACGGTCGAGGTGTTTCTCGGTTCACTTGGGTTCTTGAGGAGGAAGACGACCGTTCTACCCGCGTTGGGACGGCTTGAGGTTTCCGCTTTAGTCGACTTCGGATTCGAGGTGAATGGTTCGGGTGGCCTCTTGTTTTCGTTGCCCATTCGGGCAGGGCATGTGAACTGGCAGACCAAGACGGTGGGTCGGGTTTCCGACGACTATATAGCGTTTCGACTACCGGAGCAGCCGTTCCTAATACGACAGGAGGGACCTCTCGTGTTTATGAAGCAGGTCGGTGGGCCGGAGCCGGGTTCGCAGGGAGTGAGCTTTGAGCCGAAGTTGAAGACGCAAGAGGCGCTACCGATTGTGGTTACAACGACAGAAAAATGGCTGACCGCGGTGGCGCGGCGAGACCTCCGCGGTCGGACATTGAGCGTATCGGTGGATCCGGCGACGCTGGCGGCGGGGGACCATTTCGCTTCGGTTATCATCACGCCGACGGAGCCGGGCTATCAGCCGCAGATTGTTCCGGTGCGTTTGGAGGTTCGAGCGGCGGAGTTCGTTCGCGCATCGCGGAGCGAGGTACGGTTGACGAGTGTGCCAGGAGGGCCAATTCCGCCGCCGGTGACGCTTACGATACGGGCAGGCGAGACGGTTGGGGTCGCGCTGACGCTACGCACGGAGACGGACGATGGTGGGAGGTGGCTGACGATTTCGGCCCCGACCGCGACTTCACCTGCGAGTGTGGAGGTTCGGGCGAACCCGGCGGGGTTGAAGCCGGGTACCTACCGGGGACGGATTGTCGTGCGGGGGCCGATCAACCTAGAGGAGGTAAAAGTTACCTTCGAAGTTGCTCCGCCGGTGCTGCCGCGGTTGCGGTTGTGGGGGCCGGATCTCTTGCGATTCTCGTATCCGGTGGGAGGGGCGCAGCATCCGGTCGACAGTCTAGTGGAGGTGTCGCCGGAGAGCACGCAATTCCTATCAGAGGTATCGACTGAATCAGGGGGAGGATGGTTGCGGGTAGAGCGAACCTTCAACGGTCTCCGGGTGGGGGCGAATCCGAGCAACCTAGTCGCCGGGATCTATCGCGGGAAGATCATCGTGCGGGCTGCCGGGTTCGCCAATGAATTGGAGGTTCCGGTGTTGATGCGGGTGTGGAGCGGGGAGACAGAGCCGATTGTCGTGACTCCGTCGGATCTATCGTTGGGGGAATATCCCGGAACGCTCGCCGTAACTTCGCCCGGGGCTTTTGTGGAAACGACAGCGAGGGTAGAAAAACTCCCGGAAGGGTGTCGGCTGGAGATTTCCGAACGAGACAATTCCGGTGGAGGGCAAGTGGTTACTCCGGCAGCGTTTTGGGTTTCGGCATGGGCGACTGAGTGGAGGGCCAGGTGCGATGGGTCGGTTCGAGTTACGGCGGGAAGCCGGTCGGTCGTGGTACCGGTTAGCCTTGTTGTTCTCCCGTGGAGATATGTCTGGCCGAAGACTCCATCGTCGGTGAGTTCGGTGGTGAACGGCGCGTCGAATCGGTTGGGGGCCGTGGCGGCGGGGCAGTATGTGGCTCTGCATGGGGTGGGGAAGGATCGGCAGGTGACGTTTGACGGGCTGCCGGCGCGGGTTTTGTTTGAATCGCTGTTTCAGACGAACGTGGTGGTGCCGGAGGGGGTTCGGGGAAGGTCGGCGACGACGATTCGGGTGGGGTCAGGGGAGGCGGTGACGGTGGCGGTGGAAGAGGCCGCGCCGGGTTTGTTTACCGTGGACGGGACCGGGGTGGGGCAGGGGGCGATTCTGAATCAAGACAATGCGGTGAATGCCGCGGGGCGGCCGGCGGCGCGGGGGAGCGTGGTGCAGATCTTTGGGACGGGGGAGGGGACGGTGCAGGATGTAATGGTGACGATCGGCGGGGTGGAGGCGACGGTGGTTTACGCGGGGTCGGCGGGGCCAGGGTTGTTCCAGGTAAACGCCGTGGTGCCGGAGGGGGTGACGAGCGGGGCGGCGGTGCCGGTGACGCTGCGGGTGGGGCGGTTTCTGGCGCAGGCGGGGGTTACGATGGCGGTGCGGTGAGGGCTGACTACAATTGAGTCATGAGTTTCGACGACTACAAGCTCGTGATGTATCGGAACCGACCGGATGGGTGGGTCGCGGAGATTCCTGCTATTCCGGGATGCCATGCCTTGATGCCGACTGCCGAGGCGGCTGTGAGTGAACTCGCTAAAGTGTTTCAGTTGATCGAGGAAGAGCATCGCGAGAGCGGTCTGGCCCTGCCCCTCGATACGACCGAAATCGTGCATGCCTAGCGCTCGCGCGGCTGAGCTTCGGCGTGCGGCCGCCAAGCTCGGATTTGAGCGCGCTCGCAAAACTGGAAGCCACGAACGATGGCGACACGAAGATGGCCGGGCGACGACCCTTCCGATTCACGGTGGCACTGACATCGGGCCATCGTTGCTTTATCGGATTCTTGAACAGCTCGGGATCGACTTGGAAACCTTCGAGCGATTGCGGCAGGTTGATCGGATCTTGTCTCAGTTTTGTTGCGGGTGAGTGGGGCTTAACGTGCTGGGCGTTTGGGGTGCTGCGAACTAACTGGAAGCAAAATGGATTGAGCCACGGGCGGATTGGGGCCTTGTTACGACTGGGGTGTGTCTTTCTGCCTCTGTTGGTGCAGGCGGCTAACTTGGAGGTTAGGCCAGTTACGGTTCCGGCGGGGGCGATGGCGCAGATTCGGGTGGAGTTGGGGGCTCCGCTGGCGGTGTCCGTGGGTAGTTTGCGGGTGGAGTTGGATGGGGCGGTGTTTGGGGATATCGCGGACGTACAGATGTTTAGCGCGGCGGGGGATCTGTTGGGGACGGCGGAGTGGGACGGGCGGAAGGCGGTGGTGAAGTTTTCGTCGGTGGCGGGCGGGGTGGGGCGGATTGGGGGATCGCCGGTGATGACGGTGACTGCGCCGGTATCGGGGACGGCGGGAGCGCAGGGACGGGTGACGGTGAGCGCTTTGGATTGGCGGGATGTGGCGGGGGAGAAGTTTGTTGTGGGGGATGGGCTGGGGATGGTGACGGTGGGGGAGGCGGTGGTGATCGAGGCGGTGACTCGGGTGGGGGCGAGCAGTTATCGGGTGACGGGGCGGGGGTTTACGGCAGAGTCGCGGGTGACGGGGGAGGGGATGAAGGTGGATCGGGTGGCGTTTCGGTCGGGGACGGAGTTGGAGGTGACGGTGGCGGGGGAGGGTGAACTGACGGGGCGGGTGTTTCGGGTGGAGGGGGCGGAGTTTGTTTATGCGGTGCGGATGGAGCCGGTCGGGGGTCGGCGGGCTTTTTTGCCGACGCAGATGTATTCCTCGGTTGAGATTGGCCGACAGGCCACGCCACTCGGCGGAGGGCCGGCGTTGTTGTTTTTGGAGAATCCGCATGCGGTGGCGGTAGAGGTAACGGGGGAGAACTTTGACCTTATCGGGGCGCTGTCGGGACGGCAGACAATCGTTCTGCCTCCGCGCTCGCTGTCCGAGAACCTCAGGACGCTTGGATTTGAGGCTACGAGATCCGGTGGCCTGCTGGCGTCGATGCCGATTCGGGCAGCGTTTGGTCGTCCGCTAGTCGACAGCCTGTTCGCTGTTTCGAGCGGTTACGAGCCATTTCGACTGCCAGCGGCACCGTTTTCGATTCCCTCGACACCGATTGTGTTTCGGCAATCGGGCGCGCAGACGGTAACCCTGGGCGTGAACGGGAGGACTTTTGAGGTGACCCCGATTGCGGTGACGACGACGGAGCGTTGGCTAACGGCGGGGGTAGAGCGGCAGGATTCGCGGAGTGTGAGCTTGTCGGTGCGAGCGGAGATAGGGGGGATGCTGCCGGGAGACTATTTGGCGTCGGTGGTGGTGACGCCGAAGGATCCGGGGTATGAGCCGCAGTCGATTCCGGTTCGTTTGGAGGTTCGGGCAGGGGAGTTTATTCGGTTGTCGCCGGGAGCGATAACATTGACGAGTGTGCCGGAGGGGCCGATTACGCGGGCGGCTGGTTTTGCGGTTCGGGCGGAGAATGGCGCATCAGTGCCGATCACTCTGCGGACGGAGACCGATGACGGCGGACGGTGGTTGACCGTTTCGACCGCTGCGACGACGACTCCAGCCGGGCCGGATGTCCAGGCGAACCCGGCGGGATTGAGGGCAGGGACCTATCGGGGCCGGGTTATGGTGCGAGGGCCGATCAACGAAGAAACGCTGGAGGTTACCTTGGTAGTGGCGACGCCGGGGGTACCGGTGCCGCTTCGATTGCTGTCCTTGACGCCGGGATCGCTGAATTTTTCGAGGCAAGTCCTGGCGGAGGGTGCGCCTTTGTCAATCGGCATTCAGGTGACGCCTTTCGTTGCCTCCCTCGGACTGGCGGTCCTTACGGAATCCGGTGGCGCCTGGCTGGAGGCGGTGGGTTCGGGTAGCGCGATTACGGTGACGGTGAATCCGCGCGGGCTCAATCTGGTGGTGGGGATTTATCGTGGATCGGTGAAGGTGAGCGCTCCGGGTGCGGTGAATACTTTGGAGTTACCGGTAACGCTGCGGATTTGGGGCGGGGAGACGGAGCCGCTGGTGGTGACTCCGGCGGCGGTGTCGGTGGCCGATGGGCAATCTGGAAAGTTTCTTGTGACTTCCTCCGGGGCACCACTGGAGGCTACTGCGTTGGTGGAAAAGGAAGCGAACGGTTGCGCTCTGCGTATCAATGCCTCCAAGTTGATGACTCCGGCGGAATTTTCGGTTTTTTGCGTCGGTCCGCCGGGGCGGTACGAAGGGTCGGTGCGGATCACGGCTGGAAGCCGGTCGGTGGTTGTGCCCGTGAGTGTGGTGATTGGTCCTTTGGCCTACACGGGGCTGGTGAATCCGGCGGTCGTGAACACGGTGGCTAACGGGGCTTCGAATCGGTTGGGGGCCTTGGCGGCGGGGCAGTATGTGGCTCTGCATGGGGTGGGGAAGGATCGGCAGGTGACGTTTGACGGGCTGCCGGCGCGGGTTCTGTTTGAATCGCAGTTTCAGACGAATGTGGTGGTGCCGGAGGGAGTGCGGGGGCGGTCGTCGACGACGATTCGGGTGGGGTCGGGGGAGGCGGTGACGGTGGCAGTGGAAGAAGCCGCGCCGGGCTTGTTTACCATGGACGGGACCGGGGTGGGGCAGGGGGCGATTTTGAATCAGGATAATGCGGTGAATGCCGCGGAACGGCCGGCGGCGCGGGGGAGCGTGGTGCAGATCTTTGCTACGGGCGACGGTTCTGTGCCCGGAGCGAGCGTGACGATCGGAGGCATCGGAGCACCGGTGATTTTCGCGGCGGTGACGGTGCCGGGGCTGTTTCAGGTGAACGCGGTGGTGCCGGAGGGGGTGGCGAGCGGAGCGGCGGTGCCGGTGACGCTGCAGGTGGGGCGGTTTCAGGCGCAGACGGGGGTTACGATGGCGGTGCGGTGAGGGCTCGGTCAGTCCTTGTTCTTGCCGCGGTCGAGGCCGAAGTGGGGGTCCTTGCGGTTGCCGTCGATTTTGATCTTGACGAACGTACCGGCTCCTTTCTTTGAGAAGAAGGGGTCGACGGGTTTGAGGGCCCAGCGCTTCCAGCCGGTCTGGGTCTGGGAGACCTTGGCGCGGAGACGGGCGGTGCCGCGGAAATCGAGATCCTCCGAACCCATCTCATAGCGCCCACCAATCTCCATCAGCGCTCCGGGGATGGCGAAGGTCAGGTCCTTGAACGTGATGGATTTGTTCTCTAAATGGAAGTGGCCGGTGAGGTCGGTGAAGACTTCGTCGATCGCGTCGTTCTTGGGTTGGCCCTGAGCTTGGCGGCTGAGGCCGTCGATCTTGTCCTGGATTTGTGAACTCAGGAAATGCCCGTTTTGTACCTTGAAGTTGCCGTCGAGCAGGAGCTTTTCGTTGACCTTGCCGTCGAGGGGCGGGATACGGATGTTGGTCTTAAGATAGAAGTCGCCGGTCATGAAGGGCGTCGTGCCTTTCATGGCGAGGTGGAGGAGGTCGGCGAGGTGGCCTTTGGGCATCAGCACGTCGAGGTCGATGGTTTTGCGGGTGTCGCCGTGGCGCTTGAGGACGACGCCGGAGGTGGTGAAGTGGGTTTGACCGAGGGTGGCTTGGATCGGCTTCAGGATGGTGTTGCCGTTGGTGCCGTCGACTTCGACATCGTAGTGGACTTGCAGAGGCACGGGGTTGCCAGCCATGGTGAGGCGGAAGTCGGGGACGGTCGCGTCGCCTTGGGCGAAGATGTGGGAGAGTTCGCCTTTGAAGGAACCGCGGGAATCGAGGATGCCGGCGATGGCGGGGAAGACGCTGAGGTCGGCGTTTTGAAAGGTGAAGTCGCCGTCTAGCGGGGTGTCGCCGGGGTCGGGGGCGTTCCAGGGGCCGAAGCCGCCGTGGGCTTCGATCTGGCCGGGCGGCTTGGGGTTGCGGAGGGATGCCTCGTACTTCATGGGGACGCCGAGGCCGGCGGAGCGGAGGCGGATGCGCTGGAGTTCGAATTCGAGGGGCGTTTTGGAGGGGTCCTTCGAGAGGATGACGAGTTTGGCGTTGGTGATGACGAGTTCTTCGATGATGACGTTGCTCGAAATGGGTTTAAGGGCTGTTTTGGGGCGCTCGCCCTTGGGCGGGATGTAGATTTCGAGGCCGTCGAGGATGACGAGGGGGACGTATTTGACGGGGTCGAAGAGTTTGCCGAGGTCGGCGGTGAAGGAGAAGTGCTTCATGCGGAAGAGGGGGGTGGGGCTGCCGCGGCGGAGGATGACGTTATCGACTTCGACGCCGGCGGAGGAGCCGCGGCCTTTGTTGATCCAGAGTTGGACGGGGGAGAACTTGGGGAGGTGGACGCGGAGGGCGCCGAGTTCCACTTCGGCTTGGAAATGGTCGCGGAGATAGGTGACGGCTTGCTCGCGGATGTAGGGTTCAAACTTCGCGGCGAGCTGTTTGGCGGAGTAGTAAAGGGCTCCGATGACACCGGCGAGAACGGCGAGGAGGATGAGAACGATGAGTTTCCATTTGCGCATCTTGAGAGGGGGGATAGTCTATAGATACGGCGGCGGCGGCGAGAGTTACGCGCGTGGTCCGCTTGCGTCGTGGGACGGGAGGCCTTATACTGAAAGATCGGGTCCAGCGCGCCTCCGTGTGTCTGTGCCCATTAGGAACTAAAGAAAATGCCGAAGCGTACATATCAGCCCAATAATCGTAAGCGTGCCAAGGTGCATGGCTTTCGCGAGCGCATGAGCACCAAAAATGGTCGCGCCGTGCTGGCTCGCCGCCGCGCGCGGGGCCGCTGGAAACTCACCGTCAGTGACGAGCCTGCCGTCCGTACCGCCAACTAGCGGCCCGCTCAGCTCTCACCGTCTGCGTAAACCGTCGGAGTTCCGAAAGGTTTACGATCAAGGTGTGCGATATCCGAGTACCTATTTCGTGGCTTTTTGCTTGCGGCATAGTTCCGTCTCCGCCGACGCGGCCGTCCGCGGACCTGGTCCGCGTATTGGGATAACGATCCCTCGCGCGGTGGGTAAGGCGGTGCAGCGGAATAAGATTCGCCGTCGGCTGCGGGAGATTCTGCGGCCGCGCCTGGCCAAGATCTCGGCGGCGTGCGATATCGTATTCAATCCGCGGCGTTCGGCGCTGCTGGTTGATTTTGCGGTGCTTGAGCGCGAGATGGACAAGGTTTTGGCGCGATGCAGCGCGTAATGACCCGGCTGACGCCGGTGGAACTTTCGCTGCTCGTGCTCCGTTTTTATAAGCGAGGGATATCGCCCTGGCTTCCGTCGGCTTGCCGATTTCATCCTACCTGCTCCGTCTACATGATGGAGGCGATCGCCCGGTTCGGCGTCCTGAGGGGCGTCTGGCTGGGCGTGCGGCGTTTAGGCCGTTGCCATCCGTTTTGCGAAGGCGGAGTTGATCCCGTCCCGAACAATTAATCCCTTATGGCTGATCCGAATCCGAAGAAAGAGTTTTCGATGGAGCAGCGGCTGCTGCTGGCGTTCGTATTAATGGGGGTGGTGATTTTTGCCTCTCAATACTTGATGCCGAAGTCGCCGACGCCTCCGACGCCGACGAAGAAAGACGTAGGCCAAGCGCAAAAGCAGGAGGCGAAGGCGGGAACGCTGGGGGCTCCGGCCGCCGCTCCGGCAGAGGCACCGCCGATGTCTACGGAAACGACGACGGTGACTAAGGCGGAGTTCCCGTTTCTCGATACGGACCTTTATCGGATCCAGTTCGCCAACCGTGGGGCGGTGGTGCTGAGTTGGGTGCTGAAGAATTTCAAAGACAACACGGGCAAGCCGCTGGATTTGGTTTCGGCCGTGAACACGACCGCGATTGGGGTGCGACCGTTTTCGTACGACTTCAAGGACCAGAAGCCGGGGGTGGAGTTGAGCACGGCGCTGTTCGCGGTGGAGAAGGGGGCGGACGGGAAGTCGATCACGTTCACTTATTCCGATGGCAAGGTGACGGCGCGGAAGAGCTTCTCGTTTAAGGACAAGAGCTATCTGGGCGAGGTGAAGAGCGAGGTTGTATCGAACGGCGCGCTCCTTTCGCATGGCTTGGTGTGGCGCGGTGGATTTGGCGACCCGAGCGTGGATAAGGCTTATGCGGCGCAGCTTTCGCTGCATCAAGAGGCCAACGAGAACTATCCGACGACCTTGGAGAGTTCGAAGGCCGAGAACGGCCCGATTGTGAACGCGGGCAATTATACGTTTGTCGGGATGGAAGACGCGTTTTTTGCAGCGCTGTTTTTGCCCAAGCCGGGGCAGACGGTGGAGATCAAGACCTTTACGGATAAGCTGCCGTGGCCGGCGGGATCGAAAGACTTTCTTCCGTTTGTGGGGACTGGCGTCGGGCTGGCGGGGAAGAACGAATTTAAGTTGTACGTGGGGCCGAAGGATCTGGAGATTTTGAAGGCGACGGATCCGCGGATTGAGTCGGTGGTGGATTGGGGATGGTTTGGCTGGATTGCGCGACCGCTGTTCGCGATGCTGCGTTGGGTGCATGCGCATTCGTTTCAGAACTGGGGTTGGGCGATTGTTTTAGTGACGGTGATGATCAACTTGGCGCTGGTGCCGTTGAAGCTGAGCAGCATGAAGAGCATGAAGAAGATGGCTCTTTTGCAGCCGCAGATTCAGGCGATCAACGATAAGTACAAAGGCGTGGGGATGAACGACCCGCGGGCGAATGAGAAGAACACCGAGACGATGGATTTGTATAAGAAGAACGGGGTGAACCCGGCAGGTGGCTGCGTGCCGCTGCTGTTGCAGTTCCCGTTTTTCATTGGGTTCTATAAGGTGTTGTCGGTGGCGACGGAGTTGCGCGGGGCGGAATGGCTTTGGGTGACGGACCTATCGCGGCCGGAGACGTTGGCGCTGCGGGTGTTGCCGTTGTTGATGTTGGGGTCGCAGATTTACTTGCAGAAGATGACGCCGACGACGGGTGGAGACCCGGCTCAGCAGCGGATGATGATGTTCATGATGCCGGTGATGATGGCGTTTCTGTTCTGGAATGCGTCCAGCGGCCTGGTGTTATACTGGCTTACCGGAAACGTAGTCGGCATTGTGCAGCAGATGTTCTTCAATAAGCTGACGCCGGCGACGGGCGTGACCGCGGCACCGATTGTGGCGAAGAAGAAAAAGTAAACGAACTTAACGCAGATGAGCAACGCACAGAAATACACGGTAGAAGCCTACGGGCCGCGCATCGAGCAGTTCTTGGGCGAGTTGATCGCGAAGGCTGGCTTGGAGTTGGAGTTCGCGGTGACGCCGGGGGCGAGTCTGCATCCGGAGATTGAGAATCCGGAACTGATGGTGAAGTTCACCGGCCCGGACCTCGACATGCTGCTAGCGAACCGGGCGGAGCTCATGTTGGCGCTGGAGCACTTGACGTTGGAGTTGCTCCGGGTGCCTTCGGATGAGCATTCGCTGCTGTGTTTCGATGCGAATGATTATCGGCTGTTACGGATGGAAGAGTTGCGGCTGAGTGCGTTGGCGGCGGCGGAGAAGGTGAAGAAATCGGGGGAAGCGTTCCGTTTCTCGCCGATGACCTCGCGGGAGCGCCGAATTGTGCATATGGCGCTGCGGGGTGAGACGGAGTTGCTGAGCGAGAGTTTTGGCACGGGGCCGACGCGGCAGGTGGTGATTTACCTGGCGAGCGGACCGAAGCCGAATATTCCGCTGTTGCCGCCGCCGCCGCCTCGGCGGGCGTTTGGGGCTCCGGCGACGGAGCGGGCCCCGCGGGATGATCGGGATCGGCGGGGCGGGCCACGTTCGGGCCCGCGTCCGCGGCGCGACGCGTAAGTTTTCGTGGTGGATACGATTGTAGCGATTGCGACGCCGCCGGGACGGGGCGGGATTGGCGTAGTGCGGGTGTCGGGAAGCGGGGCGCGGGAGATTGTGGAGCAGGTATTGGGCGCGCCGCTGGGGGCGGTGCGGGTGGCGACGTTGCGCAAGATCGTGGACCCGGTGGTGGTGACCTACTTTGCGGGGCCGGGGTCGTATACGGGCGAGGATGTGGTGGAGATTTCGTGCCACGGGTCGCCGGTGATTTTGCGGGATGTGGTGGAGCGGTGTGTCTGGGCGGGGGCGCGGCTAGCGAATCCGGGCGAATTTACGCTGCGGGCGATGGTGCATGGGCGGTTGGACTTGCCGCAGGCGGAGGCGGTGCGGGATTTGATCAACGCGTCGACGTTGTACCAGGCGCGGGTGGCAGCGCGGCAGGTGGGCGGGTCGGTGGCGAAGGTGGTGCGCCCGATTAAGGAGATGCTGCTGGAGTTGATCGCGCTGCTGGAGGCGGGGATCGACTTTGCCGAAGACGACGTGAGCGTGGCACCGGATGCGGAGTTACTACGGCGGTTGGCGCCGATTGCGGTGGAAGTGGAACGGTTGGCCCGGAGCTTCGACTATGGACGGTTGGTGCATGGGGGGGTGACGCTGGCGATTGTGGGTCGGCCGAACGTGGGGAAAAGTTCGCTATTCAATCGGCTACTGGATCAGGATCGGGCGATTGTGACCGATATTGCGGGGACGACGCGGGATTTGGTGGCGGAGACGGCGAGTTTGGGGGGCGTGCCGGTTCGGTTTGTGGATACGGCGGGGATTCGGGTGGGGGGCGACTTAGTGGAGACGTTGGGGATTGAGCGGAGTCTGCAGGCGATGGCGGACGCGGATTTGACGATTGTGGTGGTGGATGGGAGTGTGGAGTTAGGGGCGGAGGATGTGCAGATCTTAGAAAGGGCTGAGGAGCAGGGGCGGCACTTGGTCGTGTTGAATAAGTCGGATTTAGCGGGGAAGGTGGAGCGGGCGGGGTTGCGGGTTTCGGCGAAGACGGGGGAGGGGGTGGAGGAGTTGCGGGGGGCGGTTCTGGCGGCGATTGGGCATGCTTCGGCTGGGGAGGATGAATTTTCATTCATTACCTCGCTGCGGCAGGCGGAGTTATTCCGCGCGAGTGGGGAGGCGCTGCGGAACGCCGAGCAGGCGGTGGGGCAACGGGTACCCCACGAGATGCTGCTTTTGGACCTTTACGAAGCGCTCTGGCCGCTGGATGCCGTGACCGGTGCGACGACTGCGGACGACATCCTGAATCGGATTTTTTCTACTTTCTGTATTGGAAAGTAGGTTATTCGGCGACGGCAACGGCTGCGGTGGTGGCCTTTTTGCGGGCGGCGCGCTTCTTTTCAGGGGGAGGCGTCCGGTTCGATTTGGTCAGGTTAGGCAGGACGATAGAGAGGACGAATTTCTTCTCTCCGAGATCGTCAAATTTGATCGTGATGTGCTCTTCCGTGCAGAGGACCACGCTGCCGAGGCCGAATTTGGGATGTTCTACTTGCGCGCCGACGGCGAATGCGGGTTTAGCGGCCATATCGATGGACTCCTAAACGCTATGATAACACAGGGCTTTGAAACGAACTGAACCCTGGGAGCGTCGAGGTGAGTATGAGAGTTCTGATCCTGCTGGCAATGGGTGGCGCAATGTTTGCGCAAGAGCGGTATGCGGTGGTGCTGGAGGCGCCGCCGACGGCGGTGGCCCGTACTGGGCGCGCGAAGGTACTGGACTCGCAAAAGGCGATGCGGGGGGATCTGAGCCGCATGAAGGTTCGGGAGACGGGGAGCACGGAGACGCTCGTAAACGCCGTGTTTGTGGAGGCGACGGCGGAGGAGGCGCTCGAGTTAGCGGGGCGGCCCGGGGTGAAGTATGTGCAGCGGTTGCGGAAGTATAAGCGGCTGGATCAGGCGGCGTCGCAGCTTGTGCAGGCGCAGGCGGCATGGAGCGCGCTGGGTGGGGTGGAGAACGCGGGGGCGGGGGTGAAGATTGGGATTTTGGATAGTGGGATTGACCAGACGCACCCGGCGTTTCAGGATGCCGGGTTGGCGATGCCGGCGGGGTTTCCGAAGTGTGTAGGGAGTGATTGCACTTACACGAGTAACAAGGTGATTGCGGCGCGCAGCTTTGTGGACTCTTTGGTGTATTTGTATCCGGACGACACGCGACCGGATGATTTGAGTCCACGAGATCGGGTAGGACACGGAACAGCCGCGGCGATGCTGGCGGCGGGGAGAGCGATGCAGGGTCCGGGAGCGAGTGTGACGGGGATTGCTCCGAAGGCCTATCTGGGAAACTACAAGGTTTTTGGTTCGCCGGGAATTAACGATTTCTCAGACGATCTGGCGATTATTCGCGGGTTGGAGGCGGCGCTGGCGGATGGGATGGACATTGTGAGTATGTCGCTGGGGCAGTCGGCGGTGTGGGCACCGACGGACCGGGGAACGATTTGCGGCAAGACGGGGCAGACGGCTTGTGACATTCAGGTGGAAGCGGTGGAGAACGCGATTCGGGCGGGGATGGTGGTGGTGGCGAGCGCGGGGAACGATGGGGATGTGGGCGGAAAGATTCCGACGTTGAACTCGATTTCGTCGCCGGGTTCAGCGCCGTCGGCGATTACGGTGGGGGCGACGACGAACAGCCGGATTTTGGTGCAGACGTTGCGGGTGGAGGGCGGGCCGGCGACGTTGCAGCAGGTGAATGGGCGGTTGGGGAATGGGAGTAGTGTGTTGGCGGTGAATCCTTCGTCGATGGTGGATGTGGCCGGTGTGGATGGGAGCGGGAAGGCTTGTGACCCGTTGGGGACCGGTGCTTTGGCGGGCTCGATTGGGCTGGTTTTGCGGGGCGATTGTTCGTTTTTAACGAAGTTGACGAACGCGCAGCGGGCGGGTGCGGTGGGGGTGGTGGTTTATCAGGCGAGCAGCAACGGGGTGTTTGTGGCCACGGGCTTGGAGGGGACGGCGATTCCGCTGATGTTGATTGGGAATCGGGATGGGTTGGCGTTGAAGCAGTATCTGACGTCGACGCCACGGGCGCGAGTGGGCTTTGATGCGGCGCTGCGGCCGGTAAATGCGACGGCGGATGACATGGCGATTTTCAGTTCGCAGGGACCGTCGATTGGGGATGCGTTGATTAAGCCGGACTTGGTGGCCGTAGGGACGGATGTATATGTCGCGACCCAGAATTATGACCCGAATGGGGACATGTTTGACTCGTCGCGGTACCGGAGCGTGGAAGGGACGAGTTTTTCGGCACCGATGGTGGCGGGGGCGGTGGCGATGGTGAAGCAGCGGAACCCGGGGTTGGCACCGGCGTGGTTGAAGTCGGCGGTGGTGAATACGGCGGATCCGCGGATTACGGATTTTGATTATCAAGAGCGGGCGATTGAAGCGCGGGCGATCGCGATGGGAGCGGGTAAGTTGGACGCGGGGAATGCGTTGAAGGCGACTGTGTTGGCGTCTCCGGCGACGATCTCGTTTGGTGAGTTGGTGACGGCGACGACGTTGCCGGTGACGCGAACGCTGCGGCTGCGGAATGCGGGTTCGGCGTCGGCGAACGTGCGGCTGAGTGTGGTGCAGCGGGATACGGATGCGAATGCGCGGGTGACGTTGAATCCGAGTTCGGTGACGCTGGGGGCGAATCAGGAGACGACGATTACGGTGCGATTGGAGGGCACCAAGCCGAGGGCGGGGATGTACGAGGGGATTATTCGGGTGGAAGGCGGGGGGACGCCGTTGCGGGTTCCGTACCTATATGTGCAGGGCGACAACGTGGCGTTTAACGCGTTTGCGCTGGGTGGGGATGGGTTTACGCGGGGACCGGGGCGGGGTTTGATTTTGCTGGCGAAGTTTGTGGACCAATACGGTACGCCGGTATCGAACTTACGGGTTCGTTTTCGGCCGGACGTGGGCGGGGGCGGGATTACGCAGGCTTCGCAATCGACCGATGAGCTGGGGATTGCGGAGGCGCGGGTGACGGTGGGGGCGGCGTTAGGGCAGCAGGTGTTTTCGGTGGAGCCATTGAACGGGGGGGATCCGCGGGTGGAGTTTGTGGGGACGGTGGTGCAGGAGCCGGCGCTGCGGAGTGATGGGATCGTGAATGCGGCGAGCGGGCAATTGGGCCGGGGCTTAGCACCGGGGTCGTACATCTCGCTGTTTGGGGCTTCGTTTACGGCGGAGACGCGGGTGTTTGGGACGAACTATCTGCCGATTTCGCTCGCGAATGTGAGTGTGGGTTTCGATGTTCCGGGGCAGACGCGGCAGAGCTATCCGGGGGTGGTTTCGTTTGTTAGCCCCGGGCAGATTAATGTGCAGGTGCCGTGGGAGTTGGCGGGGTTGTCGCGGGTGCAATTGAAAGTGAGCAATGGGGAGTATTCGAGTTCGCGGTTGACGGTGGCGTTGAACGACGTTTCGCCGGCGTTCTTTGAGTATTCGGATGCGGTGAGCGGTCGGCAGTTGATTGCGGCGCTCGACCAGAATTTCGGGTTAGTGACGGGGGGGACGGCGGTGCCGCGGGGCGGGGTGGTGCAGTTGTACGCGAATGGGTTGGGGCCGGTGGAGAACCAGCCGCGGACGGGGGAGGCGGCGTCTTCGACGGTGCTGGCACCGTGTAAGATTGCGGTGCAGTTGACGATTGGGGGGCAGAACGCGACGGTGCTTTTTGCGGGATTGGCGCCGGGCTTTGTGGGGCTGTATCAGGTGAACGCGACGGTGCCGATGGAGTCGCCGGTGGGGATTCAGCCGGTTGTGCTTACGATGAACGGAGTGGCTTCGAAGGTGGCTTCGTTGCCGGTGAGGTAGGAGAAGGATGACGATGATGCGGTTGTGTCTGTTTTTGTTGGGTTCGGCGTTGCTCTTTGGACAGGTGGTGCCGAACCTGTATATTGTCGAGTTGACCGAGGAGGCGCGTCCGACGCGAGCGGTGCGGCGGGCGGCGCAGGACCGGTTACAGCGGCAAATGGGCGCGCGGCACCAGGTGCGGGGCCGAGTGGAGACGGTGGGGAACGCGATGGTGGTGGAGTCGCCGGACCGGGCGGCGCTCGAGACGATGGCGGGGGTACGGCGGGTGACTCCGGTGGTGCAGGCGCACACGAATTTAGACCGGGCGTTGAAGAGCCATCGGATTCCGCAGGCTTGGGAGTTGCTAGCCGACCCGGAGCGGGCGGGCGAGGGGATGAAGATTGGGATTATCGATACGGGGGTGGATCCGAGTCATCCGGGATTTCAGGAAGGGGAGTTGAAGGCACCGGAGGGATTTCCAAAAGTTTCGAGCGAGTCGTTTCGCGCGGCGACGAACGGGAAAGTGATTGTGCAGCGGAGTTACGACGGGTTGAACGGGACGCCGGAATCGATTGTGGACGGGGCGGGGCATGGGACGGCGGTGGCGATGGTAGCGGCGGGTGGGCGGGTGATGAGCCCCTATGGAGCGTTGGTGGGGGCGGCACCGAGTGCGTGGATTGGGGCGTACCGGGTGTTCGGTGGGGAGACCGGCCAGACGGCGAATTCGGCGGCGTTTTTGCGGGCGCTGGATGACGCGGTGGCGGACGGGATGGACGTGGTGAACATTAGTCTGGGTTTTTCGCCCCCGTATCGGGAGGAGGTGGACCCGATCGCGGATGCGGTGAAGCGGGCGGTGGCGATGGGGGTGATGGTGGTGAAGGCGGCGGGGAATGACGGCCCGGATATTGGGTCAGTGGATTCGCCGGCGGTGGCGGGTTTTGGGATTTCGGTGGGATCGATTTTTAATGAGCGATTGCTGGGGCAGGGAGTTCGGCTAGAGGGGTTGGGGGATGTGTTTGCGGTGGCTTCGACGGGGCCGCGACCGGTCGAGCCGGTACGGGGAAAGCTGGTGGATGTCAGTGAGAGTGATCCGACTGGGCTGGCTTGTAATCCGCTGGCGGGGGAGAGGTTGCGGGGGGCGGTGGCGTTGATTTTGCGGGGGACGTGTAACTTCAGCGTGAAGTTGAACAATGCGGCGGCGGCGGGAGCGATTGGGGCGGTGGTGTACACCCATGCGCTGGACCCGCTTCCGTTTCCGATGTCGGTTGAGGGGGCGTTGTTACCGGCGTTGATGGTTGGTTTTGAGTCGGGGAAGTTGCTGAAGCAGGCGGTGGCCGAGGCGCCGGAGTCGTTGGTAACGATGACGTTTACGGAGACTGTTTCGTTTGAACTGAGTTCGCAGCCGCTGTCGTCGTTTTCCGCGCGGGGCCCGACGGTGGACGGAAGGATTTCGCCGGATGTGGTGGCGGTCGGGCAGTTTATGGTTACGGCGGCGGGGAGGGCGGAGCCACTGGGTGGCGTTTACAATGCCAGCGGCTATACGGTGACGCAGGGGACGAGCTTTTCGGCTCCGCTGGTGACGGGGGCGTACGCGATTTTGAAGCAGGCGCGTCCCGGGTTGACGACGGCGCAATATCGATCGTTGTTGATCAATAGTGCTTCGGCGCTTACGGGTACGCTGGCTCCGCAGACGAATGGGGCGGGAAAGTTGGACCTTTTGAACTCGGCGTCGGCACCGTTGGTGTTTGAGCCGGCGGTATTGAATTTGGGCGCGGGGGGGGCGGCCGGGCCGGGCTCGCGAACGGTAACGGTGGCCCAGGTGGGCGGAGAGGCGGGTCGATACAAGGTATCGGTGGAGGGCGGAAAGGGCGTGGTGCCGACGGTGGAGCCGACCGAGTTTGATTTGGCAGCGGGCGGGACGACGACGCTGCGCTTGCACTGGGGCGCGGGACAGTTTGGGGCCGGCGAGCATTCCGGGTATCTGCTCGTAAGCGGGCCGGAGGGTCAGCGAGTATCCCGGATTCCTTATTGGTTTGGGGTCCCTTCGCGGCAGGCGGCGAACATTACGTTTTTGCCGTATCCTGATGCGGAGGCAGCGGCGGGATCGACGGTGGAGATGTGGTTGTTCACGACGGATCGGATTGGTTTGGCGGCGACGGCGCAGGAGGTGGTGGTGACGGCGGAGGAGGGGGGAGGAAGCTTAGTGACTCTGCGGCGGCGGGAGGGGTTGGCGCCGGGTTTGGTGCAGGTGACGGTGAAGATGGGCCCGAGGAGTGGCGTAGACAACGTGTTTTTGGTGAAATGCGGGGAGGCGCAGGCGCGGGCGTTTATCTTCGCGCCGTAATAACGGCCAGTGAGGACCGTGGGCTAGGTATACTGAATACGATCGGTCGTCAATGGAAGTTGGTTCAATGGAAGCACTGAAGAAGAAATTGCAAGATGAGATTACGGCGCTTGAATATGAGTTCCGTAACGAGTTGCCGAGGGAGATCCTGCGGGCGCGTGAGCTGGGAGACCTGAGCGAAAATGCGGAGTACCATGCCGCGAAGGAGCGGCAGGGTATGGTGAACGCGCGGCTTGGGCAGTTACAGCAGCGGTTGGCGGAGCTTTCGATGATCGATCTGACGAAGGTGCCGCGGGATCGGATTGGATTTGGTTCGACGGTGTTGGTTTATGACATTGTGAAATCGACGGAGATTGAGTACAAGCTGGTGACGAGCGAGGAATCCGACGCCAAGAAGGGGATGGTCTCAACGAGTTCGCCGATTGGACGCGGGTTGTTGAACCGGCGTGTGGGGGACGAGTTGAAGATTACGGTTCCGGGTGGATCGTTGGAGTATGAGGTAGTTCGGATTGTAACGATCCACGGGGATAAGCTGGAGGCTTAAGGGCAAATGACGATTACCCGCGCCGTCGGCGAAGCTTGCAATCAGGTGATTCTTCTGATTGTGCGAGGTTTAGCGCTCTCGAAGATTCACCCGAACATGTTGACGTTTATCGGCTTGCTGATTAACGTCTACGCCGCGGTGTTGCTGGGTCGGGGCGAGTTTTTTGCCGGCGGATTGGTGGTGTTAGGGGCGGGGCTCTTCGACATGGTTGATGGCCGGGTGGCCCGGCATACGAATCAGGTGACGATGTTCGGCGGGTTCTTTGATTCGGTGCTTGATCGTTACTCTGACTTGGGTTTGCTGATGGGATTGCTCGTGTACTACGCATCGATTGATCGGTTCTTCTACGTCGTGCTGACGGCGGTGGTGATGACGGGATCGGTGATGGTGAGCTACACGAGGGCTCGGGCCGAGAACACGATTCCCCAGTGTAAGGTGGGTTTTGCGGAACGGCCGGAGCGGGTGGTGTTGTTGATCATTGGCGCGCTGTTTGACCGGATGGCGCCGGTGTTGTGGGTGATTGCGGTGCTGGCGAACCTGACGGTGATTCATCGCATGATTTACACCTTTCAAGAAGCCAAGCGGCTGGAAGAGGCGCAGTTGCGTCCGGCGGGTAAGGACAAGAACGGGGCGGCGGTCGTTTAGTCTTCGAGGATTACAACCGCCATGGCCATGGTGGCGGTATGGGTTAGGGAGACGTGTATATTCCGGGCTCCGAGGCGCTCTGCGTGGACGGCGGCCTGTCCGGAGAGGCGCAGGGTGGGGCGGCCGGAGGGAAGGTTTGTAACCTCCACATCGTGCCAGGAGACGCCCTGCGTGAGTCCGGTGCCGATGGCTTTCATCAGTGCTTCTTTGGCGGCGAAGCGGGCGGCGAGGCGTTCGAAACGGTTGGCTTTGGCGAGGGAGTAAGCGATTTCGTGGGGGGTGAAGACGCGGTGGAGGAAGCGATCGCCGAAACGGGCGTGGGCGTCGCGGATACGGGGGACTTCGGCGAGGTCGGTGCCGATAGAAAGGATCACGCCTTTATTGTGCCGTAAGTAGAATGGGAAGGGCGGGGAAATCCGCACTGGGGGGACGATGGGGGCGGTATTGCGAGTAGAAGGGCTGAGCCATTGCTACGCCAATGGCTGGAAGGCGATTGAGGGCATTGATTTTTCCTTGGAGGAGGGTGAGACGGTCGCGCTGCTGGGGGCGAACGGATCGGGAAAGACGACGTTCCTGCTGCACTTGAATGGATTGTTGCGGGGGGAGGGGCGGATCGAGGTAGGTGGGGAGTTATTGACGGGTGAGAGCGTGGCGCGGATCCGGGAGATGGTGGGCCTTGTTTTTCAGGACTCCGATGATCAGTTGTTTATGCCGACGGTGTGGGAGGATGTGGCGTTTGGGCTACGCCAGCGGGGAGTAGCCATTGCGGAAGCCAGGGAGAGGGCTACTGGCATGCTCGAGCGCCTGGGAATCGGCAAGCTGGCCGAGCGCGCGCCGTATCAATTGAGTGCGGGGGAGAAGAAGCGGGTGGCGGTGGCGGGGGTGTTGATTCTGGAGCCGAAGATTTTGGTGTTGGATGAGCCGACGACGTTTCTGGATCCTCCCGGGCAGCGGGAGTTGTTGGAGTTACTGCAGAGCTTACCCCAGGCGAAGGTGGTGGCAACGCATGATATCGGGTTTGCGGAGGGGATTGCGGAGCGGGCGGTGTTTTTTGAGGGGGGACGCACCCGCGATAACGGCCCAATCGGTGAGATTGTGAACCGCTATCGCTGGCGCGTGGTTGAGAGGGAGTAAGAAGTGAAAGCTACTTGCTCTGGGCAGCGCGGAAGGTTTCCCAGCGCTTCTTTTGAGCTTCAGCAATACGCGTACGAGCCTCTTCGCTGAGGGTCCGTTTGCGTTTCTTCCCGGCGACGGGGGCGACTTTGACTTTCTTCTCTTTCTTGCTTGGGGCTGCGGCAGGAGCAGCCTCCGACTGGGGTGCGGCGACCCGACGTCCGCTTAGAACTTCACGGACCTGACGGATCTGTTCTTCTACGCGCTGTTTCTGGAGCTCTAAACCTTCTAGAGCCGCTTGATAAAGCGCGATGTTGTCAACTAGGAGAGTTGTTTTAGCCATACTCTACCTATTACTTTCAACCTTAGTTTTGCAATTGTCAAGAGTGTCGATTAGCAGAGTTACCGGGCCGTGGTTTAAAAGTGAAACGGACATCGACGCTTGGAATACTCCAGCCTGCAGATAGACACCTGATTTAGACGCTTGGAGGAGGAAATATTCGTAGAGCTGTTTGGCTAAGTCTGGTGGGGCGGCGAGTTCGAAGCTGGGTCTTCTGCCCTTGCGGGTATTGGCGTACAGAGTGAACTGCGAGGCGACGAGCAAGGCGCCACCAACGTCTCGAAGGTTACGATTCATGAGCGATTGTTCATCTGAAAAGATGCGGAGGTGGAGAATCTTGTCGAGCAAGTAGTCTGCTTCATTTGGGGTATCCCCTTTCCCGACCCCGAGAAAGACCAGCAAGCCGGGTCCGATGGAGCCCACGACTTGCCCTTCGACGGAGATTTCGGCTCTCAGGACCCGTTGGATTAATGCACGCATAAATCTCAGTATGACGCCGCCGGTTGCGTCGTGCGGGGTCGGCAAGGCAAGATGGAGGCCGTATGATTGAAACCTACGCTTACGCGCGCGCTGGACTGTTGGGCAATCCTAGCGATGGTTATTTTGGGAAGACGATCTCTCTTTTGGTGCGCAATTTCAGGGCGCGGGTGTTGCTCTATCCGAGCGCGCGGTTGGAAATCAAAGCCGCTAAGTCGGATCTTCCGGTGTTCGACAGTCTGGACGATTTGTATCGTTCCACTCGCTGGCGGGGCTATTACGGTGGGATAAGGATCGTCCAGGCGCTGATCATGCGGTTCCTTGAATACTGCAAGGAACACAACATCGAATTGCCGGAGCGGAACTTTACGTTGGAGTACGAGTCGACGGTGCCGTTGCGGTTGGGGATGGGCGGGAGCAGCGCGATTATCACGGCGGCGCTGCGGGCGCTTTTGATTTACTACGGGATTGAGATTCCCTTGCCGATTCAGGCGAACTTGGTGCTGGAGACCGAGACGCGCGAATTGGGAGTGAGTGCGGGGTTGCAGGACCGGGTGATTCAATCCTACGGCGGGGTAGTTTACATGGACTTCGATGAGGAGTTGATGAAGCGGCAGGGATATGGGATGTATGAGTCTCTTGACCCGGGGCTGCTGGGTCGGGTGTATGTGGCGTACCGTACTTCCCTGAGCGAAGGTACAGAACTATTCCATAACAACGTACGGGATAGATGGCGACGGGGGGAACCGGCGGTGGTGGAGGCGATGGCGACGTGGGCATCGTATGCGGAGCGGGGCCGGGAGGCTTTGCTGGCGGGTGACCGAGCGACGTTGCATGAGTTGATTGATGCGAATTTTGATTTACGGACGAAGCTGTATCAGATCGGCGAGGGGAACTTGGAGATGATCGAGGGGGCGCGTCGTTGCGGGGCCTCGGCGAATTTTGCGGGATCGGGGGGCGCGATTGTTGGTTTGTTTGAGACCGAGGAGCAGTATGCGGAATTGCAAAAGGTTTTGGGAGGGATTGGCGTGGCGGTGATCCGTCCGAAGATCGCATAGGGAGCGCTCTCAGTTTCTGTAAGGGTTTCGCCGGATAGCATTTCAGTCGAATGGGGAGGAGAATCAGGGCATGATCTACCGTCGCAAGCAGGGTTCTACTTCAGTGCCGAGCGGCTACTACCGATTTGAAAACGTGCGGGGCGGGGGCACCCTGTTTGGGTTTGGGACGGGGGAGTTTGTGCGGCTGCGGGACGAGTATGGGGCGGAGTGGAACGGGACGGCGGAGCCGCAAGGCGACAACGTAATCCGGTACCGATTCTCCAATCAGCATGGCAAAACGATCTCCGGGATGTCGGACAGTTGCGGGATTTTGTTGCGCGACGAGCGGGGGAATGCGTGGCGCGGATTTATCGAATAGTCTGTTTACGGTACCCTAAAGGTTTTCGTATCCCATGGCAAGTTCGAAACCGATTGAGTATAAAGACGCGGGAGTGGATATTGACGAGGCGGATCGCGCGGTAGCGCTGATTCGATCGCACGCCCGCAAGACGTTCACGCAGTCCGTGAAGACAGATATAGGCTCCTTTGGGGCTGGATATCTGTTGCAGGGCTGGAAGAAGCCGGTGCTGATCAGCTCCGCGGACGGGGTGGGGACGAAGCTGAAAGTAGCTTTCGTCACCGGCCGTCATGACACCGTGGGAGAGGACCTGGTGAACCACTGCGTCAACGACATTGCGGTGCAGGGGGCGGTGCCGCTTTTTTTCCTCGACTATTTTGCGGTGGGGAAGCTGGAAGCCGCGATCGCCGGCGACGTGGTGAAGGGCATTGCCCGGGGTTGCAAGGCGAACGGCTGCGCGCTCATTGGCGGGGAGACGGCGGAGATGCCGGGAATGTACCTGCCGGGTGAGTATGATCTGGCGGGGTTCATTGTGGGCGCGGTGGAGAGCGATAAGATGCTCAACGGCAAGACGGTCGAGGCGGGAGACGTCCTGATCGGCCTGCCTTCGACGGGCTTGCACACGAACGGCTATTCGTTGGCGCGAAAGCTGCTTTTTGAAGTGGCGGGTTATCGGCCGGATCAGCGAGTGGACGTTTTAGGTATGACGGTGGCGGATGCGCTGTTGAAGGTTCACCGGAGCTATCTGGCGGCGATTCAGGCGCTGGTGAAGGCGAAGATCCTGAAAGGGGCGGCGCATATCACGGGTGGCGGGATCAGCGACAATACTCCCCGGATGCTGCCGAAGGGTTTTGGGGTGGAGATTGACTTGCAGTCGTGGACGGTGCCGCCGTTATTTGAACATCTGCGGGAGTTGGGTAATATTCCGGAGGAAGACTATCGGCGCACCTTTAACTTAGGGGTCGGGATGATCCTTTGCGTTGGCGCGAAACACGCGGCGAAGGCGGCGACGATTCTGAACGCGATGAAGGAGCCGAACTTCCGGATGGGTTCGGTGATTCCGGTACGACGGGGCGCCCGCGTCCGTTACGTATGACCCGGTTAGGAGTCGTTCTCTCCGGCCGCGGTTCGAATTTCGAGGCGATTGCGGAGCAGATCGGCCAGGACAAGCTCGGGGCCGAGATTGCGGTGGTGGTGTCGAATCGGGCGGAGGCGCCGGGTTTGGACGCCGCGCGTCGACTTGGGTTGTCCGCGGTGGCGCTGCCTTCGCGGGGGGTGGAGCGGCCGGAGTATGACCGGAGTCTGATTGCCGTGCTGCGGGCGCACGACGTGGAGTGGGTGATCCTCGCCGGTTACATGCGAATTTTGACCGCCGACTTTATTCGAGCGTTTCCGGAGCGGATTTTGAACATTCACCCGTCCCTGCTGCCGGCGTTTCCGGGGTTGGACGCGCAGCATCAGGCGTTTGCCTATGGCGTGAAGGTGACCGGTTGTACGGTTCACTTTGTCGATGAACATCTCGACCACGGGCCGATTGTGATGCAGGCGACGGTGCCGGTGGACGACGGGGATACGGTGGAGACCCTTTCGGCGCGGATTCTGCGGGAGGAGCACCGGATTTACAGCGAAGCGTTGCGGTTGCTGCTGGCCGGCGGTTGGCGGATTGAGGGCCGGAAGGTAATTGGGGCTATGGGGCTGCCAGCAGGCGGTTGACGGCGTCGACGAGCGCGGAGTGTTGGAACGGCTTGGCGAGGAAGGCCGTACCGGGGGCGAGACGTCCGGATTGCACTTCGGCATCTTCGGTGTAGCCGGAGATGAAGAGCGTGCGGGTGCCGGGGCGAATCTTTGCGACCTGCGTCTCGAGAGCGCGGCCTCCCATGCCGGGCATCATCATATCGCTGACGAGCAGGTCAATGGGCGTCGGATCGGTCCCGAGAAGGGTGAGCGCGGTTTCGCCGGAGTCGGCTTCGCTGACTTCGAAGCCGTTGCGTTCGAGTACTTTGCGGACGAGGGTGCGAATGCCTTCCTCGTCGTCGACGACGAGGATGCGTTTGGCAGGGCCGGTGGAGGCGGGTTCGCTAAGGAAGTGGAGTTGGAGGCTGGAGCCTTCGGCGGCGGCTAGGATGCGCCAGGAGATGCGCGACTCGCCGAGGAGGGCTGGGATAGCAGAGAGCGCTCCGTTCGACTGGCGGGCCGCTGGACTGAGCAGTTCGAGGTCTTCTCGCAGGGCGCGGGAGAAGCCGTGAATCAGAAGCGTGGTGGGGAGTTGGGCTTCGAGTTGGAGGGGGCGTTGGGCGTAGCGGGCGAGGGCGAGGAGGACTTGTTCGAACTGGCCCCGGTCGGCGGTGACGGAGAAGTGGGGTGTTTCGGCTCCGAGGGAGAAGAGGGGCTCTCGGGAGGTGAGGCTGCGGAGGACGGTTGCGAGGTCGAAGGTGGTGCGGACGGCCTTGGCGGGAGCGGCGAAGGCTTGCAGTTGGCTGGACATTCCTTTGATCCGTTCGGTGGAGCGGATGATTTCGCGCATGTCTTCGCGGAGAGGGCTGCTGGGGGGGAGGGCGTCGAGAATCTCTTCGCCATAGCCGGAGAGGACCATGAGAAGGTTATTGGCTTCGTGGAGGACGCGGCCGGCGAGGCGGGCGGAAGCGGCGGTGGCGGCTTGGTTGGCGGCGCGTTCTTCGAGGGCGGGGTCGGGCGGCGGGGGCGGTCAGCGTTGGAGGCGAAAAAGCTCCCAATCGTGATGGAGGCCGGGGGTGAGCGGCAGACCCGGAAGGAGCCGGGCGACTCTAAGGGCGGCGAGTTCGCCGGCTCCGACCTTGAAGTGCTTCAGGAACGCGCGGTTTCCGGAGATAAATTGCCCATTGGCTTCGATCAAGGCGATTGGAGCGGGGAGCAGCGTCACGATATCCTCGTAGTATCGACGCTCTGACTCGAGTAGCGAGAGTAGGCGAGCGACCTCGCGGGAGCGCCAATGATAGGAATCGGATCTGTCCATGAGAAGTAGGGCTACTATAGTCTGCGGGGGCAAGTGCGCTGGCGCAACTGCTCTCTTGGGGTACTAGAGGCCAGTCCGTCCTAGTACTGCAGACGAGTCGGAGTTAGGGATGAACGTAATTGAGGAGACTGAAAACCGAATGATTGCGAAACCACGCAAAGCCGTTTTTCCTGCCGCGGGATTGGGGACGCGCTTTTTGCCTGCTACCAAGGCGATGCCGAAGGAGATGTTGCCGCTGGTGGATAAGCCGCTCATCCAGTACGGGGTAGAAGAAGCGCTGCACTCCGGGATGTCGAACATCATTATAGTGACGGGTCGCGGCAAGAGTGCGATTGAGGACCATTTTGATGTGAGCTTCGAGTTGGAGCATCTGCTGGAAGCGCGGCACAAGAAAGATTTGCTGCATCAGGTGCGGAGTATCTCCGACATGATCGATGTGAGCTATGTGCGGCAGAAAGAGGCGCTGGGTTTGGGGCACGCGGTGTTGCGGGCGAAGGAGTTGGTGGGGAACGAGCCGTTTGCAGTAGTTTTGTCGGACGACATTATTGATGCCGAGATTCCTTGGGGGTGGTGGACGCTAAGCCGATCGATCATCAAGGGGTGGGCGGTCGATTGTTCCGGATTCGGAACATGGTGGAGAAGCCGAAGCGGGAGGATGCGCCGTCGAACCTGGCGATTGTGGGGCGTTACATTTTGACGCCGGAGATCTTCACTTCGATTGAGTCGATTGAGCCGGGAAAGGGCGGCGAGATTCAATTGACCGATGCGTTGAAGCACCTGCTGCGGAGTCGTCCGATCTACGGTTTCAAGTTTGAAGGCAAGCGGTTCGATGCGGGCGACAAGTTGGGTTTCCTGCAAGCGACGGTGGAGTTGGCGCTGAAGCGCTATGATTTGGGTGCCGATTTCCGGGAGTATCTGAAGAAGCTAGAGCTATGATTCAGGTTCCTTTGACGTTACCGATCCGGGCGGCCGAAGGGGCTGCCTTGGCGGATTTGGTATTTCAGGTGACGGGTCGCTCGCCGATGAGCGAGGCGGCGCGTCATCAACTGTCGGCTCGGCTGACGTCGGTGAACTTCGAGAGCTTTGTGGTGAAGCCGTGGTCGCTGGTGGCCGACCCGGGGGCCCCGCAGACCTTCTATGTCGCCATTGATGCCCAAGAGCCTTGGCTGTTGCATATTGCCTCGGCCAGTTCGCCGGCGAGCGCTTTGTTTCCGAAGCCGATCTTGATTGGCCGGATGCGAACGCCGAGCGGGATGGAGGTGGTGGTGAACGCGATCCCCTTCGGCCCGGGAGACGAGAAGGCGATAACGACCTATTTGGAGTCGATGGACCGGGGGGTGAAGCCGCGGCCGCAGGGAACGCAGTCGCTGTTTGTGGCGGCGGTGCGGGAACCGGATGCGGCGTTTGTCCAGTACCGGGCGGTGTTGCGCAAGTACGGGTTGAACGTGGCGGCGCTGGAGGTGGACAACACACAGGAGGTAGCGTGGGCAGCGGTGCGGAACGGATGGCGGGAAGGGTTTAGCGCGATGGGGGTAACGCGGGTGGCGGCGGCGGATTTGGACGCGGTGCGCGCGGCTCGGAATGGGTCAGGTTTGATGGACATCAACTGGGACATGGCGGGACCCGGAATCACCTCTGGGTTAACCACCGCTGAAGAGATTCGGGTTGGCTTGCGGGCGTTGCGGGATGAGGACATTCAGGTGCAGGCGGTGACGGTGAACCTGGGGACGAAACCGGGCGAGGCGTATCCGGAGACGATGGAGGCGTTGGGGGCTTATCTCGAGGGCACGCCATGGACGGAGTTGGCGGGACGGGTGGAATGGCAAGCGAAGGGCAAGCCGCTTGTGGAGTTGCGGGACAGGGTGCGGGAGATGCAGGAGACGGCGCGGCAGTTCGGGGCGCTGCTGCGGGTGACGGGCGACCCGGCGCATGGCGAAGGGTTTCTCGAAGCTTTGGGAGCGGGATGCGCGGGTAGGTTGTATTATCGTTTGCATCCCGAGCAACCGGTAGAACGGATTGCGGAGATGGCTGGATTGTTGCGAGGTTAGCGAATATGGTTTCCCGTCGTTCGTTTTTGGCTGGGTTGGCCGCTGGTCCTTTACTCGCTCAGGGTGGAGCGTTTCCTATGAAATTTGGCATCGACTTGTTCAGCTTGCGGTCGCAGGGTTGGAGCCCGTTTGAGCTGCTTGACTACTGTGCGAAGCAGGGCGCGAAAGTAGTGCATTTCTCGGAGATCCGGTTTTTGGGTGGCTTGGAAAAGAGCCACTTGGAGAAGGTCCGAGCGCATGCGGAGCGGGTCGGGATCGAAGTCGAGATCGGGATGCTTTCGATTTGCCCGACGGCAGTGCGCTTTGATCCGGCGCAGGGGACGGCTGAGGAACAGCTGACGAAGATGATCGAGGCTTCGAAGGTGGTGAATGCACCGCTTGTGCGTTGTGTGTTGGGCGATTGGCGGGACCGGGCGAGCAAGACGCCATTGGCGCAGAGCATTGAAAATACCGTGAAGACGTTGCGGGCAGTGCGGAGCCGGGCGATGGATGCGGGCAAGCGGATTGCTGTCGAAAACCACGGCGGGGATTTGCAGGCGCGCGAGTTGAAGCTGCTGATTGAAGAAGCCGGCAAGGACGTGGTGGGGGCGTGTATTGATTCGGGTAATCCGACCTGGGCGATTGAGGATCCGCATGTGACGTTGGAGACTTTGGCGCCCTATGTGTTGACGAGCCATGTGCGGGATTCGGCGGTGTGGCGGACGCCGGAGGGGGCCGCGATGCAGTGGACGCGGATGGGCGAAGGCAACGTGGATATGGGCGGATGGGTGAAGAAGTTTGGGCAGTTATGCCCGGGCAAGGCGCTGTCGCTGGAAATCATTGTGACGGGGACGCGGCCGTTTCCGTATCTGGACCCGAAATTTTGGGATGCGTTTCGCGGGACGCCGGCGTGGGAGTTTGCGCGGTTTGCGGCGCTGGCGGAGAAGGGTAAGCCGATGCCGACCCGGGCCGCGGTGCCGAAGGAACGGGCGGCGGCGCAGGAGCGGGAGGACTTAGAGGCGTCGATTCAATGGCTGCGCGATCTGCGCTAGGCTAGGTTTTATGGTTCGCTTGGTTCTAGTTTTTTTGGCTTTGGCGCTGGTGGCACCGGCTCAACTGGTGACGGCGGTGCGAGCGTCGCTCAACGCGAAAGATTTTGCGGGCGGGGAGCGGATGCTGCAGGCGTATCGGGGCTCGAACGGGGTGACGCCGGAGTATGTCGAAGCGTATTCCTGGTTAGGCCGGGCGGCGCAGGCAAACAAGCTATGGGACAAAGCGGCGGCGTACGCGGCGGAGACGCGGAAGTTAGTGGCGGCGGAGCTAAAGAAGCGGCCGTTGGACGCGGAGCCGAGCGTGCCGCTGGCATTAGGCGCGGCGATTGAAGTGGAAGGGCATACGCTGGCGGGGACGGGCCGTTTGAGCGAGTCGCTGGCGATGTTGAACCAGGAGTTGAAAACCTACCATGGGACGTCGATTCGGACGCGAATCCAGAAGAATATTCACTTGCTAAGTTTGGTGGGCAAGCCGGCCCCGGCGCTGGATTTGCAGCGGTACCTAAGCGGCCCGCGGATGAAGAGTTTGGCGGATTTGAAGGGTAAGCCGGTTCTGCTGTTTTTCTGGGCGCACTGGTGCGCCGATTGCAAACAGGTGGGTCCGGCGCTGACGGTGCTGAAGCAGAAGTATCCAGCGCTGCAGATTGTGGCACCGACGCAGACTTACGGCTACGTGGCGGGTGGGGAGGAGGTGGGCCCGGCGGTGGAGGTGCCTTACATGGAGAAAGTGCGGGCGCAGTATTACCCGGATCTGCTGAAAGTACCGACCCCGTTGAGCAACGAGAGTTTCAAACGCTATGGGTCTTCGACTTCGCCGACGCTCGTGCTGATCGATAAGGCCGGCCTAGTGCGGCTTTATAACCCGGGTCGAATGACGCTCGAAGAGCTAACGCCGTTCGTCGAGAAGGTTCTCTAGGCGGGTAGGGAAGATGGGCGGGCGGACCGAACCCGCCGGCCAACCGCAGAGGTGCTCGAGGGCCGGGCCGCAGATGCGTCCCTGACAAGGTCCCATGCCGCATCGGGTTTGGAGCTTGGCGGAGCGCCAGTCGCGCTGCTGCCAGACCGCGCCGAAGGGGACGTCCTCGCAGCGGCAGACGATGGTATCGGGCGTGGCGAGGCTACTGAGTTCGGAACGGAGCCGGAAGGCTTGGTCGATGCGGCGATCGAAGCGGAGGGCGCGGTCGCGGGCGGGGTAAAGGGGGCGAGCGCGTTCGAGATCGAAGCCGGCGATTTGGCCTTCGAGGATGGAACGATCGACGCTGCCGGCCCCGGCCCAGTAAATATGGGGAATGGTCGTGCGCTGCTTGGAATCGGTGACGACTTGGCCCGCGTCAATGGCGCAGCCGAGGAGGGCGGGGAGTTCGGTATTGGCGACGAGCCCGAAGCCGCAGGCGACGTAATCGCAGGGGATTTTGCCGTGGCCCTGAATGGTGACCGAGCCGGCATCGGCGCGGATGGGCCAGGCGTCGGCGCGATAGCGGAGCCCCCAGCCGAGTTGGGCGGCTTGGATAAGCTTGGCAGGTTCGCGCCAGAGTTCGCGGGTGAACTGGGCGATGCGGGCGAAGGGGGCCTGTTCGGCGATGAGCACGACCTTGGCGCCGCGCTTGCGGAGATAGGCGCCGACGGCGAGCAGGAGCGGCCCGGTGCCCGTGATGACCACCCGCTTGCCGGCGATGGGCAGGCCGCTTTTGACCATGGCTTGGAGGCCGCCGGCGCCGAGGACGTGCGGGAGCGTCCAGCCGGGGAAAGGCAGGAAGCGCTCGCGGGTGCCGGTGGCCAGGATGAGGCGGTCGGCGGTGGGGATCTGCGTCGCCGAATGAATCTGGACTCCGGTGCGGACGGTGATGCGGGGGTCGAGGAAGCGGTGATACGCCTTGGGAATTGCGCCGCGCCAGATCTGGCCGCCGAGGGCGGGATTGTCATCGAGGAGCGTGACCTGGTCGCCCGCTTGGACGGCGGCCCAGGCGGCGGCGAGGCCGGCGGGGCCGCCGCCAATCACGAGTGTGCTAGGCATCGGTTGCGACCTCCATGCCGGGAGCGCAAAGGGTTTGGCAACTGCGTTCGTGGGGGTGGCCGTTGAGGGTGACGCGGCATTCCATGCAGATGCCCATACCGCAGAGGGGGCCGCGGATTTCGCCGGTGACGGAGCGGCGAAAGCCGGGTTGGACGGTCATGACGGCGGCGGCTACGGTGGTTCCCGCGGCGACCTGAAGCGATTGGCCGTTGATCCTGATGGCGATCATGCGAAGCGCTCCGGTAGATACGGCTCGCAGGGGATGGCCGGGGGCTGGCCGATGTAGCGATCGGCCAGGAGGCGGGCGGTGCCGAGGGAGGTCGTGATGCCAAGCCCTTCGTGGCCGGCGGCGACCCAGACGCGGTCGGAATACGGGCCGATGAGCGGCAGGCTGTCCGGGGTGGCGGCACGGAAGCCGGTCCAGGTGCGGATGACTTGGAGGTCGACGAGGCGGGGCATGTACTCGACGGCGCGGCGGAGCATGCGGGAGAGCAGTTCGGGGCGGACTTCGGCCGAGTCGTCGCCGTATTGGCGAGAGCTGCCGATGAGGAGTTGGCCGGTGGAGCGGGGTTGGACGTTGAAGGCGACGCTTTCGTTCGCATGGCCGTGGGCGCTTTTGAGATAGCCGAGCTCGACGAGTTGATGGTGCAGAAAGCCGGGGTAGCGATCGGTGATGGCGAGGTGGCCCTTGCGCGGCTTGACGGGGAGGTTGGGGAGCAGGCGGGTGATGCCGGTGCCGCAGGCGAGGATGGTGAGCCCGGCGGAGACCGGGGTGCCGTCGGCGAGGCGGGCGCCGTCATGGGTGAGGGCTTCGATGGCGGTGTAGCGAACGGGGGAGAGGCGGAGGAGCCAAGCGGCGGCGCAGGGGGCGTACAGGACGCTGTCTCCTGACACGAGCAGGCCGCCGGCGAGGCCGGGGCGGAGTTCGGGCTCGGCTTCGTAGAGGGCTTGGGAATCGAGGATTTCGCTGGCGGGGTAGAGGGAGTGTTTGCGATGGACCTCGGCCATCTCTTCAGCGTCGGCGGCGACCCAGAGGGTTCCGCGATGTTCGCGTTCGACGTTGGGGGGGAGGGGGAGGGCGTCCCAGAGGTGGCGAGAGTATTCGGTGAGGGCGAGTTGGGCGGGGGAATCGTCCATCACGACGACATGGCCCATTCCGGCGGCCGTGGCGCCGCCGCCGACGATTTCTGGCTCAACGACAAGGCACTTGGCTCCGGCCTCGCGGAGGGCCGCTGCAATCGCAGCGCCGACGATTCCAGCGCCGGCGATGAGCACGTCCGTCGTCAAGGTTGGAAGCCCCAGGCGAACGGGTCCTGCTCGTCGATCAGGAGTTTGGCTTCGGCGGTGATGGAGGCGGTGCCGGTAATGGTGGGCAGGATGCGGTCGCCGTCCCAGGTGTAGGTGGCTTGGAACTGGCTGCCGATGATGCTTTCCTGGACCCAGACTTCGCCGGGGGCGAGGTGGCCGTCGGCGGCGAGGCAGGCGAGTTTGGCGCTCGTGCCGGTGCCGCAGGGGGAGCGGTCGTAGGCTTTGCCGGGGCAGAGGACGAAGTTTTTGTTGCCGGCGTAGAGTTCGATGTGATCGACCTCGGGGTAGCCTTGGGCGTTGACGGCCTGGCGGACGGCCCAGGAGTAGGCGGTCAGGGTTTCGATGTCGGCGAGGCCGGGGTAGGGGGTGAGGAAGAACCAGTTGCCGCCCCAGGCGATGTCGCCGTGGACGGCACCGTGGCCGGGGACGTTGATCACGGCTTGCGCCGAGCGATAGCTGGGGACGTTGGCGATCGAGACCGAGCCATCGGCGTTGAGGGTCGCGGCGATTTCGCCGACGGGGGTTTCTATACGATGTTCGCCGGGGCCGATGCGACCCAGGTGCGCCAGGGTGACGATGAGGCCGATGGTGCCGTGGCCGCACATGCCGAGGTAGCCGACGTTATTGAAGAAAATTACGCCGGCGGCGCAGGCGGGGTCCACGGGTTCGCACAGCAGGGCGCCGACCAGGACGTCCGAGCCGCGGGGTTCGTTGACGACGGCGGAGCGGAAACGGTCGTGGTGGTCGCGGAACATCGCGAGGCGCTCGGCCATGGAGCCGGGGCCAAGCTCCGGCCCACCCGCGATGATGATGCGGGTGGGCTCGCCGCCGGTATGGGAGTCGACTACCTCAATCGCGCGCATAGCCGCTGAGGTCGGGCCGATTGGCGAGAGCGTGACGGATGATGCCGAGCACCTCTTCGCGTTCCGCGCCGGTGATGACGAGGCGGGGCGGGCGGGTCAACTCCGAGCCGAGGCCGACTTCGGCCATGCAGAGCTTGATGTACTGGACGAGCTTGATTTTGGTATCGAGGTGGAGGAGCGGGGTATACCAGCGATAGAGTTCGCGGGCTTCGGCCCAGCGGCCAGCCGTGGCCAATTGCCAGAGGACGCGGTTCTCGTCGGGGAAGGCGTTGACGAGACCGGAGACCCAGCCTTCCGCGCCGAGCAGAGCGCTTTCGAGGACGAGGTCGTCGACGCCGCTGAACAGGATGAACCGGTTGCCGACGGTGTTACGCAGATCGGTGATCCGGCGGACGTTGTCCGACGATTCTTTGATGGCGACGATGGTGGGTTCTTCGGCGAGTTCGACGAACGCGTCCGGCGGCATATCGACGTAGTAGGCCGGCGGATTGTTGTAGATCATGACGGGCAGGCCACTGGCCTGGGCGACGGTGCGAAAGTGGGCGATGGCCTCGCGCCGGTCCGCCTTATAGATCATGGCCGGGAGGACCATAAGACCGTCGAGACCGATCTTTTCGCAATCCCGGGCGAAGCGGGCGGCGACCAGGGTCGTGTTTTCGGCGACCCCGGAAAGCACGGGGATGCGCCCTTTGACGACCGCGTTGAGCTCGCGGAGAATCAGAAGCTTCTCTTCGTATTCGTGGGCGGTGTTTTCGCCGACGCTGCCAAGGAGGATCACGCCGTGAATGCCGGCGGCGATCATCTTTTCGAGGTGCGCGGCGGTGGCTTCAAGGTCAACCGAGAAGTCGTCGCGGTATTGAGTTGTCAGCGCCGGGTAGACGCCATGCCAGTTCACTTTCATGGATTTTTTCTAGAGCCACTCCGCATGATTTTTTGTATCGAGTTCGAACGTGCCGCTGTGGGGCAGGGCTTCCATCGGGAGGCCGGACTGCCAAAGCGAAACCTGGAATTTCGCTACCGCCTCTGGCTTGACGCCGAGGTCGGCGAGATTGATGGAGAGTTCGAGGATGCGACCGGCGACGAATTTGTCGTGGGCCGAGCGGACCTCAGTATCGTCTGATTTTACGCGAACTTCGAGATGGGCGAAGTCAGGGAGGGGGTCGAAGTCGAGGCGGAGAAAAAGTTGGGAGCCATTCGTGCCGTAAAAAAGTTCGGAGAGGCCTCCGCGGCCGCCGTGCATCGCTCCCTGGCGCTGGTCGACGCGGTACTCCCCGGCGCCCATCCATTCGAAATAGCTGCTAATTTCGCCGTCGATCCTGGGCTGGATCGGCCCGGTGGCGCTGCGGTGGTGTTCGGCGATGGCCGTTTTGAGAATCGGCCGGGAGAGCTCTTCGGGCGGGCTCTGATCCAGGGCCCGATAGACGTTGGCGAGGTGGTCGCGGTAGAGCTGATCGAACTCAATGCGATTGGCGGAATCGTGCTCGGGGCCGTACCACCAGCACCAGTCGCTGCCTTCGGAAATCAGCAGCTCTTCATAGGCCAGCGCTCGCTTTTCGGGTGAGACGGTGGTGGCGTAGAGATCGTAGGCTTGCCGGGCGCGGAGGAGATACTCCCAGGCGCGATTGTCCTCTTCGGCTCCGATCCAGATATCGAAATTGGAGTTGATCCAGGAGCCGGGGAAGATGTGGTCGATGGTTTGGGCCGCGTGGCGGGCGATGCCTTCGCTGACGGTGACGGACTGCATCTGCGGGTCCGCAACAATGCGGGCGTAGAGATGACGAAGGAACTCGCGACCGCTTTCGGGGAAATACTCCCAGGCGTTTTCGCCGTCGAGGATGATGGGGACGAGCGAATCCCGCCCGCCGCAGTTTTCGCGAATGCGGCCGAGGAAGTGGTCGGCGGCTTCTTCGGCGCCCATCTTCGAATAGACGAAGCCGACGAGATCGCTCAGGTAGTGATCGCGGAACAGGGCGTGCATCTGGCGGCCATCGTGGCTCCAGAGATAGGGGCGGTAGGTTTCCGCGGCCCCGGCCGGGCCGCCGAGGGTGCGCGAGAGGACCCCGTTATCAGTAGCGAACCATTTGAAGCCGGCGTCGGCGGCGAGCACCAGGGCTTCATCGGAGACAGAACCTTCGGAGGGCCAGAGGCCGGCGGGGGTAATGTTCAGCCGCTTTTGCATGTAGTCGCGGGCGGTGCGCAACTGATGGCGGGCGTCTTCGGGATAGCGAAAGCGGGTGGGCAGGGGGACGTGCGGGTGGGAGATGCCGGCGATGTCAGAGTCGCAAAGCAGCGGCAGGATGGGGTGGTAGTAAGGCGTCGTCGAAACTTCGATTTGGCCGGTGGCGGCGAACTTCTCGTAGACCGGCAAGACGTGGCCGAGGATTTCGAGTTGTTTGCGCCCCATCAGCTTTTGGTCGGCCAGGGAGTAGCCGCGGCCCTTAGCGACGAGGGCTTTGATTTCGGGGTCGCTGGCCAGAAAGATTTCGTCGAACCAGGCGACTTGGGAGAGGATTTGGAGATCGCGGAAATCCTGCGGGCCGAAGTAGCGGCCGGCCTTGAGATGGAGTTCGTACAGCTCTCCATAGCGCGGATACCGGTAGACCATGTGGGCTACGTTGGCCTGGAAGAAGTACTTGAGCAGGAACTGTTGTTCGGGCTCGGTGAGCTCCTCGGCGGGCTTCAGAGCAAGGCGCAGAAAACCGTCCTGTGCCGCGCCGGAGGCGTACTCATCGAGCTGCGCGATCATGGACGGAACGACGTTGAAGGTCTGATGGATGCTGGGGAATTCCTCCAGAATCTGCACCATGCCGTAGTAGTCCTTGAGGCCGTGCATACGGGTCCAGGGAAGCTTGTACTCCCCGGTGACCAGATCCTTGTAAAAGGGCTGGTGCATGTGCCAAACGAAGCAAAGATCGATACGGGCCATCAATTATCTTCCGAGGTAGCTGCGGACAGGGACGGGAGGCTTGGTCTTCTTGATCGCCAGCCAGAGGATTTCGTTCAACTCGTCGTCGTCGATCTCGTCGGCTTCGTCGAAGTCCATCCGGGCGGACCGAGCGGCGAGCGTTCCTTGTCCGGGGTTGCGTTCGTCGAGGGCGTAGCGGGGCTTTTCCGCGGTATAGCCGGCCGTGTTCGGGGTGGCCTGGAACGCGCCGACCATGGGCCGGGCGCCGCCGTCAAACATGGTCATGGGCCGAAGACCCAGGATGAGCTCGATGGTTCGGAGCATGGAAGTGGTGTTGTAGAACGTGCTGTCGATTGCACCGCGCTTCGTGTACGGCGAAATCACGAAGGCCGGGGAGCGGTGGGAGTCGACGTGGTCAGGGCCGTTTTGGGCGTCGTCTTCGATGACGAAGATCGCCATTTTGTCCCAGAATTTGCTCTTGCTGAGGGCTTCGACGATGAGGCCCAGGGCGTAGTCGTTGTCGGCCATATTCGCCAGCGGGGAGATTTTGCCAGCGGCGAGCCCGCTGGTGTGATCGTTGCCGAGGCGAACCATGGAGAAGTTGGGGAACTTGCCTTCGGCTTCCATGCGGGCGAGGTCGGCAAGGAATACTTTCGCGCGATCGACGTCTGTGTAGTCCATGTCGAAGCCACGGTAGTTGCGGTTGGTGTGCGGGACGAGCGAGGGGTCGCGCAGCGACTTCACCTGGGGCGCGGAGGCGGTGACGTCTTTGAGCGGAGCGTTATCGACGTAGTAGCCGTAGTTGCGCAGCGTGAGACCTTTGGCCAGGACGTTGTTCCAGATGTGCCCGGCGGGCGGTAGAGCGGCCGGTTCGCCGCCTTCATAGTCATAGTGCTTGCGGCGGCCGGCGTAGCTGTTGGGCCACATTTTTTGAACGTAGTCCGGGGCGATGCCGGCGGTGGTCCAGTTGTGTCCATCGGCGCTGACATCGGCCGAGACGTAGAAGTTGTCGAGCAGGACGAATTCGCGGGCGAGCTTGTGATGGTTCGGGCTGACCTTCTCCGGGAAGAGGGTGAGCGACGGATCGCCGTTGCCGCGGCCGAGGTCGCCGAGAACCTGATCATAAGTACGGTTCTCCTTGACGATGTAGAGAACGTGTTTGATGAGCGAAGGGTCGCCGGCGCGGACAGGGATGATGGCCGAGGCCGGGTCGTTGTGTGCGAGTACGAGGCGACGGTCGTCGTAAGGGGTATTCCGCCGCACTTGAGCGCTCCAACGGTCCAGTTGATCCTCATCAAACGCGTCGATGATGGAGACGGATCCGCGTTGGAGCTTGCCGACGTACTGGACGGCGACGTTGCCTTCGTGAACCGGGGCCGGGCGTTGGGTGGGGTTGGGCCCTTTGGGATTCGGGAAGCTGCCGCCACCGCGGCCGTTGAAGACGAGCAGTTGGTTGTCGATGACGCGGGCGGCGAGCGGGTACCAGCCGGTGGGGATGAAGCCGCGCACGCGGCTGCGGGCCTGGCTGATGTCCGCGACGGCGACGGCGTTAGCGTCCGAGCACACGACGTAGAGATCCTTCTGGTCGGGGCTGAGCGCCAGCGCGCTGGGGGTCATGCCGGCGGGCTGATTGGGGGAGAGCGCGACGTTTAAGGACTCAATAGCCGTGGCGGTGTTGCTGTCGCTGACGCCGACCACGGAGACGAGGTTGGTATTGCTGTTCGTGACAAAAATACGGCCCTTAAACTTGGGCGCATCGCTATCGGCACCTTCGGGTTGGCGGTCGCTCCAGAGCATGTCGGTGGGGTGTTGGCCCGTGCGGACGAGTCCAAGACGGTTGCCGGTTTCGGCGGCGTAGTGGCCGATGGCGCCGTCGGCCCAATGAGACACGAAGTAGCTCTTGCCGTCCGGATGGAAGAGGATGCGATAGGGGCGGCGGCCGGTCTTGAGCTTTTCGATAAGGCGACCGGATTGCGGATTGATGACGTGCAGGGCGTCGTGGAAGAGCCCGGCGGCGTAGACCAGACGGCCATCGGGAGAGACGGCCACGTCGCCGATGAAGTCGGTGTGCTTCCGGTTGGCAGCGGGGACGATAGGAATCGAACGAAGGAGTTTCAGTTGGCCGGCGTTGTCGTCGAAGCTGAGTTCGTGGACGTTCGCCTGGCTGCCGCCGCCGACGTAGACCATCTTTCCGTTGGGCGTGAACGCGAGGCCGAGCCAGGCGTCGGCTAGCGGTAAGCGACTTTTTTCGGCCAGGGTTTTAGCGTCGAGTACGACCACTGAAGGCGGGTTGTAGCCACCGTGAAGGACGAGCAGCCAGCGCTTATCAGGCGACAGGGCGGACGCCATCGGAAAGGTGTCCATCGCCTGTTGGCGGCCGGCGGCTTTGAGCACGGCTCCGCTGTTGAGTAGAAAAGAGCCATCGGGCCGGGGGCCGACACGTTCGCCCATTTCGGCCTGGGAGACCAGGAGCACGGCGGCGAGCAGTGTCGCGCTGCCAGCCAGAAGTAGTGTTTTCATTCGCTGTATCTCTGTACGATCGGAAGGCGGCGACCGAAGCCGAATGCCTTGGTTGTGACTTTGAGTCCAGGGGCGGCTTGCTGGCGCTTGTACTCGGTGCGGTCCACTTTGCGCGTAACGTCGCGAACAAGGGCGAGCGATAGGCTTAACTTTTCTGCGATGCGGGGCGGTGACATCATCTTCTCGACGTAGAGTTCGAGAATGGCGTCCAGCACAGGATATTCGGGCAGAGAGTCAGAATCCTTCTGGTCGGGACGGAGTTCGGCCGAAGGGGGTTTGGTGAAGACGGATTCGGGGATGGCGTTGTTGAGGCGGCGGTTGGCCACGCGGCAGAGTTCGTACACCTTCATTTTGGCGATGTCGCTGATGACCGAGAGGCCGCCGCACATGTCGCCGTAGAGGGTCGCGTAGCCGACGGCGGTTTCGCTCTTGTTGCCGGTGGAGAGGACGAGGGCCCCGGTCTTGTTCGACAGCGCCATTAGCGTCATGCCACGCAGGCGGGATTGGAGGTTCTCTTCGGTCAGGTCCGGAGCGGCCCCGGCGAAGGCGGGTTGCAGGGTTTCGATCATGGCGGCGTAGCCGGCGTTAATCGAAATGGTGGGGCAATGGATGCCCAGGATTTCGGCCATGGCCTTGGCGTCGGTCAGTGAATGATCACTCGAATAAGGCCCCGGCATGGCGACTCCAGTGACGTTTTCCTTGCCCAACGCTTCCACGGCGATGCAGGCGACGAGCGCGGAATCGATCCCGCCGGACAGGCCGAGCAGTGCCTTCCGGAAGCCGGTTTTGGCGAAGTAGTCCCGGGTGCCCAGGACGAGGGCTTCGTAGACGGCGTCGATTTCTTCCGGGTGGCTCGGACGTTGGTCTCCGGTGCCGGTGTGAAAGTTCGCGAAGATGAGATCTTCCTTGAAGCTAGGGGCGGCCGCGATGATCTTGCCGGTGGCATCCATCGCGAAGCTGGAGCCATCGAAGACGAGTTGATCGTTGCCGCCGACCTGGTTGACGTAGACAAGGGGGAGCCCGTGGCGGCGCGCCGTGGCGGCGAAGATCTGTTCCCGTTGGGCCCGTTTTCCGATGTGATACGGCGAAGCGTTGATGGAGAGAATGGCCTTAGCCCCGGCGAGCGAGAGCTCCTGGACGGGGTCGCGCTGGTACAGCCGTCGCTCCCAAAACGTCTGGTCGTTCCAGGCGTCTTCGCAGATGGTGACCGCGACCGGCGTCGCTCCGAGCGTCGCGAGTTCCTGGCTTTCCGCCGACCGGAAGTAGCGTTGCTCGTCGAAGACGTCGTAGTTCGGAAGCAGCATCTTATGCTGGCGGAAGACTACCTTGCCACGCTGGAGCATGGCCGCCGAGTTCCACACCCGCTTGCCTTCGTTGAAATCAGCCACTTCGACCGTGCCACAGAGGATCGCGATGCGCAGCGGCGCTGATTCGACCGCGAGCCGGGCCAGTTCCGCTTCAGCCGCTTCGAGGAACGCCGGGCGTTCGAGCAGGTCCTGCGGCGGGTACCCGGTGAGGGCGAGCTCCGGGAAGACGACCGCCTCCGCGCCTCCCTCGGCCGCGCGCCGCGCATAGCGCATGATTAAGCTGGCGTTGCCGACCAAGTCGCCAACCGTAGTATTGATCTGCCCCAAGGCAATCCGCATTCAGACTTCTATTGTAGCGAGCCCTAGGCGATGACTTTCTTACGCCGGGGTTTCGGGTCGGCGGGAGGGTTCTCTGTTTCGATACGGACGAGGGACGAAATGGAGCGGACCGGAACCAGCGCCTGGGAATCCTGGGGCGCGGGAGTCCGCACCCGTTGGGCGATTTCCGAGTTCAGCGAGGAGACGAATTGCTCAATCTGCCGTTGCATCTCTTCCATCTTTTCGCGCATGTTGAGGATGATCTCGACGCCCGCCAGGTTGACGCCGAGTTCGCGCGTGAGCTGAAGAATGACTTCCAGGCGCTCAACGTCTTCGTCGGTGTAGAGTCGCGTGTTCCCATCGCTGCGAGAGGGCTTGAGAAGGCCTTCCCGCTCATACATGCGGAGGGTTTGCGGATGGAGACTGTACTGTTCGGCGACCGCCGAGATCATATAGGCAGCTTTGCTTCGTTTAGCCATAAGCTTCGCTATTTAGTTATACCTTGGTCCAGAGTTCGCTTCGAGGGTCGGGCGGATACTGCTCCGCCAACTCGCGGAGAAGTTCCCGCGTTCGTTCGTCGTTAGCCGGGGGAGCTTGCAGGAAAACCTCGACGATTTGATCGCCGCGGGTCTCTTTGCGCGCGCTCGCGACACCCTTCTCCCGCAGACGGAATTTTTGCCCGTTCTGGGTGCCTTGCGGAATTTTCAAGATTGCTCGTCCATCGATCGTCGGCACCTCGATCTTGGCTCCGAGGACGGCCTCGGGCACCGTGATCGGGACTTTGATTTCGATCGTGTCCCCGTCGCGTTTGAAGAACGCGTGCTCTTCGACGCGGACCGTGATGTACAGATCGCCGGCGTCGCCGCCCATGCGACCGGCATTGCCTTTGGCGGCCACACGGAGACGCGAGCCGCTGGCGACCCCGGCCGGAAGTCGAACTTCGACCGAGTCCATGCGCGCGGTACAGCCCTCGCCTCGGCAAGCCGGGCAAACGTTCCGCAGGCGGCCGGAGCCGTTGCAGCGGGTGCAGGTCAGGTTGAATTTCATCGCTCCAGCCGTCTGGCTGACTTGGCCGGAACCGTTGCAGTCACCGCAGGTGGCCACCGCGCCGCCGTCCGAACCGGAGCCGTTGCACGTCGTGCAGGCGTCTTGACGCGAGATGCTCAGACGGACTTGCGTGCCGCGAATCGACTGCCAGAAATCGATGTTGAGCGAGTATTCGAGGTCGGCTCCCTTCTCCGGCTGCTGCTGCTGGGCGGCTTCCCGGCCCCCGAAGAACTGCGAAAAAATATCACTAAAGCGACCGCCGGAGTCCGCTCCGCCGCCGGTGGGATGCGGGCGGCGGCCACCCGGTTGGTTAATGAAATCGGAAAAATCGAAGCCCTCGAAGCCCATGCCGGGTCCCCCCTGCGGCGGCGCTCCGCCCCCGGGAACGCCCGCGTCCGAGTAGAAGCCATATTGGTCGTACATCTGCCGCTTCTTCGGCTCGTTCAGAATATCGTAGGCTTCCTGAACGGTCTTGAACTTGTCTTCGGCTGCTTTGTCGCCGGGGTTAAGGTCGGGGTGGTATTTGCGCGCTAAACGGCGATAGGCCTTCCGAATCTCGTCGTCCGTTGCTTTCTTGGCGACACCGAGGGTGCCGTAATAGTCTTTGCGTTCCGGCATATCGTAAACCGCCTCGGGCGCCGCCGGTCAGCGGCTCCCGAAGACGTCTCACTGATTCCTACTTCTTACCCTTGTCCTCGACGTCGACGAATTCGGCGTCGACCACCGAGTCCTTGGGCTGCTCCGGCTTCGCATCGGCTCCGGGAGCCGGTCCACCTTGGGCCGCGCCGCCACCGGACGGGGACTTGTACATCACCTCGGCCAGCTTGTGGCTTGCCTGCGTGAGCTTGTCGATTGCGGCGTTGATCTTGTCCGGGTCGCCATCCTGCACGGCCTTCTTGGCTTCTTCAAGGGCCGCCTCGACCGTCGCCGCTTCGGTCTCGCTGACTTTGTCGCGATGATCTTTCAGCGTCTTTTCGACCGAGAAGATCATGCCGTCAGCGCGATTTCTGGAATCGACGCTGTCGCGGCGCTTCTGGTCACCGGCCGCATTCTCTTTGGCTTCCCGCACCATCTTCTCGACCTCTTCCTTGCTGAGGCCCGAGGAACCAGTGATCGTGATCTTCTGCTCGTTGTTGGTCGCCTTATCCTTGGCGGTGACGTGCAGAATTCCATTGGCGTCGATGTCAAAGGTCACTTCGACCTGCGGTACACCACGGGGGGCCGGCGGAATGTTGCCTAACTGGAAGACGCCGAGTTGCCGATTGTCGACCGCCATGGCGCGGTCGCCCTGGCAAACCTTGATCTCAACCGAGGTCTGATTGTCGGAAGCGGTGGAGAACGTTTCGCTCTTCCGGGTCGGGATCGTCGTGTTGCTCTCAATGAGCTTCGTAAACACCCCGCCCAGCGTCTCGATGCCGAGCGAAAGCGGAGTGACGTCGAGAAGGAGCACGTCCTTCACTTCGCCGCCCAGGACGCCGCCCTGGACCGCTGCGCCAATCGCCACCACTTCGTCCGGGTTCACCGAGCGGTTGGGTTCCTTGCCGAACATGTCGCGCACGATCTGATGAATCTTCGGGATACGCGTCGAGCCGCCGACCAGCACGACCTCATCGATCTGGGCCGGCGTGAGCTTGGCGTTCTTCAACGCGCGTTCGCAAGGGGCGAGCGTGCTGCGCAGAATATCGTCGATCATCTGCTCGAAGCGGGTCCGGGTGAGCTTCATCACCAAGTGCTTCGGGCCGCTGGCGTCAGCGGTGATAAACGGCAGATTGATTTCGGTCTCCAGCGTGGTCGACAGTTCGATCTTGCCCTTCTCGGCCGCTTCCTTCAGGCGCTGCTTCGCCATGTTGTCGTTCAACAGGTCGATGCCGTTTTCCTTCTTGAACTCGGCTACGATCCACTCCATGATCCGATCGTCGATGTTGTCGCCGCCCAAGTGGGAGTCGCCATCGGTGGACTTCACTTCGACGACGCCATCACCGACTTCCAGGATCGAGACGTCAAAGGTGCCGCCGCCGAAGTCGAATACCGCGATGGTCTCGTTCTTCTTCTTGTCGAGTCCATACGCCAACGCCGCCGCCGTCGGTTCGTTGATGATCCGCATCACTTCGAGGCCGGCAATCTGGCCGGCGTCTTTCGTGGCCTGGCGCTGCGCGTCGTTGAAATAGGCAGGGACGGTAATTACCGCTTTGGTCACCTTTTCGCCCAAGTACGACTCGGCCGCCTCTTTCAACTTGGTCAAAATCATCGAGGAGATTTCAGGGGCCGAAAGCTTCTTGCCCTGGCTCTCGACTCGTGCGTCGCCGTTATCGCCCGGCAGGACTTTATACGGCACAAGCTTCTTCTCGGCGTCGACTTCGTCGAAACGGCGACCCATGAAGCGCTTAATGGAGTAGATGGTATTCTCGGGATTGGTGACGGCCTGCCGCTTGGCTACCTGGCCGACCAGGCGTTCGCCGCCCTTCGTAAAACCCACCACCGACGGGGTCGTCCGCGCGCCTTCCTGGTTGGGGATCACCACCGGTGACCCTGCTTCCATCACAGCCACAACCGAGTTTGTGGTTCCTAAATCGATTCCGATGATTCTGCTCATGATTAGATTTTCTGCCTCTTCCCTTAGTCTACTACAAGTATTGAATCTGCGTGTCTTGCTGTCAACATTAATTGCTGCCGGCGGCATGCAACTTTCCGCGCAGGCGCCGCTCGTCGCCGCCGCTTCCGACCTCGCGCCGATTCTGTCCTCCTACCTTGACGCCCGCTTCACCTTTGGCTCCTCCGGCCAATTGGCCCGCCAAATTGAAAACGGGGCCCCTTACGAACTCTTCCTGTCCGCCAACAAAGCCTACGCGGAGCAGTTGGTCGCGGCGGGCAAGGCCAAGGCGGAAGACCTTCGCCCCTACGCGACCGGTCGCTTGGCATTGTGGTCCAAGTCGGGAAGGTACAAGCGGCTCGAAGATCTTCTCGATCCGGCCGTGCGGCACATTGCGATCGCCAACCCCGCCCACGCTCCCTACGGGCAAGCGGCGCGGCAGGCGCTGGAGAAAGCTGGTTTGTGGACTCGCCTGCAGCCCAAACTCGTCTACGCGGAGTCGGTCCGCCAGACCTTACAGTTCGCCGAAAGCGGCAATGTCGACGCGACGATCACCGCTTGGTCGTTGGTCCATGAAAAGGCTGGCGTGCTGCTACCCGCGGAGTTGCACGCGCCGCTCACGCAATATGGGGCGCCGGTGGCGGGCTCGCCATCGGGACGACGAATATTGGCTTGGCTAATCGGGCCGGAGGGCCAGAAGCGCTTAGCGGCGGGAGGACTCTTCCCCCCACCGTAACGGCGTTAACCGGGCAACAGCTTGCTGATGTCGTTATAGAGCACGAAGGCGACAACCATCATCAAGAACACGAAACCGAGCTTGAAAACGGTTTCCTTCACGTGCAAACTCAGGTCCCGCCGCATGATCATTTCGATGGCCAACATCAGGATCGTTCCGCCATCCAGGATTGGAATCGGGAGCAGATTAAAGATGGCCAAGTTCAGGCTAACCGCGGCCATTAAACCGATAAACGGGGCCATCCCTTCTCGGGCGGCGTCTCCGCTCAGGCGGGCGATCCCGATCGGACCTTCCAGACTCTTGGCCGACATGCGGCGTTCCACCAGGCCCTGCAGGAACTGTAGGATCAAGCCGGCGCTACGGTAGTTTTGCCGGGCGGCTTCGTTGAAGGCTTCGGCAACCGGTAGCTGTACGTAAGTCACTCGGGCGGAAAGCTGCACGCCGAGCATGTATCGCTTATTGGGGCCATCGGCGACCACGCTCGGGGTCATTGCTACCTTTTGCGTCGCTCCATCCCGGCTGTAAGAAAGCTCAACCGGCTTGCCCTGCCCATCCCGCAGCATCTGCAGGAGCATTTGCGTCGACCGCAGCGGAACACCGTCCAAGGCAACGAGCAGATCGCCGGATTTCAGCCCGACGCGCTCCGCCTCCATCTTGGCGCTCACCCCGCCAAGTTGGATCTCGTGCTGCTCGCCCCAGCCGATCGTCCCGACGCCCGTCTGCTCGTGGAGCGCCGGAGTCAGCGTGGTCACCACCTGCTCGGTCGCCCGCTTCAAAACCACGGGTACCGGCCGATTGGCGGCTGCGATTTCGGCCAGCGTCACATCTTCCCAGGTCGGGTCCGCGATATTGTCAAAGCGAACAATCCGATCACCCTCTTTGATCCCGGCCTTCGCGGCGACCGAGTCTTTCGCGATGAACCCAACGAAAGCAGGACCATCCGATCCGACAACCTTCGGATAGCGGTACATGAACAGGCCGGTCAATAAGGCGAGGGCGAGCAGAATGTTCATGCCCGGGCCGGCAAACGCGATGATCATCCGCTGCCACCGTGGCTTGGCTTGGAAGCTGCGCGGGTCCTCAACCATCGAATCCGGAGTCCCGTCCTCACCCGTCTGCTCGCCGGTCATCTTGACATACCCGCCAAACAGGATCAGCGAAACGCGGAAATCTGTCTCCCCCCGGCGAAAGCCGAATAGGCGCGGACCAAAGCCGAAGGAAAACGCCTCGACGCGAACATCGAAAAACCGAGCCGCCCAAAAATGACCCAGTTCGTGAATCAGAATCATGATCCCGATGAGAACAAGAACCCACCAAATGTTTTGAAAGAGAACCATACTTCGCCTACCTTACAAACTTTTTCTGTCCGCGATCTCTTGGGCCGTCTTTCGGCTTGCCCGGTCAATCTCAAGTACTTCTTCGACGGACCGTGGGGTCCGGTTGGGTACTTTTTCTAACGTCTCTTCGACGATCTCCGCAATTCCCGGAAAGGAAACACGGCCTGCTAAAAATGCTCCGACCGCAATTTCGTCGGCGGCATTCAGCGTGCAAGTAGCTGACCCACCAACGGTTTGCGCTTCGTATGCCAACCGCAAAAGCGGAAACTTCCGCAAATCCGGCGGTTCGAATTCCCACGTGCGGGCCTTCGACCAATCCATGCGGGGCACCGGCGCTGTCGAGCGCGCGGGATAGGTCAGCGCATACTGAATCGGCATGCGCATGTCGGTGGTTGAAATTTGGGCGATTACCGAACCATCGTTGTACTCCACCATGGCGTGAATCGACGACTGCGGGTGGACCACGACCTCGACCTCCGCCGGGGCGAAATCGAATAGCCAGCACGCTTCGATCACCTCGAAGCCCTTGTTCATCATCGTCGCCGAATCAATCGTGATGCGTTGGCCCATCTTCCAGGTTGGATGATTCAAAGCCTGCGCAACGGTTACTTTTTCAAGATCTTCGCGCGGCGTCTTTCGAAACGGTCCGCCGGAGGCGGTCAAAATGAGCTTGGTCACCTCATCCCGCCGCCCCGCCCGAAGACACTGATGAGCTCCGTTGTGCTCGCTATCGACCGGAATCATCTCCGTTCCCGCCGCTCGACAGGCGTCCATGACGAGCTGCCCGCTGGCCACGAGTACCTCTTTATTGGCCAATCCGATGATCTTCCGCTGGCGAACCGCTTCGTAAGTAGCTTCCAGGCCCGCCACGCCCACGATGGCAGACATCACAATGTCCACTTCAGGAGCGGTCGCTACGGCGACTCGCGCCTCGGCCCCAGCGTCCAGTTGGGGGACCGGCACCCCGGCGGCAACCAGTTTTTCGTGCAGTTGATCTCGCAACGAAGTGGTGGCCACTACGGCGACGCTCGGCGCGAACTCTCGAATCTGGTCAACCAGAAGGTCGAGATTGCTCCCCGCCACGAGGGAATATACCGAAAAGCTGTCCCGTCGGTGACGGACAACGTCAAGGGTGCTGGTTCCGATCGAGCCAGTCGATCCAAGTAGGGTCAGTGTCTTCATCCGATCAGACAAGCCTATGGTATCACTCACTTTGATACTTGTTGGGGAGAAGAGAAGCAGCCTGGGGTAGGGAACCCCGAAGGGCGACGGGAGGGATGCTTCAGGGGTCTATATTGAGGTTAGTCTCGCTTTGGTGGGAGTTGCCCCCCCGTCTTACTTTCAATAGTAATCTATGATTTTTGGAATCGCAAGACTTTTTTTGTGAAAAATTGAAGAATCGGGATCACCTCGCGGCCCTGCCCCTCACTTCCACCCCGGCGATTTCCTCTAACCCCATCATTATAAGCCAGATATCCTCGTCACCGACCCCGTGAGGGATCGCGTCCTGGAGGAGCGAATGAGTTAAGGAAGTTAAAGAAAGAGGCACTCCGGTCGTTTTTGCGGAGTCCAGCAGGAGCCCGATATCCTTGTGCATCCATTTTACGGGAAAATTTGTGGAGAACTCGCGACGGAACACGGAGGTTGCCTGAAAGGAAATCAATCCGCTACGGGCGGCAGAGTTGCTCAGGATTACGACCATGAGCTCGGGCTCGACTCCGGCCTTGGTCGCCAGCACAATCCCCCAGTACCATCCGATCGTCGAAGGCCGCGGCCGGTTCGATAGGATCAGGTTCCGGGTCAGCTTGGCGTTCCTGCCAAAACGCGGGCTGCCGCAATAACCGGACTACTTTCCCACCGGCTAAGAATATGGCTTCACGGATCTGCTTTCCGCTCCGGGTTTGGATCCAATGCAACGAGCGTCGAGAACAGAAACCCCTCCCCGAAGCAACATTCCGAAGCGGAGCGGAATTCGGCTGGTGCCACCGTCGACCGATTCCGACATGGTGGCCCGCGTCAAGAAGATACCCGGCCATGGGGAACCCATGATGCCCAATCCGAGACAACCGGTTTCGCCAAAACCCGGCTATCGGTTCGTTAACGGAGGTTGCCGAGCAGCCGCAAAACCACCAAATCGGAGGGTTGAAAGGTCGTCGACGGAATCATCTGTTGCTCTTCTTCACCATGAACGATGTGGGTTCTGACGAGGGATCGGAATTGTTCGATCGAAACACCGAGGGATTCTGCCGCCTCGGACTCGGAATAATAAGACTTCGACGCTCTGGTGGCTAGCATTGCTGTGGTTCCTTGCCGCTTTGGTATAACCCATTGTAAAGAGGAAGCGGCGCAGGCCCAATCAGCAAGAGTCCCTAGATAGGAGTGGTTTTCTCCTGACTAATTGCAGGCACGAGCACTCCGTTCGGTCGAGCTACCAACCCGATTCTGTAAGGTGATTCGGAGACTCTCGACACGGAACGTGTTCGCAGAGGCTGCAACGGGAATTGGGAGATCGATCTGGAAGGTGCCGCCCGTCCGAACGCTAAGGTCGTTGCCGAAGAAGTCGACGGCGTAGGACGCAATGTTCAAATCCTTCACCTCCGCTCCGTTCAGGAAGGCCGTAACACTCTTGAGTTCCCGCGTCGAACTGAAGCCCGTCAGCCGGACGTTCAATCCTCCCGCTCCGACGGTGAAACAGGCATCCGTCAAAACCGGGGGTGATTGCAGCACCGCGACCGTGGCAGCCCCCGGCAGTGCGGTCACCTCCTGTCCGGCCACCGTCAGCCGTTCGACCCGCGTCTGGATCGTGCCGGCAACCGAGCCAGAAGTGGCCACCGTGGTCGGAAACGTCCGGCTACCAGCCGGGATCAAGAAGTTGAGGCTTCGTCTGCCATTGGTCGAAAACACGACTGCCGGATCCGCCCGGTTCGCCTGAGCGTCGCCGCTCCCAGTCTCCGGGGTGTTCGTGATCGACAACGTTCCCGAGATCGGAAGCGGATAGGGAGTATCGAGCTGCAAAGTCAACGGGATAGCGCGGCTCGGGGCTACGACCGAAGGTTGGGGACCGACGAGACGCAAGCCGGGTAACGTCGGGATCTTGGAACTCAAAGAACACGTCCGTCGGGTTGAAGCTCTGCGGGCATCCTCGACCACGACGGTGAATTCCGTCGTTCCCAGGCCGCTGGGGGTGCCGGAGAACCAGCCATCGCTACCCAAAGTAATCCCACTTGGCAAACGACCCTCCGCGCTGAATCGATACGGCGCGATTCCGCCCTCGGCCAGGCTGTGGCTGCGATAGAACGAACCCACCGTCGCGTCGGCATAAGGGCAGTCCCCCAACAAACGAAGCGGCTGAGGCTCGGTGAACAGCTCAGACTGTTGTGTCGCCGTCCGACCGTTCCCATCGCGCACCTGCAACGAAAACAAAGCACTCCCAGGATTGGTTGGGCTGCCGGCCAGCCTGCCGTCAGAAGATAGGCTCACGCCAATCGGCAGGGAGCCCAGCGCGCTCCAGACCAAGGGTTCCGAGCCCCCGATGGCCGAGAGGCGAGTGTCGTAGCTCTGCCCCAATTTGGCCGGCGGCAGCGGGCAGGAAGAGATACTCAGCGCGGCCCGCAATACCGATAACGCGCATGGCTTCGCGGCGTTCAACCCATTGCGATCCCTCACCACCAGCTGAAACGCATAGGAGCCGGCCGCATTTGCCGAACCCCGCAACTGCCCCTCCGCGCTCAACGTCAATCCCGGGGGGATGGCCCCGACTAGGCTCCAGGAATAAGGCGCGGTGCCGCCGGAAGCGTCGAGATCGCGGCTCATTCGCTCTCCGGTTTCTATCGTGCCCAACGGACAGCTGTTCTGAATCGTCAGCGCTTGGCTGCCGACCGTAAGGTTGCAGTTCGTGCGACCCGTCCGGCCGAGCGCGTCGGCCACTTCAAGGCCGAACACGAACCTCCCGGTGCTTCCAGGGATCCCACTCAGCAATCCGGACTCACCGAGGCGCATTCCCGTAGGCAGCGAGCCCAGCGCCGTCCAGCGGTACGGGGCGAGGCCACCGCCCGCCCGAACCGTCTCTGCGTAAGGAACACCTGCGGTGCCCCACTCAATAGGACACGCCGCTACCGTGAGCTGCTGGAAGGGTTGCCGAACGTTCAACGTGCACGTTTGGCTGCCTGCCGCTATCTCCGTCCGCGCGCTCCCTGCCACCCGCAATATAAAGTTGTACGACCCGCCTAGACTGGGCACGCCGGAAAGTTCGCCATTCTCGGCCAAGTTCAGCCCCGGCACCGGACTCACGCCATTCTCTCCCCACGACCATATATAGGGTCCAGGGCCACCGCTAGCCAGGAGGCCCTGGCCATAGGCGACACCCACGGTCGCGTCGGGCAACGGGCAGCTCCGGCTCGAAATCTCCAGTGCCGCTGGAAGCACGCGAAGAGTCAACCGCTGCGTCGCCGTCTCATCGACACCGTCGATGCGGCTGGTCACCACAGCCGTGAACTGATAACTCCCCATAGCGGTTGGGGTACCTGACAAAATCCCTCCGGCGCTCAGCGTTAGCCCGGGGAGCGTTTGACCTGGATCAGGCAAAAGCGTCCAGCGATAACTGGTTCCACCTTCAGCCGTTAGAGTGGATGAGTACGGGGAGCCAGTCCGAGCGTCGGGCAGCAGGTTCCCCGTCGAGATCGATAGTCCCGGGCTCAACTGCCCATCGCGCGCTCGAAAAAGATACCGCCCAATCACGGGAGAGTTCAGCCGACGGCGGGCTAGCGCCGACGGACCGGTATCCAGAAACGCCCCCACAAGCAACGACCCGGGCAATTGGTAGCTCGTGCCCGGTCCGCCCGAACCATTGGACCAACCGACCGCCGCCGGAACACCGCCGAGGCCACCGACGCCGTTCGAGGCGTCGCCGGTCTCCCACGAAATCCGTGCATAGTTGAATTCGACGTCAAAATTTCCGGAACCGGTATCGGAACGGTCAATCAGCACCACCTGGAAGCTGTTCTGCTTTTCGTCGTGCTGGGCGAAGTATCCAACGTTGATATAGTTTGCGCCGAATGCCGCCCGACCGTTCACGACGTCTTCGCCATACGTGACCAGCTGAGAGAGCATTCCCCGGGTGTCGACGTCAGCAAAAAACGGCGCGATGATCTCGGTCCGCGTGCTTTCGAGCCCAAATGGCGTAAACGTAGAAAGCGCGCGGTCGAAGGTGATGTTCCCGTTATTGTTTACCCAGCATCCGGCGCGTAACCGACCGAAGAAATTGATCGGGAAGGGCAGCCCGACGAAGGGGCTCGAACCATCATCGTTTCGTGGTACAGATCGGGTCTTGAAGCCTGGTAGGTCCCGGATCGCTTGTGCCTGGACGCCAACTGGAAACGCGAAGCAGCTGATCAAAACTACAATCACGGGCAAAACGGATTTCCGAAGCCGTGCCTCTACTGGGGCCTTTGCTGCGGGGACCTCTGCCTCTACCGAAACCGCAGGGGCTCCTCGCTCCTGGTCTAAGGCTTTACCGAGAGCGATCAGGCTTTCCGTAAAAGCCCTCTCGTCGTTCTTCACGTTGACTTCCTGATTCGTCTGCATTAACGTACCTCCTGCTCCTGGCCCGGCAACATCGAAAACTGGATCGCTCCATCGTCGACGCGAACCACAAATATTTGCTGCTTCGTGCTCTCCTGCAGCCGGAACATCCCGCTCCTGCCCATCTGCCAGAGCCCTCCGGGCCGACATTCGCAATCTGCAACGCCGGAAATCCGACCGGAATCGTCGACCAGCCGGATCTTGCCATCCCGATAAGCGATCACTAACCAGCGACCGTCGGGGGCCCAGGCCGCGCCGATGGCCCCTTCCTCAGTCTCCAGTTGGGCCGGGTTGGGCGTCGCGGCGTCGAACAAGAGCACCGATCCGGCATCCTGCACGAGAGCCAGTCGAGATTGGCCAGGAAGGAATGCCGCCGCCGCCACTCCGCCCTCAATCACCCTCAATTCATTGTCCTTGCCCCAAACAACGGCAACTTTGCCGCGCTGCAATAAAGCATCGGTTGCGTTGTCGGCCAGCGCTACCGCGTCCAACTTCGCTTGTGAATCAATTCGGCGGATAACCGTTCCGTCGCTCACCCGATAAACCGCGCATCCCGGCGTAACGTCCCCGCAAGCCAGCCAGGCCGACCCCGACGGATTCCAAGCAACGTGGGCCCAGTCTTGCGCCCCGAGTTCCACCGTTCGGGTCAAAGCCCAGTCGCGATTCCATTCGAGTAATCTCCACGAGCCGTCAACTTGAACCAGCGCGTAAGATTCAGCTGCCAGCCAAGCCGCCTCCACCGCCGTCGGCAGGATCTCTCTTCCCAAGTTGAGCCTTCCCGGCACTCCTTCGATTGCAATCAACCGTCCCGATGCGGGATCGGCAACCACTCCCAAAGTGGGGGCGGACACTCGGGTGACCTCGGCCGAGTGGGCCCCAGCAAAAGCTAAACTCGCGATCAGAAGAATGCTGCGCATGAATCGTCCTTCGGGGCCAACTGTCCCTAGGGGCAAATCGACCGATGGCGCGCGAAACTTTACCCCGTCCCGACAAACCTGCTCAAGTGCTAAAGTAAAAGCTGCGTAACCTCTGCCCGGCCCTGTGCGCCTTCTCCGCTGAGGTAGTCCGTCCCCAAACCTACCGAAGTCGAGGCACAAGAACTTTATGTCGGCAATATTGAACCCGACCCCGCAACCGACCCCCCCAGGTCAACCCGAACGTCTGGCACCCGCGCTTCCGCCGGAGACCCCGGCAGGTAGCAAGTGGAAACCTCTTCTCATCTTTGGTCTGGTCGCCGGCGGCGCCTGGGCGGCCTACGAATATGGCTACAAGCCTTTAGAGGCCCAGAAAGCGCAGAGTACGGTTGTCGTGATTCCGACCACCACAGTGACGCGCGGCTCGCTACAGAAGACGCTCCGCATCACCGGGACCACCGCCGCGCGCAACTTCGCCAACGTGACCGCTCCGATGATTCGGGGCCCGGAGGGCAATCGCCCGATGGTCCTTCTTAAGATGGTCACCTCCGGTGCCGTCGTTAAGAAAGGGGATCTCCTTGCGCAGATCGACGGTCAGAGTCTCCAAGACCATATCGATGACGTCAAAGATACCGTAGAAGCCGCGACTGCGGATGTGCGGAAGCGGAAAGCAGAGCTGGAGATCGACTGGAAGAATCTCGAACAGACAATCCAGGTCGCCAAAGCCGATCTCGACAAAGCAAAGCTGGAAGCGTCGGCTGGTGAAGTGCGGACGGAAGTGGAACGTCAACTGCTACAGTTGGCCGAAGAGGAAGCTGCGGCCCGCTACAAGCAGGTGCAGACGGATCTGGGCAATACAAAAAAACTGCAAGAGGCCGATCTTGCCATCCTGAACTTTACGCTCGAACGCCATAAGCGTCATCTCGGTCGTCACGATGCCGATGTGAAGCGTTTTGTGATCTTCTCCCCGATGGACGGTCTAGCCGTCCTGCAGTCGACTTGGGGCGGAAGCAGCATGCGTACCATCGAGACGGGAGATTCGGTCTCGCCGGGACAACCGTTCATGAAAGTCGTGAACCCCTCCAGTATGATGCTCGACGCGAAGATCAATCAGGCTGAAAGTGACGATTTCCGGATCAGCCAGCCTGGACAGATGCGCTTAGACGCTTTCCCCGGCATGCAGATGACCGGTAAGGTGGTCAGCATTGGTGCCATCGCCAGCGGTGGCTGGCGGCAAAACGCCTACATCCGTAGCATTCCCATCAAGGTCGCCTTCGACGGCTCCGATCCCCGGCTGATCCCGGACCTTTCCGGCTCTGCCGATATCGTCCTTGACAAAGTTGAGAACGCGCTTCTGGTGCCGAAACAGTCCGTTTACACCGAAAATGGAAAGTCGTTCGTCGAAGTCAAAAGCGCTAACGGCTTTGTCGCCCGCGAAGTAAAGCTCGGGTTAGCGAACGATACCCACGCCTCCATCGTCAGCGGAGTGAACGAAGGCGAGGAAATTCGCCTTCACAGATAGAAGAAGGGGGGGCCTTCCCCCCTAGTCGCTTCCGGAAACTAACTCTGCCGTCTGATCGACAGAGCTCTCTTGCAGTTTCTCCAGTTCGACCTGCTCCTGGCACTTAATGCAGTAGTTGGCCCACGGGATTACTTTCAGGCGCGCGATCGAAATCGGCTCGTCGCACTCGCCGCAAACGCCATAGCTGTCATTGTCCATCCGCTGCAGGGCGGATCGCACTTGCCGCAGGTCCAGAGCCGTTTGGTGCAATAGCCCGCTCTGGAACTCGCGATCCACCAGCTGCAGTCTGGCGTCGAACTCATCGGGTGAAACCTGAACTTCCAAGTCGTCGCGTCGCGCCATCCGGTCTTGGAGTACGGTTTGCTTGGCGAGGAGCATCTCGTGGAACTGTTGTCTTTCGGGTTGAGTCATTATAAAGGGTACATCCCATTGTACGGCGAAACGCTGCGGGATCCGGTTACCGCCAACGACCTTCGAGAGGTAATGGCGGATCCGCGATCGATTGAAACATGCCGACTCGAACGGTGTCGGTCCCTTTCATCGTTAAAAGAGGGATTAGTCCCTCGGCGATCATGCCTTCGGCGGCCTTCAGCGTCAAGAGCACTTCGGCACAGGGCTTCACTTCCGAACTTCCATACTCCAGGAAGGTGTGGAGAGGCATGCTCTCAATATTCTGGAATTGCCCCGGTTTCATATCCCATTGATTCACCGAAAAAGCGTAAGCAATTAACTGCACGCAGGCATACATGGGGTTCCCCCATAAATAGCCGTCATGAACAGACGTTCGATTGGGCATCTCTTCGAACGGAAAGGTTTCCGTAGGGTTCGAGAGTCTGCCGTAAGGGAGCCGCAGCAAAAACCGGGGTAGCGCCAAGCCGATGCGGCGGGCTTCCGGCAGTCTTCTCATCTCGGCCCACACCGGATTCCCTGCCTCCCACTCTTCCATATGACGCAGGTCTTCGGGATTCTTGACGCCAAGAATCGAAGGATCTCCCCCCGCGATCA
>JAPKZA010000231.1:76201-82899 GCA_026394015.1 Acidobacteriota bacterium
GCACCCGCCTGGTCTGCGATCATCGCCAGCCGAGCCAGCAGCTCGATCTCTTCAATCCACGGCCGGAAGTATAGGTCCGCTCCCAGCAGCGACCACGGTTCGCCCTGCACAGGTTGCTTAACGAGCAAACGGAACAGCTCGGTAGCACGCAGATCGCTTGCCGCCGCCAGATCCGAGAATATCTCTGCCTTGCTCACGTCCAACAAGTAGATCTTGAGTTGCCGGTCGGTCTCCGTATGGCGCACTAACCAGTCGAGTGCGCGCCACGAACTCTCCAGGCTCTGCAGCAACGGCTGGTGAAGAAACGCTCTCATCTGGCCCGCGATCGTCAGATCCAGTTCCGCCAGAAGCTTGTCCTGCTCCGGATTCTTGTTGTTCTCCAGATGGGGCGCGACTAAGTCGTGCACATAGGCGAGCAACGCGTCGGCCGGCTTCCGCTTCGGCGCGTTCGCGGGAGCTGGTGAGCCGCCCTCCACAATCGCGTCCAGCAAGCTCCCCGTTAAAATATCGCTCGACGCTCGGGCGACCGGGGGCTCGGGAGCCCGCGCCAATCCGCCCAGAATCTCATCGGTCGTGGCTTTGAACGTCGCCGGATTCGCCAACCGCTTCCGCATCTGCTTCAGCGCGTGGAAAAGGGGCTGCGTCTCCAGAATGCGATCCGGGTGAAAATCCTCCAGCTCTTTAATGTCGATGTCCGCCGTCGCCCCGTCGGAGCCGAGCGGCAAGCGAAGCTGCACCTTCAGGTCGCGCATCGCGCTATCGATCTCGTCACGATCAATAAACACCGGCCTTCTGCCGGTCAACGGCTCTACGATTCCGCGACTCGTTCGTCCGGAAAAGTCACCCAGCAAAAGAATGTGAAACGGTGCGTCCGGCTCTGGCCGAGCCGTCGTTTTGCGCTGCGGATCAACATCGATAAATACTTCTGCCATCGGAGTTTTAGGCATTGTGCTCCCGATTATACACGGGGTCGGTGTAATATGACCCATGAACGATTTGGTGTGATGGAAAATTTATTCTAATCCCGCGATTCGTTACAAGAGACCTTCCCATCCATGTCTGTTGATTCCGTACTGAATCCGTTTTCGTCGATTGCCACTGCCGATATCGACAAGCTCCGGGCCCGCTTGCTGGAGTTGAACTATCAGGAGGCGACGTTCCATAAGATCCTGCCCGCCTTCATGCAGGGCGACCCCACCCTTGGCGGAGCCTTCCCCGTCTTGCAACACATCAAGACCCCGGATCCGGGCCTCGCCACGATGATCCTCCTCTTCGTGGGGGAACTCCCCGTGGCCGAAACGGATTGCCGGGTAGCGCTTGGGGAGGCCCTGTTTGAAGCCCTCTTGGCCGCGGACTTCTTGAAGCGATCAGAAGCCGGGACGATCACTTGCCCCCTTGCCTTGATCTCGATCAAGGACATCTACATAGTCGCTGATCGGGCCACCGACAACTCGCCCGAACTGGTTAAGCATCTCGTCATGGCCGCGGGCCCTAGCTCCGTCACTCTGGCCAACGCCACTCCGCGGCGACGCGTGCGCAAAGCTCTCGACATTGGCTGTGGCGGAGGAGTGCAATCCCTCCAACTGGCCAAGCACGTTGATCACGTTGTCGGCGTCGACATCAATGAACGGGCCTTGAATTTGGGGCGGTTCGCGGCCCAACTGAGCGGAGCCGCCAATATCGACTTCCGCTACTCCGACTTTTTCTCCGCCGTCGAAGGAGAAAAGTTCGACCTGATCGTCGCCAATCCGCCGTTTGTCATCTCGCCGGAATCGACCTCCCAATACCGGGACGGAGGCCTCGGCGGGGACCGGGTCACCGAAACCGTCATTCGAAACGCGGGAGCTTTTCTCGAGGAGGGCGGCATCAGTGTTACCGTCTGCGAATGGGCTTCGCTGCTGGGCGCCTCCGCCAACGAACGGATGCAACAGTGGACCGCAGGCAACGGCTGTGACGTTTGGATCTCCTATGGCACTCCGGTCGAACCAAGCCGATACGCTCTGACATGGCTGCAGGGGGATCAACGCCGCCTCTCCCTGGCGGAATACTCTCGAAAATATGACCGCTGGGTGGCTCACTACGAAGCGCTCGGCATGCAATCCATGCAGACCGGATTAGTGGTCATGCGGAAGCGAACCGGCGAGAATTGGTTCTACGCCGATGAGGCCCCGGACGAGATGCGTGGCCAATGGGGCTCGACCTTGCTCATGATGTTCGATCTTCTCGACAACATAAAAAATTCTTCGCTCGACCAACTGCTCGATCAATCCTACAGGCTCGCTCCGCAGGCTCGCATGCGTCACCTTCTTGCCCAGGATGGCGCTCGCTGGGGACAAATCTCCGCCGAACTACTTCTTGAAGAGCCCTTGAACTATACCGGTCGCGTGGATCACCACATCGCGAAGCTCTGCGCCCGCTGTGACGGGACCGTCACGTTACGCCAACTGCTCCTCGAACTCGCCGAGTCCGTGGGACGGCCTTTCGAGAAAATCCTCGACGCGGCCATGCCGGTTCTCATGGGCCTGCTCACCCGCGGCTTCCTCATCCCGGCTTCCATCGTGCCGCCGGTCAAAGAAACGGCCCCCACCGCGTGAGTCTACCGCTCGCTGGCATCCGCATCCTCGATTTCACCCGCGCCGTCGCCGGCCCCTTCTGCACCATGCTGCTCGCCGACCTCGGCGCGGTGGTCTGGAAAATCGAAGAACCCGGCGCAGGCGACGAAACCCGCCAATGGGGTCCGCCCTTCTTCGAAGAAGACAGTACCTACTGGCTCGGTCTGAATCGAAACAAAGATAGCTTCTTTCTCGATCTCAAGGCCGACAAACAACGGGTGCTGGAGATGGCCGCCGCCGCCCACATCGTCGTCGAAAACTTCCGCCCCGGCGTCATGGACCGCCTCGGCCTCGGCTACGACACTCTCCGTGTCAGTAACCCGCAACTCATCTACGCCTCCGTCAGCGGCTTCGGCCCCGAATCCACCCAGCCCGGCTACGACCTCATCATCCAAGCCCTCAGCGGACTCATGCACACCAGCGCCGTGCCGGGCTCCGAACTCGGCAAAACGTCGTTCCCGGTCGCTGACATCTTAGCCGCGATGTTCACCGGCCAAGCCATCCTCGCCGCGCTCGTCAGAAAACAGAATACCGGCGAAGGAGCCCGCATTCACGTCTCCCTGTTCGAAAGTCTCCTTAGTGGCATGTCGCCTCTCACCTCAGCCGCCCTCCTCGCCGGAATCGACCCCCGCCCCGCCGGCCTCGGCCTCGCCAACATCGTCCCTTACCAAGTCTTCCGCTGCTCCGATGGCCATCTCGCCGTCGGGGTCCCCAACGAACGCATCTGGGAACGATTCTCCGCCGAGCTCGGCCAGCCCGGCTGGATCACGGACCCCCGTTTTGCCGGCAACGCCGCCCGCGTGCAGCATCGCAGCGAACTCGTCGAACTGCTGGTCCCCCTCTTTGCCGCCGACTCCAAAGCCAACTGGCAGCAACGCCTCAATGCCGCCGGAGTGCCCAACGGTACCGTGCAAACCGTCGCCGAAGCACTGAAATCAATCACCCCGTGGACGCTCGAAGGCGGACTCCCCGCCGCGCCCAACCCCATGCACATCTCCAACTGCGACATGCCCAAGCGGCGTCCGCCGCGTAAGCCCTAACCGAATCCGCATGAAACGCTACAATGTGGCCAGTAGCTTGTCCGTCAGCCTCAGTACCAGGGCAGTATTCCTGTCCACCCTCATTCTCACGCCCGCCGCCGCCCAGTTTACCGGCGCCGCGGCCTGCGCCGAATGTCACCAACCCCAAGCCGCCGCCCAGAAGCGCTCGGCCCATTCCTATGCCCTCTCCCGCCGCGCTGACCACTGGTCCTTCGGCGCCGGCCGCCAAGCCTCGACGCCCGTCTCCCGCCTCGACCCCGACCACTACCTCGAACACGGCCTCTCCCAATACACCCGCTCGAACTCGAAAGCTCTCACCCCCGGCCACACTAACCCCAACGGCGTCAAATACCGCGTCTTCGACCCCGGCGCCCAAATCCTCCGCTGCTTCCAGTGCCACTCCACCGGTAAGCTCGCCTTCACCCGCGAGCAGGGCATTCAGCCCGCCGAACTCGGCGTCCAATGCGAAGCCTGCCACGGCCCCGGAGCCGACCACGCCCAACTCCTCCGCCCCAAAATCCTCAACCCCGCCGGCCTCAACGACCTCTGCGGCGCCTGCCATCGCCAACCCCCCAAGCCCGGCGAAGACGTCAACTGGCAGGACCCCTGGAACGTCCGCCACCAACCCGTCTCCCTCAGCCAAAGCGCCTGCTTCCAAAAAGGCAACCTCAGCTGCACCACCTGCCACGACCCCCACTCCGGCGAGACCAAATCCACCTGCGCCACCTGCCACCCCGCCGTCTCCCACAAATCCAAAATCACCACCCAGTCCTGCGAGTCCTGCCACATGCCCAAAGTCGCCGCCGGCCCTCAGCTTACTTTTTCAAACCACTGGATCGGGACTTACGCTCCGCTAAAGCCGCTGCTGCCGCTTCCTCGGTCCAAGGGTGCCGCAGGCCCAACTGCGCGTTGAAAATCGTCCAAGCCCGCTCGTAGGCGTCGCCAGCCGGCTTCCCCGCCGCCTGTAAGATGTCCCCCAGGTTGCTCGCGCTCAACCCCGTCCGCACATGCCGCGGCCCCAGCGTCGCCTCCAGAATCGCCAAGCTCCGCCGTTGCACCGCTTCGGCTTCCACCAACCGCCCCTTCGCCAGCAACTCGCTCCCCAAATTGTTCAACGTCGTCCCCACCTCCGGATGCCCCCGCCCCAGCTTCCTCTCCTGCAGGGCCAACGCCTCCCGCAGCAACGCCTCCCCCCGCGCCGTACCCTTCAACAGCAGCCCCAAATCGTTCAAATACCCCGGCAATCTCTCCCGCCGCAACGCCGCTTCCAGATACTGCGGATCCCCCGTCAACTCCGTCCGCCGCGCCAGCGCCCGCGTCGTCGAAGCCTTGGCATATTCCGCCAACGCCTCCTCCTTCCGACCCATCGCCGCCAAGCTATCCGCCAACAACTCGGCCGCCCCCAACTTCCGCAACCATGGCTCCGCCGCCGCCCACTGCTGCTCCCGCATCAAAAACAACGCTACATCCCGCACCCCTGCCTCATCCGTCGCCCGCGCCTCATAAAGCGGCAACAAGGCCCGCCAATCCACCGGCTGCCAAAGCTGCAACGCCAGCACCAACGCCATCATCGCAGCCCCTCCTGTACCCGCCCCGTGAACGACCGCAGCAACGCCACCAACTGCCCCGTCTCCTCCGCCGTCAACCCTAACGGCCGGATCTCCGCATCCCCGCCCTTCCCCTCGTTATAAAACTCAATTACCGCCTCCAGTGTCGCCTTCGACCCATCATGGAAATACGGCGGCGTCTCCGCCACCTGCCGCAAGGTCGGCGTCTTAAACGCCCCCCGGTCCCGCTCCTCCCGCGTCACTTCAAATCGCCCGGCGTCCGCCCCTAATGCCCCCGTCCGATGAAACTCCTCATCTGTCAAATTCGGCCCTAAATGACACGCCCCACAGTTCGCCTTCCCCCGAAACAATCGCAAACCCGCCTGCTGCTCCGCCGTCAACGCCCCCCGATCCCCCGCCACGAACCGATCATAAGCACTATCCCCCGCCAAAATCGTCCGCACGTAACTCGCCAGCGCCCGCGCCAACTCCTCCCGCGTCAACCCCACCCGCGCCGCGGCATCGTCCACCCGCATCCCCATCTCCAACGGATTCGCAATCGGCTGCAAAACCTGCTCTTCCAAACTCCCCGCCCGCCCATCCCAAAAATGCGTCCCAATCCCCACCGCCCGCGCCTCTCGATCCGCAAACCCATACCCCGGATCATGGCAACTCGCACAGGCCACCGTCCCATCCCGCGACAGCCGCTTATCGAAAAACAGCTCCCGCCCCTTCCGAATCCTCCCGGCGTCGAGCGGGTTCTCCGCCGGAGCCGGAACTAACTGGTCCAGCCCCAACGGCACCGCGACAATCGCCATCAGCACCCACCAGCTCACCGCATTACTCCGGCAAGCCCAAGCTCAAAAGCGCCCCACCCGCCGACACCGCCACGAACTGCTTCCCATCCACCGAATAACTCATCGGCGACGACGAAATCACCCCGCCCGTCTGCATCTTCCACAGCACCTTCGCCGTCTTCGCCTCCAGCGCAATCAAGTTCCCATCCGCCGAAGCCACCATCAACACGCCCCCCGCCGTCGCCAACACCCCGGCCGCCAACGATCCCCGCGACAACTTGTAATCCCACTTCGTCTCGCCAGTCACCGTGTCAATCGCCTTCACCCCCGTCAACACCGGCTCTCCTGTCGGCATACTCCGCCCGCCCCAGTAAGCCTTACCCGGCTCATACACCGAAGGCTCCCGCAAATACCGCTGCGGCGCATCCGCATAAACCACATACATCCATCCCGACTTCGCGTCGTACGACGGCGACTGCCAATTCGTCCCCCCCACCAAACTCGGTGCCACTGTCCGGCCCTCCGGCGATGAGTCCGAATCCGGCTTCACCTTCGGGCGGCCGTCGGCCTCGAACCCGTCGTTCCAAGTCTGCCGCACGTAAGGCTTACCCAAAATCAACTTCCCATTCGTCCGGTCCAGAACATAAAACACCCCGTTCCGATTCGTCTGCACCAGCAACTTCTGCGCCCCTCGGTTCACCA
>JAPKZA010000425.1 GCA_026394015.1 Acidobacteriota bacterium
CCTACCGTCGCGCCTCCGGTGCTCCCGCCTCCGCCCCGCACTCCCTCGCGCGAACTAGTCAACGTCCTCGAGTTTGAAGCCATGGCCCAGAGCAAACTGCCGGTCGCCACCTTCGCCCTCATTGCCGGCAGCCAGCGAGCCGACTTCGAACGACTTACTTTCCGCTCCCGGCTGATGGTCGATTCCACGAAGCTCGATCTAACCACCAACTTATTCGGCCAAACTATGTTCGCGCCCATTCTGATCGGCCCCGCTGCGCACCAAACGCGCTTCCATCCCGAGGGTGAACTCGCCATGGCCCGCGGAGCCGCCGCCGCCCAAGCCACGCTCATCCTCAGTAGTCAATCCAGTTATCCCCTCGACCAAATCCCCGCCCCCTACTGGTTGCAAACAACCCTACTAGAAATCAAGCCTTCCCTTGGATCCCCCGTCACCGTCATCACCCTCCCCCCCAACCAACCCATCGACTGGGCCGCCCTCGCCCGTCTCCGCTCTCCCGTTGTCCTGAAGGGTCTCCTCCGCCCCGCCGACGTCGAAACCGCCATTGCCCGCGGAGTCAGCGGCCTCATCCTCTCCACTTACGGAACGCGTCTCTCCTCCATCGCCCTCCTTCCCGCCGTCGTCGCCACCGTCCAACGCCGCATCCCCGTGCTCATTGATGGCAGCTTCCGCCGCGGCACCGACATCCTCAAGGCGCTCATCCTCGGCGCCTCCGCTGTTGTCGTCACCCGTCCGCCGCTCTGGGGCCTCGCCGCGTACGGTGCCGAAGGCGTCCAAACCGTCATGGAGACGCTCCAGTCCGAACTCGCCCGCAACATGATCATGGTCGGCGCCGTCACGCCCCGGCAACTCCGGCCTGACATGCTCCGCCCCCCGCTCAAGGCAGCAGTTGCGAAATCGCGCTGACCACCTGCGCCGCAAGCGCCGCGCTGCCCTTCTCGTTGAAGTGCACTCCGTCGGCGTTATGATATTCCGGATGATCCCGGATCAACCCGAATAAGTCATTCACCGGCAGATGCTCCCGCTTCGCGAACGCGAAGACTAACTCATTCCGCCGCACCATCCGTCCCGTCTTCGGCAGTACCTTGTCTAAGTTGTTCCGCTCGCGCACGTCGGTCGTCGTCGCCAGCACAATCCGCGCCCCCGGAGCATCCCGCCGCAGCCGGGCAAGCATCGCCGGAAGCGCCGCCGCGTACGCCTCCTCGCTATATCCATCGCCATGCATCCCGTTGTTGAAATGGATGATGTCGAACTTGTGTTCTGCCAGCACCAGCCCCACCTGATCGAGCAACAAAGGGTCTCCCAGGCTCTTCGATGTCGTTAGCCGAGCCACGTAAGCCTTCCCCTGCAGCCCTGTCTCGACCTGTTTGCCGTAGCCCCGCGTAATCGAATCCCCCACCAGTAGCACCCGCGGCAGCCCTCGTTCGTTCGTATCGGGAATCCAAACGTCGAGCCATTCAATCTTCTCCCGCGAGATCTGCCCCGCCGCCGAAAAGCTCAAAACCGCCAACGCGAAAAGTAAAGTGGTACGTCGTTGCATCTCGCCTTATCTTAACGAGGTACCAACTCCACCCGCCGGCTTTTCGCCCGCCCCGTCTCCATCGCTCCCCGGCTCCGTTGGAAAGGGTCCCATGATAAAAAGCGTATTGCCGGACGGGTCGAGCAGGTCAAACGTCCGCGCGCCCCACTCCTCATCCTGCGGCGCTCGAAGAACCGCCCCCTTCGAACTCCATTCCCGGTAATAGGCATCGACGTCGTCGACATGAATCGAAACGCAGGCCTCGCGGCCGTCCACCGGGCAATCCAGCGTAATCTTAATCGTTCCGCGAACCACGCCCAGCAGCCCCGTGTGCCCGTCCTGGGATGCCTCGAAAGTTACTCGAAATCCCAATCCATCCAGTTAAAACGGCTTCGCTTCGGCCAGGTTCTCGGTCGGCAAAATAGGCACTGCGCCTTCGATTGTAAATTCTTTTACCGTATGCAATCTCTCCTTTGCGTCCTCACGCTTGCCGCCTGCCTGCAAGCCCAACCCGCCAAATCCAATAAAACGGAGGTCGACCGCATCTTCTCCGCCCTCAATACCCACACCCCTGGCTGTGCCGTAGGCGTCTCCCACCAAGGCAAGGTCGCCCTGACCGCCGGTTACGGCATGGCCGACCTCGAACGCGCGGTGCCCATCAACGCCGACAGGGTCTTCGAGAGCGGATCGGTGGCCAAACAGTTCACCGCCATGGCGCTTCTTCTCCTCGCCCAACAGGGCAAAATCTCCCTCGACGATCCCCTCCGCAAGTACCTCCCCGAACTGCCTGACTACGGTACCCCGCTCACCGTTCGCCACGTCCTCTCCCACACCAGTGGCCTCCGCGAGTGGCGCCTCCCCGCAAGGCTTTCTGGCACCCCGGAAGGAAGCTATGTCCTCGCCAATCAGGATTTGTTACGCTTGGCCTCTAAACAGAGTTCGCTCAATTTCGATCCCGGCACCGCCTACAGCTACACTAACACCGGCTTCAACATTGCGACGATTCTGGTTGAACGCGCCCTCAACGGCGGTACTACGTTTCAGGAATTTGCCCGCCAGGCTATTTTCGAGCCTCTGGGTATGGTTGACACGCAGTGGCGCGACGACTTTCGCGCCGTCGTCCCCAATCGTGCCCTCGCTTACGCACCCCGGCCCAACGGCTGGACCCAAGCCACCCCGATAGAAAACATCATTGGCGCCGGCGGCCAGTTGAGCACAGTCGAAGACTGGCTGCGTTGGAATGAAAACTTCACCCATGCCAAAGTCGGCGGCCCCGAAGTCGTAAAACTCCAGCAAACCCCAGCCATTTTAAGCAGCGGCAAAGCCATTTCTTCCGCTGCCAGGCTGACCGTCAGTACCGTCGGCGGTCTCCGCGAGGTCGCCCACGGCGGGGCCACCGGCGGCTACCGAACGTGGCTGGGTCGTTACCCGGACAAGGGCGTCTCCGTCGCCGTCATGTGCAATTCCGCGTCGGCCAACCCCGCGCTCCTGGGCCGCGAAACTACCCGTCTCTGGACCGGAGCCGTCCCGCCGCCCAAGCCCGTCCCCGTCGCCGTCGACCTGTCCACCCTGCAAAAGATAACGGGAATGTACCGTAACCTGCGTGATAACTCCGTTACTCAACTCCGCCTCCAGCCCACTTACCGCGATGCCTTCGAGTTCGGGGGGACCTCCGTCCTCTTCCGCCGCGATCCCTCCGGCAAAGTAACTGGCCTAAGCGTCGGCGACGGCCGCGCCTGGGACATCCGGCTCAGGCGATTGTAAACCTCGCCTGAAAGAATCCCCGCAGCTTCGGCTCGAAAACCATCCGCACGCTCTGAATCCGCTTCCGCTCCTCATAAACAAAGTAAAGGTTCTCGGCCGTCACATCCATATGGGCCTGCGTATAGACCCACCGCGGAAACGGTCCCACGCTCCATCGTCCGCACCCCGGAATCGAGGTAGATCGCCGCCGCCAACGCCTGCGCCGGATACTGCTCCTGTGGCGCGTGCGGCAGAAGCGCCCGCGCATCCAGGAAGATTCCATGCCCCCCGATCGGCATCACAATCGGCATACCCCATCCCCCCAACTTCTCGCCCAGATACTCCACCTGCCCGATCCGCGTCCGAAAATGGTCATCTTGCACCGACTTATCAATACCCACGGCCACCGCCTTCATATCCCGGCCCGCCATCCCTCCGTAAGTCTGTAGCCCTTCGTAAGTCACCAGCAGATTGCACGCCGCATCCGCCAACTCCTGCTCATTCACCGCCAAAAGCCCCCGATATTCGCCAACGGATCCTTCTTCGCGCTCATCGTACAGCCATTGTTGCACCGGCAAAGGTCCAGGACGATCGGTGCAATCTGCCTGCCCCTCCTCGCGTTGTTGGATGAACTAAGCGTTTTCTACAATCTGCATCGCGTCCAGTATCACCGTGACCCCATACCGCTGGCACATCGCATAGACGGCCCGAAGATTCTCGAGCGCGATCGGCTGCCCACCCGCCCTATTTACCGTCAACATACGGCACCCGGCCCGGGTTTTCCCGCAACACCAGCTCCAGCTTGTTGAGGTCGATATTGCCCTTGAACGGATGTAGCGAATCCGGGTCGTGCGCATCGTCGATAATCACGTTGGCGAACGAACCCCCAGCCAGCTCTTGGTGCAATCGCGTCGTCGTGAAGTACATGTTAGCCGGAATCACATCGCCCTTTCGGATCAGGCACTGCGACAGCAGTTGCTCCGCCCCTCGATCTTGGTGGGTTGGAATCAAATGCTGATACCCATAGGTTCGACGGACCGCCTCCTCGAACGGATAGAAGCTCGCACTGCCCGCGCATGCCTCGTCGCCCAGCATCATCGCCGACCATTGGCGATCGCTCATCGCTGACGTTCCGGAGTCGGTCGGCAGGTCGATATAGACGTCAGCCGATCGCAGCAGAAACGGGTTGTATCCCGCCTCCTGATCGCTCGTTCGCGTTGTTCGAGCGTCGTCAGACGGACGGATTCAACTACCTTGATGCGGAATGGTTCGGCCCAACTGCGGCGTGCAAGAGGCATGGGTAAAGAATAGCTTCCATCCTTGGCATGGCAAATTCTAAACGGAACGAGAAAAGAGAAATTTGTTATCGTGTGAAAAGTGAAAGGGACAAAATGATTAACGCACAGTTGGACCAACTTTCCTGGCGGATTCTTGCCAAACTCTATGCGGATGCGCGGCTCTCTTATGCCGAGATCGGCCGCCGAGTCGGGCTCTCGACCCCAGCCGCCGCCGAACGGGTCCGGCGCCTGGAAGAATCCGGCGTCATCAGTGGCTACCGAGCCCAGATCAACCCGTCCCGCCTCGGTCTCGCTGTCGCCGCATTCGTCCGTATACGCCTCAGCGGCAGCGAGGCCCAAGCCAAACGCCTTACGGCCTTTGCCGGCGAGCTCGCTGAGGTCCTGGAATGCCATCGCTGTAACGGCGATGAATCCTCTATCCTCAAAGCACGGGTCGAAGCGGTCGCCGATCTGCAAAAGCTGATTGACCGCCTCACTCCGTTCGGCTTGACCTCCACCTCGCTGGTTCTCTCCTCTCCGGTGGAGCGCAGGACCCCGAATGTGACACGATTGGGAAAAACATCATGAGACTCACTGATCGACGCTCCTTCCTTTCCGCACTGCCCGCGGCCATGCTCCTGACCGCCGCCCCCAGCCTGCCTAACCGCCCCAAGGTTCCCGGCATCTTGAGTTTGCGCACACGTAGCCGCTCGAAGGGTGCCGGCCCCACCGAAAAGATCTTCCAGTGGCCGGTCGCCCGCACCGCCATCATCATCTGCGACATGTGGGACGCACATACTTGCGGCCTATCCGCCCAGCGGGTCGGGCTCATGGCCCCCCGCATGAATCAAATCGTCAGCGCCGCCCGGAGCCTCGGCGTGATGATCATCCATGCTCCCAGCGACACCATGAAGTTCTACGAAGGCACCCCGTTCCGCGAACGTTTGAAGCTCGCCCCCACGGCCGCCTCGCCCTTTCCCATCATCAATCGTTGCCCCCGCGTCCCGTTGGAAGAGCGCGAATTTCCCATCGACGACTCCGCCGGTGGCTGCGACGACCCTGTCGTTAAGAAAGAGACCGGCCCGCCCTACCCGTGGACCCGCCAGCACCCCGCCATCGACATTGTCGGTTACGACGGAGTAAGTGAAAGCGGCCAGGAGGTCTATAACTTCTGTAGGCAGGAAGGCATCGACAAGATCGTGTTGATGGGGGTCCATACGAATATCTGCATCTTGAACCGAGGCTTTGGCACCCGCCAGATGACCCGCCTCGGCTTCGAAGTTGTTCTCGCCCGCGATCTTACCGACGCGATGTATGATCCTCGAACCCGACCCTTCGTCAGCCACGCCCGTGGAACCGAACTGGTGGTCGAGCACATTGAAACGATGTGGGCCCCGACCATTCTGTCTGCTGATTTGATGCTCGTTGTCCCTGGCTCAGCCGACGGGAAATGAGGCTCTGAGCGGTGACTCGAACCTCAATCGGCAGTTCCAAACGCGTTTTGCCAAAGCGATGAATATTTTCGAATCTGGCATCGATGATGCGCTGAGCTACTTGCACGATCCGCTGGCGCACCGTACGCGAATCAGTTCCAACAATCCGCTCGAGCGGTTAAATCGGGAGATTCGGCGGCGGACGCGGGTGGTCGGCATCTTTCCGCATGGTAATTCCTGCCTGAGGTTGATCGGCATGATTCTGGTCGAACAGAACGGAGAATGGCTCACGGCGGATAAGGCATATCTTACATTCGATGACGCGCCGGCAGAAGAAACCCCGGCCAAAATCTTGTCCATGGCGGGAGGCCTATAAGGAAGGACACTGCTGTCCAAAACAAGTCGAGAACGGGCCACACGTGTTGTAAACATGGGTCTTAAGCCGTGGGAATTGGGTTCGGAAAGTTGAGGTCTAGTTTTTGGGGTTACTGCCTCCTGTCCAAGAAGATTGCCCGTGGGCATCAACGCATCTGTGTTTGGATGCTACCGGCTGATGATGTTTCCGCTTTGGCCGCGATGCCGAGTTGATGGGGCTCGATGTTCCGCCCGTTTTTGAGAATTGGTCAGTAGTCTGTCCCAATTAACTCAGCTCGAGCGACAACTGCACGGGGACCGGGATCAGGGGTGGGGTGCTAAAGGGATTGTCCAACCAAAGAAGCAAATTACGATAAGTAAAGAGATTCAGACGCAACATCGAGGCTAGATTGGACAACGACCACTTCGCCTTGGAGAGGTCGTGCAACCACTTCAACAGCATGATGGCGATCAAGGCTGTCCAAGTCTGGATCAGCAGCGCGTTTTTGCTCGTGCCCACAAAGCTCTTGACCTTCAGATTTTGTTTGAGAGCTTTAAAAAACAGCTCTATTTCCCAGCGGTCCTTGTAGATGGCGGCAATCGTGGTCGGGCCGAATTGGCGCTGGTTGGTGAGCAAATCAATCTCGCGTTGGTTCCGTTCGTCCCAAACCACTACCCTCCGCAAGAGATGGGGATATCCATGATAGGTATTTGTCAAGGGAAAACGGAGATTTCCCCTGCTTCGGACTCCGAAGCGGCTTCTCGTCAATCGCATTGGCCGGCGGCAGGTATTGAAATCTAGGCAAGGGGTCTACAGAACAGGTCTGTGACCAGACATCCATTTGCGGGA